>CANCIL010000001.1 GCA_947378095.1 Betaproteobacteria bacterium
CCCAATTAAGTAATGAGGGTATTGCAGGAATTATTGCAGTTGAGCCGTCCGCTTGTCCCGATGCAAATAGCGATATGACCCCATATACCAAGATGCCTATTATGGTGATGTATGGTGACTATATGGAGATTTCTCCGCGATGGGCGCCAAGATTAAAAGCTTGTCGTGCCTTTGTTGAAAAGGCTAACCAAGCTGGTGGCAAAGTGGAGTTACTGTTATTGCCTGAGATTGGAATTATGGGTAACTCACACATGATTATGCAAGACAGCAATAGCATTCAGATTGCAGATATCCTAGGCTCTTGGATTGAGCGGCGTATTAAAAACTAAGACTATCTAAGACCTGTAGATAAAAAAGCCACCTTCGGGTGGCTTTTTTATCCCCTCTATTTTTTAGAATCCCAATTTTCTACTGGTATTCCTCTATGGCAAGTACCTAAAACGAGAGTAGATTGATATTAGTACTCATGAATAGGGAGGCCATATGGCGAAGAATCCATTTGATGTAGATGCCCTTGCGGGGCAGGAAAAGATGATGAAGGCAACAAAAGAAGTTGGCGCAGTGGCCATGGAGAGTGCGCAAGCAATTAATCAGATTAATCAACAAGCTGCTCAAGAATTGGCTGCCACAGTACAAAAACGGGTTGCCGAGTTAATGAAGTCACAAGATCCCCGTAGTGCATTTGATTTTGTGCATGCAGAAGTGTTGCAAGATGCAGCTAAAGAAGTTACTCAATATCATCAGAAGCTACTTAAAATTCTAAATCAGGGCAATAAAGAATTGGCTGGTATTGCTGAGTCCATGATTGAGGAATCTAAAGCCGATTTGATTCATTTTGTAAACGATGCTACGAATAATGCACCTAGCGGAAGTGAGGCATATGTATCAGTCTTTAAAACCTCATTTAATACTGCTCTCCAAAATTTTGACCTAATACGGTCGGCAATGACTGATTCCTTTTCTCACTTTGAAAAAAGCGTAGAGAACGCGACTAAACTTGCGAATAGTCAGTCTTCGAGCAAGAAGCCCTAGTATCTCTTCTGAAATTCCAGGGCGGTTTTAATGGTCTGAAAATGAATTTGAACGGTTGATTCAATTTCTTTTCCATAGCCGCCCGCCATCGATAGCGCAATTGGTAAGTTTCTATCAAGAGCGTATTGCAGAACCATCTCATCTCTCAGGCGCATTCCTTCATCACTAATATTTAAGCGCCCAAGACGATCGCCTTCATGCGGATCTGCGCCTGCTAAGAAAATCAGGCTATCTGGCCGAAATTTCGCATCTAATTGATCTAAACAATTTTCTAAGGCATTCAGATATGTTTGGTCTTCGCATTCATCCGCTAAACCTAAATCGAGATCACTTGATTCTTTTTTAAAGGGAAAGTTATTCTCACCATGAATCGATAGGGTAAAAATAGATGAGTCTTGCTGAAGAATGGATGCGGTGCCATTTCCCTGATGAACATCTAAATCAATAATGGCAATTTTGAGCTTAGAGCTCACTTCTTTTTGTAAAGTGCGGGCCGCAATAGCAGAATCATTAAAGACACAAAAGCCAGAGCCCATATCTCGATAGGCGTGATGCGTGCCGCCCGCTAAATTAACGGCCACTCCCTCGGACATAGCTGTTTTGCAAGCAGCCACAGTTGCTCCTGCTGATCTGCGGGAGCGCTCCACCATCTTTTCGCTCCAAGGAAAGCCAATCTCTCTTTGTTCTAGTGGGCTTAGATTTCCTTGAATGATTTTGATCAGGTACTGAGGGTCATGCGCATACAAAATTTGAGTGTCGCTCGCTGCAGGTGCTTCAACCAGTTCGATACCTTCTATCGTAGTAACTAAGTTCCGCAGCTTGGAATACTTTTCCATTGGAAAGCGGTGGCCGCTTGGTAATGGCAAGACAAAATGGTCGGTATAAAACGCTTTCACTCTTGGGTTGAGTATTGCTCTAGAACATTTAAAGGGACAATCTCAAGCGCTTTGATATTGGTGCTTTCTAATTTAATGAGAGGCGCACAGTCAGCTTGAGCTGCTTCTATCCAGCGATTTATGCAAAGACACCATTGGTCGCCCGCAACTAAACCAGGAAATCGATATTCAGGCCTAGGTGTAATCAGATCATTGCCTTTGGCAAGACTAAATTGTAAAAACTCATCGCTCACTACCGCGCAAACTAGGTGACTTCCGCTATCTTCTTCATTCGTTTTGCAGCAGCCATCTCGAAAAAATCCCGTTAGCGGCTCAAAGGAGCAGGGAACCAAAGGCTGCCCCAATACGTTTAGTGCCACATCATTTTGCATAAAAGCCCTCTTCTGAGTAATAGATACCAGTTTATTGAAATAAGCTTAAACTTGCTGAATGCGGGGCATAGGTACTCTGTAACAGATGTACCTCTTTGGAAGAATATGAGACGATTTCTACTATCCCTTTGTGCATTGACTTGTTTGCTTGGCTCAGAAAGCTTTGCTCGCGATGCAGCTCATATTAATAATGCATTTGGTTCCGCCAAACTTCAAGGTAGTGGGAAATTGACTTGGTGGGGGCTGGATATTTATGATGCTGCCCTCTATCGTGCTGGCAATCTCAATTCTCCTGAGTTTGCTTTGGATCTGCGCTACCAAAAATCATTTACTGGGGTATCTATTGCTAATAGAACCGCTGAAGAAATGAAAAAAATTGGCGTGCCCGATATGCAAGCCGTTCTGTGGGGTAAGGAATTAGCAGGCTTCCTGCCTAATGTGGAATCTGGTCAGGCATTAACTGCAATCTATACCCCCAAGCAGGGCACGCTGTTTTATTTCGATGGAAAACAGATTGCCCAAGTAAAGGGTGCGGAATTCTCTAAAGCCTTTTTTGGTATTTGGTTTGATACCAAAACTACTGCTCCAAAACTACGTAGCGAACTTCTTGGGCAAAATTGTCCGCCCCCACTCATTAGCGAAGGTTGTTAAGCAATGAAACAAAATTTATATAAATTAGGCATCTTGATATTTGCGAGCTTGTTGCTCAGCGCTTGTTCTGGCCCAAAAATTTCTCAATATGCTAATGAGAAACCAGTTTTAGACTTAAGCGAATATTTTTCAGGAACGCTCGACGCTTACGGTATCTTTACAGACCGCAGTGGGGCTGTTGTTAAGCGATTTACGGTCTTGATTCAGGCGAACTGGACTGTAGTTGATGGCAAAAAGGTAGGAGTCTTAGATGAAAGCTTTGAATACTCCGACGGCACTAAGCAAAAAAGAATTTGGAAACTAACCGAAGTTTCTCCAGGCAAATATGTAGGTAGAGCTGATGATGTTGTGGGGGATGCTCAGGGGGAGTCGGCTGGTAATGCCTTGAATTGGGCCTACACCTTAGCCTTACCAGTGGACGGCACTATTTACAACGTCCAGTTTGATGATTGGATGTATCTTGTAAGCCCTAAGGTAATGCTCAATAAGGCTCAGATGAGTAAGTTTGGGATTAATTTAGGTGAAGTAACACTCAGTTTTTATAAGCGCTAAACAGAAGTCACCAATTTATGTCACACTTTCTCTTGTGGGGCAGTGTGATCAAGGCTATATAGCCTTTGCTAACTGCACAATTTCTAATAAAAAATATAGGTGACATGTGACAACAGCTCGAGTCGTTAGTCTTTCTGAATTAGGTGGTGCCGACGTAATCAAACTCATAGATAAAGAATTGCTAGCGCCAGCAAAAGGTGAAGTGCAACTTCGTCAAACTGCCATTGGATTTAATTTTATTGACGTGTATCAGCGCTCTGGCGTATACCCACTAGAAATGCCAACTGGCCTAGGCCATGAAGCGGTCGGCGTGGTGCAGGCGATAGGTGAGGGTGTTACTGGTCTGAAAGTCGGCGATCGTGTCATGTATATGAATGCTGGCATTGGCGCATATGCTAGCGCACGTAATGTAGCTGCAGATAAATTAGTTCCAGTGCCCGACAATGTTTCTGATGAAGTTGCTGCTGCAGTGTTTTTCAAGGCTATGACAGCGCAATACCTCGTCCAAAAAACCTACAAGGTGAAAGCAGGCGATATCGTCTTAGTGCATGCGGCAGCCGGTGGTGTTGGTCAAATTTTGGCGGGCTGGGCAAAAGCCTTGGGCGCCTTTGTTGTGGGAAGTGTTGGATCCCCAGCTAAGTTTGCTGCAGCTAAAGAGGCTGGTTGTGATGCTGTCATTGATTACTCCAATCCAAATTGGGTTGAAGAGTTCCTCAAAGCAACTGGCGGCAAGAAGGCAAATGTGGTTTACGACTCTGTTGCTAAAACCACCTTCTTGGGTTCTTTGGATTGCACGGCTCCATTTGGTACGGTTGCGTTATTTGGCGCTGCATCTGGACCGGCACCGGAAATTCAGCCAGAAATCTTGAACAAGAAGGGCTGCTTATTTTTGACAAGGCCATCTGTATTTCCACACAATGCGACTCCAGCACTTCTCCAAGAGAATGCGAAAGCAGTGTTTGATGCTATTGCTAAGGGACAAGTGAAGGTTCAAATTGGCGCTAAATTTTCTTTAGAGCAGGCTGCTGATGCACATCGGGCTGCGGAAGGAAGAAAGATTGCTGGCGCTATCGTTATGCTCCCATAACCAATTTAGTAGCGCATCTCCCCAAGCCCCGTGTAAGCGGGGCTTTTTTATTACAAGTTCTAGATGTAATATGAACTGATGAAAACACTTATACGCCCATTGGCCCTCATTCTTTGTATATTGACTGCCCCATCAGTTTGGGCGCAGATTCCTCAAACGCAGTATTCAGAGGGTATCTCCTATATCACTGGAGGAGTGGGTGAAGAGGAATCAACGGCCATTCTTGCGGAAGCAAAGCAATGGCCATTATTGCTAGAGCTCTCCCAGCTTGAAAGCGGTAGAGGGGTTTGGATTTTTGGCAGTCAAATCAAAGTACTGAATGCAAAAAATGTTGTCGTTTTTGATGCTAAGGCAGATGGCCCCTATATGCTTATGAATCTGACCGCGGGCGACTATGCAATTCAGGCCAGTTACCAAGGTGTGGAGCAAAAGAGATCAATCTCAATTAAAGCTGGGCAAGCGCAAAAGATTTCTATCTTTTGGAAATAAGGGTAATTCAATGGTGCAATGCCACATTGGTGAGCATCTGCTATCTGGGATATAGTTTTAGAAACATCTAAAACAATAACTACCGAGGGGCAACCGCATGACACTTTCTTCTTACAAGAGCTTGGTAGGATTTTATCTATCAGTCGTTTTATTAGGCACCTCAGGCAGCATTCAAGCACAAGCTCCAGCACCCAACTCCGCACAAGGTAAGACAGAAATCCTCTGGCTTGGTCAGGCTGGATTTCGAATCAAGAGCCCAGGGGGCAAGATCATCGTCATTGATCCTTGGATTACAGGTGGCCCAAAGACGCCGGCAATTTATAAAAATGATTTAGCTGCACTCGGCCATGTTGATTTACTTTTAGTAACGCATGCACACGTGGATCATATTGGCGATGCTCCGGATTTAGCCAAAATGCACAAGACTCAACTGTATGGTCCTGCAGATATGATTACTCCTTTGATTACCCTGGGAGTCATGCCTGCTGAATTGACTCACCGTTTTAATAAATCGGGCCGCATAACACCTCTGCCTGGTATTAAAGTCACTGCAGTGAAAGCAGAGCACTCCTCTTTATTGGTCTGGAAAAATCCGGCAACCAATAAATTAGAGTCACACCATGCTGGTGAAGCAATGGGCTACATCATTCAACTAGAGAATGGTTTCAAGATTTGGCATATGGGTGACACCGGTATCTTTGGTGATATGAAATTCATCAGCGAATACTACAAGCCAGATTTAGTGATGGTCCCAATTGGTGGTAATTTCACTATGGCTCCTGATGATGCGGCTCATGCACTGCGCGAGATGATCAATCCTAAAATGGTGATCCCAATGCACTACAACTCCAATCCTTTAGCTAAAGGAACGCTTGCCGAATTTCAGGCGGATATGAAAGGTAGCAAAATTCAAGTGATCCCTATGACTGAAGGGCAGACAGTTCAGTTTTAATGAGTTGAAAATACAAAAAGCTCCTGTAGAAATTCAGGGGCTTTTTTTATAGCCAGATTCAGGATAAAGGGTATATCAGTACTTGTTTTCTGCCACGCTCTTATTTAATCTTGCATTTCGAGACTAGTGCTGTACAGATTAATTCATAAGGATCATTCAATGACCAAACTTTCTTTCATTTCTAGGGTATTACTCATTTGCGGCTTGCTTGGCACATGTTGCATCCCTGCGATTGCACAATCGGATTATCCCAATAAGCCGGTGAAGATCATTGTTCCCTTTCCTCCAGGGGGTACAACTGACATCATGGCTCGCATTTCGGCTGAGCAATTGACCAAGATTTTGAAGCAGGCATTTGTGATTGAAAATATCTCGGGGGGTGGTGGCGTCATTGGTGCAGAGAGAGCAGCTGCAGCTCCTGCGGATGGCTATACCTTAGTCATGACTGGTGTGGGACAAAACGCAGTGGCCCATGGCTTAGATCCGAATTTGAAATATGACTCTTTAAAAGATTTTGCGCATATCTCTTTGATTGACCTAGGCCCAAATGTTTTGGTAGTTAATCCAGATCGGCCTTTTAAGACTCTCAAAGATGTGGTGGATTACGCCCGTGCTAATCCCGGTAAATTGGATTACGGCTATACCTATGCGTCATCTGGTCATATGGCAATGGAATTGCTGAGACAAGCAACTGCTACGTGTGCTGATGTGAAGAAAAAACTCAATTGCAATCCATTACCTTTAGTGGGCATTCCTTATCGTGGAGGAGGCCCTCTGATGAATGCAATTTTAGCTAACGAAATTCCGATTGAGTTCATTAATCAAGATGCTGCTTTGCCTTATGTTCAGGCAGGTAAATTGAGGCCTATCGCTGTGAGTAGTTTGCAACGTAATCCTTTGTATCCCAATGTGCCTACGGTTGCAGAAAGTGGTTACCCAGGATTTCAGGCACTCTCATGGGCTGGAATTAGTGCCCCCAAAGGCACGCCTAAACCTGTCTTAGATAAGCTGGAGGCAGCCATGGTTCAGGCTTTACAGACCCCTGAGGTGAGACAGCGCTTGGAGTCTGTAGGCTTTGTGGTGCCAACCCCAGGCTCAGCTGCCTATGTCAGCTTTTTGAAGGCTGAAATCGATCAATGGGTCTCATTAATCAAGAAATCAGGCATCAAGCCTGAATAGTAGCCTTTTCCTCCTTGGTTATGAAGCACCTTCGGGTGCTTTTTTAATTCTCTTTGGGCAAGGCTTATAATTCTGTAAGCATTTGAATTAAAAGAGAATATTCTTAAAAATCCATTCTGCTTGGTTTGACAGTCTCCTTGGGGTCTTGGACAATGCCAAGAGTGGTTTGATTCAAGCCTACGACTCCTCATGACAGCCACTACTTCTGCTACCTCCAGCAAATCTGACTTTGTGCTCCAGGCACGTGCCTTGAGCTGTGTGCGGGGCGATCGACAATTATTTTCTGGTCTGGACTTGCGGGTAGACTCTGGTGAGTGCCTGCATGTGCGCGGCCCGAATGGCGTTGGTAAAACCAGTTTGTTGCGGCTTTTAACTGGTCTATCCAAGCCTGAGTCTGGTGAGATCTTATGGAAGAACCATTCCATCGCAAAAGATCCTGGGCAATACCACCAAGATCTTTTATTTCTAGGCCATCGCGATGCATTGAAAGAAGATCTCACAGCTCTTGAGAATATTGAAATGTATGCAGCGCTCGACAATGTTGCTCTGACTCAAGCGCAGGCATTGTCTACTTTATGGCGTTTTGGTTTACGTGGACGCGAAGATTTACCTGTGCAGTATTTGTCTGCTGGTCAGAAGCGACGAGTATTGATGGCACGTATGGCAAGTCGTCAAGCCAAGTTATGGATTTTAGATGAGCCCTTTAATGCGCTTGATGTGAATGCAGTTCAGGATTTACAAGATTTGATTGCTGAGCATCTTAGTGCTGGCGGCTTAGTTGTTTTAACTAGTCATCAAGAAATTCAGATTCCTCATGTGAGGGTCTTGGACTTATGAACGCTTTCTTTGCCATCATTCAGCGAGATTTGTTATTGGTGATGCGTCGCAAGAGCGAGGTGCTCACCGCTCTCTTTTTCTTTGTAGTAGTAACGAGCCTTTTTCCGCTCGGAATTGGCGCTGATGCTGCTTTATTGCGCAAGATTGCACCAGGAGTCTTATGGGTAGCAGCTTTGCTTTCAACTCTCTTGGGTTTGCAGAGAATGTTTGCTGCCGATTACATGGATGGGGCATTGGAGCAGCTCATTTTGACCCCACAACCGTTAGTGCTTTTAGTTGCCGGAAAGATTACGGCGCATTGGTTAGTGAGCGGCTTACCTTTGGTTTTATTGGCCCCCATTATTGGCATTCAGTTTGATTTAGATGCCAGCTCTTTGTATGTGCTGATGGGCAGTCTATTGCTAGGAACCCCAGTCCTATCCTTACTGGGCTCTATTGGCGCGGCTTTGACCTTGGGAGTGCGGGGCGGCAGCGTGCTGATGAGCTTATTGATTTTGCCGCTCTATATTCCTGTACTGATCTTTGGTGCTGGGGCGGTTTATGCCAATAGTGTGGGCCTAGATACCTCAGGCCATTTTTCACTGTTGGGCGCCTTATTGATTTTGGCTTTAGCATTTGTACCTTGGGTAAGTGCTAGCGCCTTAAAGATTGCGATTGAATGAGTACGGTAAATAATTTTTCCTCTTCTAATAGTTACTGGATTAACTGGTTTAAGTTATCCAGCCCCAGCACCTTTTATCCGGTGGCGGGTAAGCTCATTCCCGTCTTTTGGGTGCTCGCTGCAATCTTTGGCATCGCAGGTTTATGGATTAGTTTTTTTGTGGCGCCAGTAGATGCAGTGCAAGGGCAGGGATATCGCATTATTTTTGTTCATGTGCCTGCCTCATGGATGTCCATGTTTATTTATTTGGTAATGGCTGCTTGGGCTGGCCTCGGTTTGATATTCAACACCCGTCTTTCTGCGATGATGGCTCAAGCACTTGCGCCCGTGGGTGCATGGATGGCTTTCTTATCTTTATGGACTGGTGCATTTTGGGGTAAACCCATGTGGGGTGCTTGGTGGGTATGGGATGCACGCCTTACTTCAGAATTAATTTTATTGTTTCTGTATTTAGGATTTATTGCCCTCCAAGCGTCCATTGATAATCCACGAAGAGCTGATAAAGCAGGTGCAATCTTGGCATTGGTAGGTGCAGTGAATGTGCCAATCATTTATTTTTCAGTGAAGTGGTGGAATACCTTACATCAAGGCGCTTCGGTTTCATTGACTAAGGCGCCAGCAATGGCACAGACTATGCTTTGGGGAATGATGTTGATGGCACTGTGTTTTTGGATGTATTCAATTGCTGTTGGTTTGATGCGAGTCCGAACACTTATTCTGGAGCGCGAGGCTCATACAGATTGGGTGAGACAATTAAAAGAGGTCAATAGTTGATGTGGAATAGCCCCTCAGAATTTTTTGCCATGGGTGGTTATGCTCTATATGTATGGAGCAGCTTTGGTATGTGCGCTCTCGTTTTGTTGTTAGAGCCTGTAGTGATTCGTGCCCGCCATAAGCTGGTGGTGCGTCGACTCAAGCAACAACTCTTAGCAGAGCAATTTGATAAAGAAAGTAGTCAGTGAAGCCAAGACATAAGCGTGCATTACTCATAGCAGCTGCTTTAGCGGTCATTGGGATTGCTGCGCTGTTGATTTTGAATGCACTCAATAGCAACATCGCGCTTTATGTCACACCTAGTGAAGTGGCCGCAGGCAAGGCGCCTAAGGGGCAAGCATTTCGAATTGGCGGAATGGTCAAGGATGGATCTGTAAAACGTGATGGTTTAACAGTGCACTTTGTGATTACTGATATGGTGAAAGATATTCCGGTGGCTTACACAGGCATTCTTCCGGATTTGTTTAAAGAAGGTAAGGGCGCTGTTATTCAAGGGCGTATTGATCCTAATGGTGAATTTATCGCCAGTGAGGTTTTGGCTAAGCATGATGAAAACTACATGCCCCCAGAAGCTAAGCATGCATTAGAGCAGGCGCAAAAAAATGGAAGCCCTAAATGATTCCTGAGTTTGGGCATTACGCATTAATTCTGGCGCTTTGTGTTGCTCTGATTCAAGGGATCTTGCCGCTGGTTGGTGCGCATCAAGGTCGTCGCGAATGGTTAGTCTTAGCACGGCCTGCAGCGCAAACGGTCTTCCTCTTGCTTGCGATTGCGTTTCTCACTTTGGCATGGAGTTTTTATGCCAATGATTTTTCAGTGCTCTATGTAGCAGAGCATTCCAACTCTCAGATGCCTGTGGTGTATCGATTGGGTGCCGTCTGGGGCGGCCATGAAGGATCGCTTTTACTCTGGGTTTTTTTGCTGAGTACCTGGACTATTTTGGTGGCTCAATTATCTAAAGCGCTTGACGAGTTTATGGTGGCGCGGGTGATTGGGGTATTGGGTTTAGTGAGTAGCGGTCTTCTCTTATTTGTACTGACCACCTCTAATCCATTTACTAGATTACTGCCCGCCGCTCCAGATGGCCGCTCTTTAAATCCTTTACTGCAAGATCCAGGCCTCGTCTTTCATCCTCCTATGTTGTACATGGGTTATGTTGGCTTCTCTGTTGCATTTGCATTTGCAATTGCCTCCTTATTATCTGGTCGCTTAGATGCGGCATGGGCGCGCTGGTCACGTCCTTGGACAACAGCTGCATGGATCTTTTTAACGCTCGGTATTGCCCTGGGTTCCTGGTGGGCTTATTACGAATTGGGTTGGGGAGGCTGGTGGTTTTGGGATCCAGTAGAGAACGCCTCATTTATTCCATGGTTAGTGGGCACAGCACTTTTACACTCCTTAGCAGTTACAGAAAAGCGGGGCGGATTTAAAAGTTGGACGGTCTTACTGGCTATCACGGCTTTCTCTTTATCGCTCTTAGGAACATTCTTAGTGCGTTCTGGTGTGCTTACTTCAGTGCACGCTTTTGCTACTGATCCACGTCGCGGTATCTTTATCTTGATCTTTCTTTCTTTGGTGGTCGGATCATCCTTAGTTCTGTACGCCTGGCGTGCTCCAAAAAGCACAATGGGTGGAAAATTTAGTTTGAGCTCACGCGAGACATTGATCTTGCTTGGAAATGTCTTTCTAGTTGTTTCTGCTGGCTCGGTATTACTGGGGACTTTGTATCCGCTCTTAATCGATGCCTTGCACTTAGGAAAGATTTCTGTGGGGCCTCCTTATTTCAATAGTGTGTTTGTTCCAATCATGATTCCTCTACTAGTGCTGATGGGAATTGGGCCTTGGGCTAGCTGGAAACAAACTGATTTACTAACGGTTCTTAAGCGTTTATGGCTTGCTGGCGTGGTAGCAGTCCTTGCCGGCATTACTATTCCGCTCATCATGGGTGAGTTCACCTGGTTGGCTAGTATTGGCTTCTTATTGGCTTTTTGGGTTATCACCTCTGGTTGTCTGCAGATTATTCGTCAAGCCAAACTGGGTAAACCAACCCGTTCATTTATGGGTATGCAAGTCGCTCACTTAGGTATTGCGGTCTTTGTGATTGGTGTAACCATGGTAGGTGCTTATCAGGAAGAGAAGGACGTTCGAATGTCAGCGGGAGAAACCGTTCAAGTGGGCGGTTATCAAATCCAATTGCAAGATGTAAAGCAGGTCCCAGGACCTAACTACACTGCGATGCGTGGCACTTTCTTGCTGAGTAAAAATGGCGGAAGCCAAACATCACTCTATCCTGAAAAACGGAGCTATTTTTCTTCTACGATGCCGATGACTGAGGCGGCTATCGATGTTGGTTTAACCCGTGATATTTATGTTTCCTTGGGTGAAGAGCTTGGCGATAAGTCCTGGGCAGTGCGTGTGTACTACAAGCCTTTTGTAGATTGGATTTGGGGCGGTTGCTTGCTGATGGCCTTAGGCGGAGTTTTAGCCATCTCTGATAAGCGCTATCGCATGAAGTTAAAAGGCCAAACAATATGAAGGCTAAGTTTTTAATACCACTGTTACTCTTCATAGTGCTAGTTGGATTTTTAGCAGTCGGTTTAAATCGCGATCCCCATGAAGTGCCATCGCCATTAATTAATAAGGCCGCTCCTGCGTTTGAGATTGCCCAGTTAGAGCAATCCAATAAAACTTTTTCACCGGCCTCTATGAAAGGGCAGGTATGGATTCTGAATGTTTGGGCTTCATGGTGTGTCGCCTGTCGTGAAGAGCACCCTGTGCTTGTAGAGTTAGCTCAATCTCAAGTTGCCCCTGTGATTGGATTAGATTACAAAGACAAGCGTGAAGATGCGCTGGCGATGTTGTCTAGGCAAGGCAACCCTTATTTGCTTTCTGCATATGATGCTAATGGACGTGTTGGAATTGACTATGGTGTTTATGGCGTTCCTGAAACCTATGTGATTGATCGCGCTGGCGTGATTCGTTTTAAACATATTGGACCCATTACTACTCAGCTTTTAAATCAAAAGATATTTCCTTTGATCAGTGAGCTTAAGAAATCATGAAGTCTTTACTGCTGATCTACGCCGCTCTTTTATGTTTTGGAACATCTTTTGCAAAAGATGCTGCTCCGCTTGCACAAGACCCTGTTGTAGAACAGCGCCTCATTAGTATTTCTGAAGAGATGCGTTGCTTGGTTTGCCAGAATGAGTCTTTAGCTGGCTCACGATCAGATTTAGCAAATGACCTTCGCAGAGAAATTCGTACTCTCATACAAGAGGGTAAAAGTGATGATCAAATCAGAACCTTTATGGTGGAGCGCTATGGTGATTTTGTGCTCTATCGCCCACCAGTGAAGCCGATTACTTGGTTGCTATGGGTTGGGCCCTTTGTTATTTTGATCATTGGTATTGCAGGTTTAATGATGTACTTGCGTCGCAGAAACCAAAGCATACCAAGCACCACTCTCACAGAAGCAGACAATCAAAAAATTGATGCGCTACTGAATCAAGATAGAAAAGACCGGCTTAATGACTAATTTTTTCATCCCTGCGTTTTTACTGCTGGCATTAGCGCTGCTCTTGCTGTTGCGCCCCTTTTTATTTCCTGGAAAAGTAGCCGCTACCTCTCGCCGTCAAATGAATGCGGCGATCTATCGCGAAGAGTTGGATAAATTAGAGGCAGAACGTACTGCTGGTCTCATTACTTCAGCAGACTATGAAATTTCTCATGCAGAAATGCGTCAACGCCTTTTTCAAGATACCAATGAAGAGGATGATCACGCTACTTTAGGATCGACCAAGAAAACAGCCATTGCGCTCTTACTGTTTGTAGTGATTCTTTCCTCGGGACTCTATTTTGCTTTGGGTGACGTCACTCGTGTTGCTCAAACGAATACTGAAAATCCAATGACTCAAGAAGGTGTTGAGAAGATGGTGAATGAGTTCGCCCTCAAGATGGAAAAGGATCCAAGCAACTTAAAGGGTTGGGCGATGCTTGCACGTTCTTATCGCATCTTAGGTCGTAATGAAGAGGCTGCTAAAGCTTACGCACGTGCTGGTAACTTTGTTGACTCAGATCCTCAACTATTGGCGGATTATGCTGATGCATTGGCGTCCAATGCGAATGGTAACTTTAGCGGTAAGCCACTGAGTTTGATTAATCAGGCCTTGAAATTAGATCCCAATAATTTGATGGCGCTGTGGTTATCGGGTACTGCTGCATTTAGTGCTGGTAATTATCGATCTGCAGTGCAGGCTTGGGAAAAGCTTGCTGCTCAATTACCTCCCAATTCTGAGGACCTCAAGGCAATTGAGGGGTCAATAGCTGAAGCACGCTCTAAGGGTGGCTTGAGCGTCAAGGCGCCGGCAGCTCCCTCTGGAAAGGGAATTAGTGGTCAGATTGAATTATCGAATGATCTGAAATCCAAAGTGAATGCAGGTGACACGGTGCTGGTGATTGCACGACAAGTAGGCGAGCGTATGCCAGTTGCGGTATTAAAAACTTCCGTAGCGCAATTTCCGATGCGCTTTGTACTGAATGATGCACTTGCTATGAATCCTGGCGCCCCTCTATCTAAGTTGAAAGAGGTTTCAGTTGAGGTGAGGATCTCAAAAACAGGTATGGCCAAGCCAGAACCTGGAGATTTAATTTCTGCAGTGCAAACGATTCAGGTCGGGACTGAGAATGCTCGACTTTTAGTGGACCAGGTACGCCAGTAAACTTGGCGCTGATCTCTTAGCCGCGACCTACAAAAGGCATTTTTGTGGCCATGATGGTCATCGATAAAATGTTGCTCTCTAGTGGAAGTTGCGCCATGTGTAGTACTGCTTCGCCAACATGGGTGACATCCATACGCGGCTCCACCTTAATCGATTGATCGGCTTGCAAGATGCCATTTGCCATTCGCTCAGTCATTTCTGTTGCCGCATTTCCGATATCAATCTGTCCGCAGGTAATATTAAAAGGACGACCATCTAAAGCAATGGTTTTGGTGAGTCCACTGATGGCATGTTTTGTAGAAGTGTAGGGCGCTGACATTGGTCGTGGGGCATGTGCAGAGATTGAGCCATTATTAATAATTCTGCCGCCTTGCGGAGACTGCGCTTTCATCATTCGAATCGCTTCTTGTGAGCAGAGGAAGGCGCCACACAGATTGGCATTCACCACATTCATAAACTGCTCGTAAGTTAAATCTTCCATCGGTATTGCTGGAGCGCCCATACCCGCATTATTAAATAAAACATCGATTCGCCCAAATTTCGCCTTCAATGCAGCAAATAATGCTTTGACATCTAATGGTTTACCAACATCACAAGCGACGGCGAGGCAGTTACTTTCATTTCCGCCAATATCAGTAATCGCCTTTTGTAATCGCTCTAGATTGCGACCAGTCAGAACAACATTAAATCCGCCTTTAAGCAGGGCTTTTGCCGCAGCCTTTCCAATACCGGTTCCGGCGCCAGTGACGAGGGCTACTTTGATTTGGCTTGCATTCATAATGATCTCTAGAGGTTCCAAAAGACCTCATCTTATCTCGATTTATTTACCAAATTTGAATCTTTTGCCAATTCCTTGGCTCGGGGCATAATGCAAAAAAAGAATTGAGATAGATATGCCTTCCCTGAAAAAACACTTTTTTACCCCTTGGGCTATTGCCCTCAGTTTTTTATTGCTTTTAGCTGGTCTATTTGCGGTCTTATGGGTCTTGATCCCGCCACCACCTAAAACAATAGAGATGGCTACGGGCTTTCCTACAGGCCTGTATTACCAATTTGGAGAGCGCTTAAAGACTGAGCTGAATCAAGAGGGTGTGAATTTACAGATTAAGGCTACGGGCGGCACTTTAGATAACTTGGCATTATTGAGTGATCCAAAGTCTGGTGTGGGATTTGCCATGATTCAGGGTGGGGTAGCCAATACCAGTCAATATCCTGATTTGGTTTCTATTGCTGGAATGTTTTATGAGCCTATTTGGGTTTGGTATCGCGATGCGTCATTTAAAGGTGACGGTAGTCCGGTGCGCACGCTGAGTCAGTTAAAAGGTAAACGAGTTTCAATCGGTAATGATGGTAGCGGTACCTTGGCTTTGAGTCAGGCAATGTTGAAGCTCAGCGGCATTACTGAAAAGGAAATTCAGGCTGAGAAGCTAAAACCAGATGAAGCTATTAAAAAACTGAATAACGGTGAACTGGATGCAGTGTTTATTGTGGCAGCTGCAGAGGCACCAATTTTGAAGCAGTTCTACACTATCCCTGGTGTTCGCTTGATGAGCTTTGACCAGGCTGACGCTTACGCCCGCAATCTACCCTACCTTTCTAAGGTATCGGTACCAAGAGGATTGTTGAGTATTGAATATGATCTACCTCGTCAGGATATTCAGGTGCTAGCTGCCACAGCAACTTTGGTAGCACATGACTCTATTAGCCCTGCCATGGTCTCTCTTCTGCTCGGTGCTTCTTACGATATTTTGAAATCCTATTCTCGCCTACAAAAAGTAGGTGAGTTTCCATCTAGCGCTGGCTTAGATTTTCCTTTGCAAATTGATGCAGAAATTTATCTGAAGGATGGCCCCTCATTCTTACATCGACACTTGCCATTCTGGACGGCTGTTTGGGTGGGTCGTTTAATGAAAATCATCATTCCATTACTCGTTATCTTGATACCGCTATTTACCTATCTTCCCACGGCAACGAATTTACTCTTAAAGTTGAAGCTAGCTAGAGTCTATGAGGAGTTAAAGAGGATTGATAGGAATGCCCATAACTCTGACCTGCGAGAAAAAAACTTCAGGGATCTAGAGTCAATTGAGGCTCGTGTCGGTAATATTAAGGTATCCAGATTAGACGCAAAAGAGTTGTATGACTTAAAGGGGCATGTTGGGGATGTGCGTAGCCGTTTGAATCAGTTGAAATAAAGAGGCAATCATGATGAAGAATAAACTGTATCAATATTTATTGGCGCTTGTATTTGGTTTGTTGTCAACGCAACTTGCTGCGCAGCCATATCCCAATAAACCCATTTCTTTGGTAGTGCCACAAACTGCTGGCGGTACCAATGACATTGTGGCGCGTTTAGTTGCTCCCGCTTTTGGGGAGGCTATTAGCGCTTCTGTTGTAGTTGAAAATAGGCCGGGCGCTGGTGGCAATATCGGTACACAAAGTGTGGCTAGATCTGCAAAAGATGGCTATACACTTTTGCTTACGATTAATAGCGCTCAAGCTATCAATCCCGCGCTGTATAAAAATCCTGGATTTGATCCCATTAATGACTTTGTACCTTTGTACTATATTGGCGCCACTCCTTATGTATTAGTTACGCCACCTGGGTCACCTTATAAAACATTGGCAGATGTGGTTGCAGCTGCCAAGAAAAAACCAGGTGAGCTATCTTATGCATCTGCTGGTAATGGCACTATTAGTCACTTATTAGGTGCCATGCTTAATACGAGTGCTGGCATTGAAATGCAACACATTCCATATAAGGGTGTAGCGCCTGCAATTAATGATGTATTGGGTGGGCAGGTTCCATTGGCTTTTGCTAGTCTCCCTTCGGCTTTGAATTACATTAAGGCTGGCAAGTTACAGGCGATTGCAATTAGCTCAGCCAAGCGCTCTAGTGCAGCTCCTGAAATACCAACCATTGCAGAAACTTATCCTGATTGTGTTGGTGAAGTATGGGTTGCGATTTTTGCTCCCATGGGAGTGAGTGCCGATGTTGTGAAAAAAATCCAAGCGGCAATGGATAAAGTGATGGCAAGACCGGATGTGAGGGAAAAGCTCATTGCTCAAGGCCTAGATTTAAGTCCTGTTCCAAGCGCTAAATTGGCGTCCTTACTCAAAGATGAATTAGCGAAATGGGTAAAAATTGTGAAAGCTTCAGGTGCGCAGCTTGATTAGAGAATATTTCCATGGATTGCCATAAAATCATCGGATGAGCATCTCACCTTTAAACCCGCCCTTAACTATAGTTAAAGAACTTGCGGCAGGTTTGCGTGCCGATGGTTACGTGGTAGCTTCTGCAGAAACGGTTGCTGAGCTTGCTCATGTTCCTGTGGCTGACTTACAGGCCTTATCGCAATATTGGGAAGGCTTGCCGCGTGATCCTTATTTAAAGGATGGCGGTCGTTATCGTTTTCGTCGCCATGCCAGCTATGAGATCAAAAAAGAAGTGCTCGATTTAGTGCCCCATCGTGCGCATTGGCAATCAGTCGATTACAACGCCTTGCACGGTGGAATTGAGAGATGGTTTGAGCCGATTCAAAAATCATTACTGAGTAATTCAGCTTGGCAATCGCTCTTATTGGGATTAGGTGAGATATTAAGTGGTTTAAAACCAGTGAATACTTGGTTTGTTGAAGCACATCAATTTCGGATTGATACCACCGATGGTATTGGTCGACCAACACCTGAAGGTGCTCATCGAGATGGCGTAGATTTTGTTGCTGTCTTTTTATTAGATCGTGTTGGCATCAAGGGTGGTGAAACCAGAATCTTTGATGCCAAAGGTTCTGCAGGTTTGCGTTTTACTTTGACCCAACCTTGGTCTGTATTGCTGATGAATGATGAGCGGATGATTCATGAATCCACCCCCATTCAGCCAGTCGGAAATTATGGCTACCGCGATACCTTGGTATTAACCTACCGCTCTAGTGGATTCCAAGATTCACCCAATAAAAGCCAGCAATAAGGGTTTATTCTGGCTCCATGCCGGCTTCTTTAATCGCCTTGGCCCACTTCACAGTTTCTAATTTAATCTTCTGACCCAATGCTTCTGGTGTGCCTGGTTGTGATTCAAAACCCATAGCAGCAAAACGCTCAACTAAATCTTTCGATTTAGCGGCATCGTTAATGGTTTTATTCAATTTCATGACTGCCTCTTTTGGCATGCCTGCTGGACCAAAGGCGGCAAAAAATGCAATCAACTCATAACCCTTGATGCCTAGTGCCTCATTAACAGTGGGAAGTTCGGGAATGGCGGGAGAGCGTTTTAGTGAGGTCACTGCAAGGCCGCGAATTTTGCCTGCTTGTACCTGCGGTAAGGTCACCGCAAAGTCAGCGGTGAACATATTGACTTGTCCGCCAATTAAATCTGTCATGGCATTTGGTCCACTCTTGTAAGAGACGCCGGTCATCTTAATGCCTGCAACACTGGAGAGCATTTCTGAAGAAACGCGTTGTGAAGTACTGGCATACGCAAAAGTCATTCTCCCTGGATCAGCTTTTGCAAGAGAAACAAAACCGTTTAATGATTTAGCGGGCACATCGTTGTTGATGGCAACAATTAAAGGCACCGAGCCAAAGTAACCAATCGGCGTAAACGCAGTATCTTGGTTATAAGAAAGATTTTTCACTAGGCTCTTTAAAGCCGCATTGGTACTGTTAGTTCCAAAAAGCAGGGTGTAACCATCGGCTGGAGATTTGGCTACTAAGTCGGCACCAATCATGCCGTTGGCTCCAGGACGATTTTCAATCACAACAGGCTGCCCTAATGATTCAGCCATTTTGGCTGCAAAGGCTCTGCCAATTTGATCTGTTGCACTACCTGCAGCAAACGGCACAATAGCTTTGATTGGTTTTGAGGGGTAATTATCTGCAAGCGTACAGGTAGCGCCAAGAGTCATGAAGAGACCGGCACAGAACAAAATTAAGCGACTTAATGGGGTTTGGGTTTTCATAGTGTCTCCGCTGTTTTTCATAGTGTAGCGGGTCTTGGTGCCTGAGGGCGAGTAGAATAAGTTCACGTTTTTACTGAGTCTTTATGCGCTTTCGATCGGCTGGTTATACCCCTCTTATGCTCATGGCACAAACCTGTGCTTTATTAGGCTTTGCTTGCTATGCCGTGGTTCTAACCTCTTTACAAGAGGAATGGCGACTCTCCAATCTTCAATCCGGTTTAATTGCAAGCGCATTTTTCTTTGGATATATGTTGGCGGTACCCCTAGCAACTGCATTGACTGATAGGGTAGATGCTCGCAAGGTATATTTGGTAGGAGGTCTTTCAGCCACCTTGGGCCTTTTGGGTATGGCCTTTTTTGCCTTTAACTTTTGGACTGCCTTAATTTTTATGGCAATCAACGGTGCCGGGCTGGCAGGTACCTATATGCCTGGTCTCAAAATTTTGTCTGATCGCATACAGACAGGTGAGTTAACTAGACATATTGCTTTTTACACAGCCTTTTTTGGAATTGGTACCGGTTTCTCTTATCTCTGTTCTGGTTGGATACTGAGTGCACTCGGGTGGCACTTTGTGTTTGGCATTATTGCTTTTGGCCCATTTACCGCATTTTTAATTGTGCTTCTATTGATTCCACCTCTACAGCACGAGAAGTGGAAGGGCCCTATTCATATTCGCATTCATGACATTTTTCCAGTAGATAAATGGAAATTAGTCTTGCAAGATAAAAATGCTTCCGGTTTTATCTTCGGTTATACCGCACATTCCTTAGAGCTATTTGCCTCAAGAAGCTGGATCGTTGCCTTCTTTGCATTTTGTACGGCAGTTACAGGTGAAACTTTTTTCTTAGCTGCCACCACTTTGGCTGGCGTGATTAATTTTTTTGGCGTGCCATCCTCTATTTTGGGAAATGAAATCGCTCTTCGTGTCGGTCGACAAAAATGGGTTTGCATAGTGATGCTCACAAGTGCGGCAATGGGTGTTTTATTGGCATGCTCTACTGGCCAAGCTTGGTGGCTCATATGTGCATTGGCTGTTGGCCATACCATTTTTATCATGGCCGACTCTTCAACCTTGACTGCGGGTTTAGTGATTAGCGCAAAGGAAAACATTAAAGGTGCTGCCATGGGTTTGCACTCATTAATGGGTTTTGGCGGCGGCTTACTAGGCCCTGCTATTTTTGGTTTTGTATTAGATATCTCTGGATCACGCGCCTCTCAAATGTCCTGGATCTGG
Source organism: Betaproteobacteria bacterium (assembly GCA_947378095.1). GTDB lineage: Bacteria > Pseudomonadota > Gammaproteobacteria > Burkholderiales > Burkholderiaceae > Polynucleobacter. The sequence goes on from CANCIL010000001.1 coordinate 20,390, forward strand.
GCTTATGTGGCTGTAGTGATTTGGGGGGTGCTCTTTGTGATTTATGAGCGCCGCAATGGTTGGGGTAGCAAAGCAAGTTAATGAAACCAAATCTGGTTTGCTATCACTGTTCGAGCACCATTCTTCCTGGTGAATTAATAGAAGCCGATTTAGCTGGAGTGAGCCGGGCATTTTGCTGCCCTGGTTGCATGGCAATTGCGCAAACAATTCATGGTGAAGGTCTTGAAGTGTTTTATGCCAGAAGGGCTCAGGCATGCGAAAGACCAGCTGCTTATTTAGCCTCCAATGAGATTCCAGAAAAATTACAGCCTTATGACGATCCATCTTTGCGCAGTCGATTTACACGTCCCTTTGGGGATGCGGGTGAATTAGAGACTACCTTGCGCTTAGAAAAAATTCGATGTGCTGCCTGCGTTTGGTTATGTGAGCAACATCTTCGACGCATAGCCGGTGTAAAAGATGTGCAAATAAATTACGTCACACAAAAAGTCATCGTGCGTTTCTCGCCGGATCAAACGAGTCTAGCAAGATTGATATTCGAAATTGAAAGAGTAGGGTATGAAGCCTGGCCTTTTGAGCCCTCTTTATCTTTAGAGCGAGCCAAAAAAGAAAGAAGGCAATTGCTCACTAGGCTAGGTGTTGCGCTTCTGGGAATGATGCAAGTCATGATGTATGCATGGCCATCTTATGTGGGCGCCAATGACATCACTGCTGAATACGATTTGTTATTAGCTTGGACAAGCTGGGCCTTAACAGTTCCAGTGATGGTGTACTCCGCGGGCCCGATCTTTCAGGCAGCTTGGCGAAGTGTGTTGTCATTTAAACAAACTCGCATGCTGGGAATGGATGTGCCAATTGCCCTCGCTTTGGCTTTAGCTTTCATTGCCGGCACGATCAATCTCATTACAGGTTCTGGCCAAAGCTATTTTGATTCGATCACGATGTTTGTTGCCTTTATCTTGGCAGCACGCTATGTCGAGCTCTTAGCTAGGCAAGACGCTCAGGGTGGAGCAGAAGCTTTAGCAAAACAACTCCCTGCAACTTGTGAACGTATGCTCGATTACCCACTTTCACAGGCAGTAGCTCTGGTGCCTGTAGTCAACTGCAATCCTGGCGATGTCTTGAGGGTGTCTCCAGGCGAAGTTATTCCAGCCGATGGCATCTTGATTGAAAATGCGAGCGCTCTAGACGAATCACTGTTAACTGGAGAATCGAAACCAGTTGAGAAAAAAGTAGGTGATCGTGTTTACGCGGGAACCCATAATATTCTCAATCCACTCATCATGTGTATTGAGGCAGTTGGGCAATCGACTCGTATTGCTGGTATCGCTTCTTTATTGGATCAAGCTTTATTAGCTAAACCAGTGATGGTAAGTCTTGCAGAAAAATGGGCCGCTTATTTTGTAGCTTTTTTATTGTTTAGCGCTTTTCTGTCTTCGGCTATTTGGTTATATTTCGATCCAAGTCGCGCATGGACTGTATTGGTTTCAGTATTGGTTGCCAGTTGTCCCTGTGCTTTGTCTTTAGCGGTGCCCACTGCCATGGCTGCTGCACAAGGTGCCGTGACTAAGTTGGGATTGCTGATTGTGCGTGGTCATGTGATGGAAGGCTTGGTGAAGGCCACTGATCTTGTGCTGGATAAAACGGGGACAGTCACCATGGGTCAGCCAGAGCTGCAAGAAATTGTGATCTTACGTCCAGGTTTTAAGGCCCAAGATGCACTAGCGATTGCAGTGGCGCTAGAGGCAGGGCAGAGGCATCCTTTGGCGCTCTCACTGCTGCGCGCTGCTCAAGACGAGCAATTATCCATTCCCGCTTTAACTGAACCGGTCATCAATATATTGGGCAAAGGCTTGACTTCAGGTGCCTATCGCTTGGGAAGTGCAACATGGCTTGGTATTGAATTGGGATCTCAAGTCGGTCAGTATGGTCAAGTACATTTAGCGGATGATGCTGGGCTGATTGCCAGCTTTATTTTTCTTGATACCGTCCGTAACGGCTTAGAAGATTTGCTAGCTAGCGCAAAGCGCCGAAACATTGCAGTCCATTTGGTTTCTGGCGATGATCCTGCAACAGTGGCTTGGTGGGCTAATCATGTTGGCATCACTAGTTTTGTTGGGGCTTGTTCGCCAGAAGATAAATACGACTACATTGAACGTTTACAAAATACCGGTCGATTTGTTTGGGCCATTGGTGATGGCGTGAACGATGCTCCTCTATTAGCACGTGCTGATGTATCTATTGCCGTGGGCGCTGGCGCTCCTTTGGCATCGGCTGGTGCAGATGCCATTCTGACTTCTGTCTCTTTAAAGCCGCTTGCAAAGACTTTATTGCTGGCAGATAAAACGGCAGTCATCATTAAGGAAAATTTGTTGTGGGCTTTGGTCTATAACTTGTTAGCGATACCAGCAGCCATGATGGGGTGGGTCAATCCATGGGTCGCAGGCATTGGAATGTCCTTGTCTTCACTTGCTGTCACCTTAAATGCTTGGCGTTTACGAAAGGCTTAGACTGTAGGGATGGAAAGCCTCTTTATTTTGATTCCCTTATCGCTATTGCTCGTGGGCCTTTTGGCTTGGATTTTGAGTTGGTCAGTCAAGAGTGGGCAGTTTGATGATTTAGATGGTCCAGGCCAATCTATTTTAATGGACGATGATGCTCCAGTAGCGCCCAAAGTTAGTGAAAACTCTCAAAAATAGTCATATATTGACTGCTTAGGTCTTAGTTAGTTCCAGTGTTTATTGGGCAAGATCATTTTGCCCCTCCCTTTTTGATATAGATCAAATCCCCCTTAAAGCCTTACTTTGATAATCAATTCAATCTATTTGGATTATGTCGTTGTTTGGTCACAAAAAAGGAGAAACCATGGGACTTACCGTGGGGAGTAATCAAGATACCTTCAATTACAAGGTTGTCAGCCAATTTGCCTTAGTTACTGTGCTTTGGGGAATTGTTGGCATGCTCGTGGGGGTCATCCTCGCAGCTCAGCTCATCTGGCCAGAAATCACTTTTAATATTCCCTGGTTAAGTTATGGTCGTTTGCGTCCATTGCATACCAATGCAGTCATTTTTGCCTTCGGTGGTTCTGCGCTCTTTGCAACCTCTTACTACATAGTGCAGCGCACCTGTCAGGTAAGACTCTTCTGTGACAAGTTAGCGGCGTTCACTTTCTGGGGATGGCAAGCAGTAATTGTTTCTGCTGCAATTACTTTGCCATTAGGCATCACTACTTCAAAAGAGTACGCTGAGCTTGAGTGGCCAATTGATTTATTAATCACTGTAGTTTGGGTGGCATATGCCATTGTGTTCTTCGGCACCATCATCAAGCGTAAGACAAAACATATTTATGTTTCTAACTGGTTCTTTGGCGCTTACATTTTGACCATTGCTGTTTTGCATATTGTAAATAACATGGAGATGCCAGCCAGTCTCTTCAAATCGTATTCTGCTTATTCAGGTGCGCAAGATGCGATGATTCAATGGTGGTACGGTCATAACGCAGTAGGCTTTTTTCTCACTACTAGCTTCTTGGGCATGATGTATTACTTCATACCAAAGCAAGCAGAGCGTCCTATCTACTCCTATCGCTTGTCTATTGTTCACTTCTGGGCATTGAACTTTACCTATATGTGGGCAGGTCCTCACCACCTACAACACACTTCCCTGCCTGATTGGACTCAGTCCTTAGGTATGGTGTTCTCTTTAATCCTATTGGCTCCATCATGGGGTGGCATGATCAACGGCATCATGACTTTGTCAGGCGCTTGGTATAAGTTACGTCGTGACCCGATTCTGAAATTCTTGGTAGTGGCATTGTCCTTCTATGGTATGTCTACCTTCGAAGGTTCCATGATGTCGATTAAGACTGTGAATAGCTTGTCTCACTACACAGACTGGACTATTGGTCATGTGCACTCAGGAGCATTGGGTTGGGTTGCCATGATTACGATTGGTTCTTTGTACTATCTCATTCCTCGTTTGGTTGGTCAAAGGGATATGTACAGTACCAAATTAATCGAAGTGCATTTCTGGATTGCCACTATTGGCGTGGTGATCTATATCGCTGCTATGTGGATTGCAGGTGTGATGCAAGGATTAATGTGGAGAGCCTTCGAGCCGGACGGAACTTTGACTTATAGCTTCGTTGAATCAGTTAAAGCGACCTATCCTTTCTACGTCATTCGTTTATTAGGCGGCCTATGCTATTTAAGTGGCATGTTATTAATGGCTTACAACGTCTACAAAACAGTGATTCATAAAAAATTCATTGACGCTGCTATTCCACAAGCGTCTATCGCTGCTCACTAAGGATAAGAACATGTCAGAACAACGTCGATTTTTCTCCCACGAAACGCTTGAGCGTAATGTTGGTTGGTTGATTATTGCAACCATTGCAGCAATTTCTGTTGCCGGTTTAGTGCAGATCGTCCCCTTGTTTTTCCAACACTCTACGACTGAGCCTAGCCCTGGGATTGAGCCTTATTCTGCTTTACGCTTGGCCGGTCGTGATATTTATCAGCGTGAAGGATGCTTAGGCTGTCACTCTCAACAGATTCGCACTCTGCGTTCAGAGGTAGAGCGTTACGGCCCTTACTCTTTGGCTGGTGAGTCTGTATTTGATCATCCATTCCTCTGGGGCAGTAAGCGTACCGGACCAGATCTGGCGCGTGTGGGTGGTCGTTACTCGGATGACTGGCATCGAATTCACTTACGTAATCCACGTGATGTCGTGCCCGAATCTAATATGCCTGCATATCCCTATTTGCAAAAGCCGGCTGCTGCTGACACGATTTCTTCTCATATGCTTGCGATGAAGCGCTTGGGTGTGCCGTACACCGATGAGGTGATTGCAAATGCGCCTAAAGAGTTGGAAGGTAAGACCGAAGAAGATGCATTAATTGCCTATCTTCAAGGGTTGGGCGTGAATCGTAGATACATCATTGTTGACGAGGTAATTGCTAAGTAATCCTTAGCAATTAAGAAAATATGCAAAATATTGCACCTTACCTCTCAGCAATTTCTACTGTGCTTGGCTTGGCAGTTTTTTTAGGAATCGTTTGGTGGGCTTGGTCTGCAAAAAGACAGCCCGCTAATCAAGAATCCGCCGAACTTCCGTTCGATCTTCCCGATGAATTCAGTAAGGATAAATCATGAGTGACTTTCTTGGTGCCGGTTGGAGTACCTATATTGCCGCAGTAACATTGGTCGGTATTATCTGGTGCGTCTGGTTATTATTTTCACAACTTAAGGTCAAGGTAAAGCTGAAACCTGATGGTGAGGTTGCTGATACGGGGCACGTTTGGGATGGCGACTTACGCGAACTGAATAATCCGTTGCCACGTTGGTGGATGTGGATGTTCCTGATCTCATGCATCTTTGCTTTGGTTTACTTAGTGCTCTATCCAGGCCTAGGCTCTTATCCTGGTGTATTGGGCTATAGCACTGACAGTGCTTTGATGCAATCCATGACAACCGCCAATGATGAGTTAAAGCCGGTCTATGCCAAATATGTCAAGATGGATATTGAGCAAGTTGCAGCCGATCCAAAGGCCCGTGAAATGGGTCAACGCTTGTTCTTAAATTCATGCGCACAATGCCATGGCTCTGATGCGGGTGGCGCTAAAGGATTTCCAAATTTAACCGATGGCGATTGGCTTTATGGTGGCTCACCAGAGAACATTAAAACTACCTTGATTAATGGTCGTGCTGGTGTCATGCCTCCATTTCCGCAGTTGGATAGTAAACAAATAGTCGATGTTGCTAACTATGTTCGTAGCTTATCCGGTTTGCCTGCTGATGATCTGAAGGCTGCACGAGGAGCGGAAGTATTTAAATCTAACTGTGTAGCATGTCACGGTGCAGACGGTAAGGGCAATATTGCATTGGGCGCACCAAACTTAACTGATAAGACTTGGTTATATGGTGGATCTGAAGCTACGATTGTTGAAACAATCACTAAAGGTCGTATGGCTATGATGCCAGCGCAGGACAAAGTATTGAGTCCCGAAAAGATTCATTTACTCACAGCGTATGTATGGGGTTTATCAAATAATAAACAGCCAGCAGCGAAGTAATTAGTGTCAAATCAGTCGCCGGGCGGGAAGCCAGTACCAATAGATGTTATTGAGGAATCTCTTTACGAGGTCCGGCGAAAGATTTACCCTCGATCAGTATCGGGTTTGTTTGCTCGTTGGCGTTTCATACTAGTCTTTGCTACACAACTACTGTTCTACGGCTTGCCTTGGCTGAGTTGGAACGATCGCCAAGCAGTTCTATTTGATTTAGTTCAGCGTAAGTTCTATATTTTTGGCCTTGTTCTTTGGCCTCAGGACGTGATCTATCTCACGCTTTTACTGATTCTTTCTGCATTAGCTTTATTTTTGTTCACTGCTGTAGCGGGCCGCCTATTTTGTGGTTACGCCTGTCCGCAGACGGTGTATACCGAAATCTTTATGTGGATCGAGCGTAAAGTTGAAGGAGATCGTTTTGCGCGTATTCGTCTAGATGGAGAAGAGTGGCCTTGGGGTTTTAAAAAGTGGCGCCTGAAGCTGACTAAGCACTTCTTATGGCTTTTAATTGCTTTCTGGACCGGCTTTACCTTCATTGGTTATTTCACACCGATTGAAACCTTGGGCGCATCTCTCTTGCATTTATCTTTAGGCCCTTGGCAAACCTTCTGGCTATGCTTCTATGGCTTTGCTACTTGGGGTAATGCTGGTTTCATGCGCGAGCAAGTTTGTAAATATATGTGCCCCTATGCACGCTTCCAAAGCGTCATGGTGGATAAAGATACCTTCTTAGTAACGTATGACAAAGTACGGGGTGAGCCTAGAGGAAGTCGTAGTAAGTCGGTGGATCATGGTTCTCTTGGACTTGGCGACTGTGTTGATTGCAGTATTTGTGTGCAGGTATGCCCTACCGGGATTGATATTCGGGATGGCCTGCAATATATGTGTATTGGGTGTGGTGCCTGTATTGACGCTTGTAATCAGGTGATGGAAAAAGTGGATTATCCCAAGGGATTAATTCGCTATACCACTGAGCGCGCCATTGAAGATCAAGAGTCTAATCAGAGCGCCATTCGACATATTTTGCGTCCGCGGGTATTGATCTATACGGCCTTTATTACCGTGCTTGCATCCGCTTTCTTGATTTCTTTAGCTACCCGTAATCCCTTGCGAGTCGATGTCATGCGCGATCGTGGCGCTTTAGCTCGTGAAGTTGAGGGTGTTCGAATTGAAAATATTTATCGGATTCAGATTATGAATGCTTCTGAGCATGCCATGAAGGTTCAAGTAAAAGCTACTGGCTTAGATGACCTGAAGATTCTGAATTCCCAAGGAATAGAAATTACTGAAATTGATGTTGGTCCAGCAAGTAATCAATTGCTTCCGATCAAAGTGAGCACTCATATTGGCCACAATAATCCCGGTAACTACCCCATTTATTTTGATGTTGTAGCGCAAGAGAAGGCGGGCGATCAAGTGATCACTCGTGCCCGTGATGAAAAATCTAGTTTTATTATTCCCCGTTAAGTAAGTTATATAAGATGGAGAGGATGCTAATGAATGAACAACAAACAATGAAGCCTTGGTGGAAGCAATTATGGCCATGGTTATTAATTAGTGGCCCAGCCGTTGCCATGATTGGCTGCATCATTACTATTTATTTGGCAGTCAATTTATATGCTGACAAGCCTTTGCGTGATGGCGTTATAAAGCAAGGTTTGAAAGTAGAGCAATTGAAAGAGTCGCAGGCCAGCAAATGAAATACCGCCTAATTATCTGGATCTTGTGGCCATCTTTCTTGGTAGCTGGTATGGCAGAGGGTTTGCTCTTTACCGTGATACATCCTCAAGACCTTTTATTCTTCGGTCATCATCCTGAGATCTCAGATGAGGGTATTTACACTATTGGATTTTTTGCAATTTGGATATTCTGTGCAGTCTCTAGCGCGCTGACTGCCTATATTCTCCCAGGTATTGAATCCCCAGATAACAAGGGGATTGATCGCAGCTTAATTTAAGCGTGTTTTACTGGGATATCCGTGCTCACACAGTTGGACCTATCCGGATTGGGGATTCCAGCTAACTGATACAAGCCGTCCATATCGATGAGCTTAATATGACGCTGTTTAATTTGAATGAGGCCTGATTCTGCAAAGCGGGAGAGCATACGGCTTACAGTTTCAATCTGAATTCCTAGGTAGCTACCAATTTCCACGCGACTCATACGTAAGTCGAACTCATTATTGAGATAACCTCGGGCAGCTAGTCGTTGTGAGAGATTTAATAAAAATGCTGCTAATCGCTCTTCAGCTCTCATAGTACCTAGTGAGAGTAGGTGACGTTGATCTTGAGTCAGTTCTCGACTCATAATTTTATGAAACTGATTTTGTAAAACAGGGATTTGTCGTGCTAAGTCTTCAAAAGCATCGTAACGAATGATGCAAACTTCACTTTCCTCGAGAGCAATGGCATCTGATTGGTAATGACCTTCGCCAATACCATCTAATCCTAATATTTCTCCTGGCAGATGAAATCCAATGACTTGTTGGCGACCGTCTTGTAAGCAGTACTCTGTCTTGAGAGTTCCAAAGCGCACGCTATAGACTGAGCTAAGCGGATCACCATGACGATAGAGGCTTTCACCTTTCGCAAGATGCACACGTTCTTTAATGAGAGTATCTACTTTGCTAACGTCGCTAATACTCAGGCCAACTGGAAGACAAAACTGGCCCAAAACGCAGACTGAGCATTTGCTTGCTGGGGTATCGGTAGGTTTGTAATTCATCTTGAGGCTTCTTTAATAGACAGTTTATTCTATGTGGGTGAAGAAACCCGTTTTTTACAGTCCTTTTTGGTGGATTAATGCTAACGACTAGCTTGCTACTGGCAGTATTTTTGGGCGCCTTAGTAAGTGGCTGGCATTGCGCCTTGATGTGCGGAGGGATCGCTGCTGCAATCGAGCGTCCGATCGCCTTAGAGAGCCCATTAAGGCCTAAATCTGAGCTTTTTTACCTACAACTAGTGATGCACTTAGGTCGTATCACCACCTATACATTATTGGGGGCTATTGCTGCAGGAATTGGAGTGCTTATTTGGCAGCAAAGCTGGATTCCTATTCAAAGACCGCTCTTTGCTTTTACTGCTCTGATCTTGATTTGGATGGGTATTCGTCTGCTTCGGGCGAGAGATACTCAAGGGCTTGTCATGGGTAAGTGGCTTGGATCCAAGATTGCTGCTGTCTGGGCTAAATATTTAGGCGGTATTGCTAGCGGGCCTTCTCGTTGGTTTAGTGGCATGCTCTGGGGATTGGTACCATGTGGATTGGTTTATAGCGTCTTACCACTTGCTTTTTTATCAGGCGATGTTTGGACTGGTGCTGCGCTGATGTTTGCATTTGGTTTAGGCACTTTGCCAAACTTACTACTCATCTCTAAATTTTCAGCTGTACTCACTCAGTTTGGCCAGTATCTCTGGGTTCGATATGTAGCTGCCTCATTACTATTGATTGCAGGCGGTTTTGGTTTATATCGTGCCTGGGTTTTGCCGGAAGCTTTATTAAAGGGTGGCTTCTGTATTGCTTAAGCTAATGAGCTTAATGGCAAGTGGCCGTTTCTATTCCGCTATAGAGATCAGCGTAGAAAGAATCCTTAGGAAGAATTTCTAAAAAGCCGCTACGTTGCGCCATTTCTAAAGGCTGATGATCAAGTCCACAAATAATCAAATTAATATTGCGAATCTTACATAGGTGCGCAAGCTCCATGATGGTTTCCATGCCGGAGGTATCGACATAAATCACATTCTTAAAATCTAATAAGAGCGTTTGAGTAGGTAAATTTTCCTCAATCTTTTCAAGCAGTTTTACCGCTCCGAAAAAGACCGCGCCATATATACGATAAGCATCAATACGGCCTTGTAGATTATTTAATGCCGCAAAATCCTTCCCTTCGGCACGCTCGCATCGTGAGAGGCTGGAGATCCGATAAATAAAGGTAATGAATGCGAGCAATAGTCCAACCTGTACTGCCACTGTTAAATCCAGAATGACTGTTAGGAGAAATACACTTAGGATCGTAATACGATAGGGCAGACGAAATTGTTTGAGATCGATAAACTTTTTCCATTCACCCATATTCCAGGCAACGTACATTAATATCGCTGCGAGGCTGGCTAGTGGAATGCTTTTAGCTAAGGGTGCTGCAAATAACACAATGATGAGTAATGTAAATGCATGCACTATCCCTGCGATAGGCGTGCTGCCGCCACTTTCAACGTTGGTTACTGTGCGAGCAATTGTTCCAGTTGCGGGCATGCCGCCAAAAAAAGGCGTTACTACATTGGCCACACCTTGTGCCATAAGTTCTTGATTGGAATCGTGTCGGTCATGGATTAAACCATCAGCGATACGCGCGCAGAGCAAGGATTCTATTGCACCCAGTAAAGCCAGGGTAAGCGCCGGCATCACCATAAATTGAGCGGTGTCCCAGCTAATGGGGAACCATTCAAAGTGAGGTAGGCCTGAGGGGACCCCACCAAAGCGACTTCCAATAGTGTCAACTGGAAGATTGAATAGTGCGGTCGCAAGCGTCGCCAGAATCATCGCAACTACAGTGCCCGGAATATGTGACAGCCAACCGAGGCGATGTCGAGAAATTCTCCAGAGAATGAGAATAGCAAGGCTGGCGCAAGCGAGGATCAGAGCTACTGGATTAAAGCTACCAGCAGCTTGATATAAAGCTTGAACCGCTTGAAAAAATTGGGCGGGCATTTTTTCAATTTGGAGGCCAAAGAAATCCTTGATCTGCGATAAGCCAATTAAAAAGGCAATGCCATTCGTAAATCCAATAATGACGGCAATCGGTATGAAGCGCACCAAAGTACCAAGACGAAAGACGCCCATCAAGAATAGAAACACACCAGACATGGCAGTTGCTAATAAGAGATTGGGTACGCCATAGCGCTCAACAATCCCATACACAATCACAATAAATGCGCCTGCAGGCCCGCCAATTTGAACTCGGCTTCCGCCTAATAGGGAGATGAGTCCACCCGCCAGAATGGCAGTAAATATGCCGGCTTCAGGCTTCAGTCCGCTGGCGATCGCAAATGCCATTGCGAGGGGCAGTGCCACAATCCCAACGGTAAGACCCGCAAAGACATCCTTCGCAAATAATTTGCGGTTATAGCCTTTGAATGTGTCTAATATTTTGGGATGAAAAAACATGAATAGAATTTAATCAACGATGAAAACCCGATCAGGAAATTCGGTTACCGACCCAGTAAGCAAAGCCTGCAGTCACTGCGGTTACTGCACTTCCCCAGGCCATGTCAATAAAGGCCAGTCGAGTTGGAAAATCTCGGATGACAGAAAGATTGGTTAAGTCATAGGTCATGTAACAAAAGAAACCAAATAGCGCTCCATATTGCACTGCATATAGCAAAGATTGCTTAGAGAGCGCAGGAACCGTTACAAAAATCGTCACCCCAAGCGCGTAAAGTGCATAAAAAGCAAGGCCGGCCAAGAGCTTAGGTTCGGTAGCCATCAGACTTCCCATTTCTTGCTGGTAGAGGTTCTTGGCGATGCCAAGCAGCCAGATGAGGTCGATGGTGATTAGCGTAATCAGAAACGAAAGATAGACCACTAAATACTTGAGCATTTAATTCATCCTTTTGTGCTTTGTTACATGAATAATAAGCATTATGATGTAAAGACTAGATTAGTAGTTCAATTTAAGGGGAGTCGATATGTTTAAGCATTTATTGGTGCCAGTAGACGGTTCAGATGTCAGTAAAAAAGCCCTCAAAAAAGTGGCTCAACTTGCTAGTGCGGATAAAGCCGCAGTGACTTTGGTTTATGTCTCTGATCCTCTGCCTCCTACGGTGTATTCCGATAGCACAATGGGCTATGGCATTACGCAAAAGGATCATCAGAAGGTTTGTGCTGCCTATGCACAAGACGTATTTAAGAAGGCTGCCACTGCATTGGGTTCAAGCGTTAAGGCAAAATCCTTACATGTTTCTAACACCAATTTATCTGCAGGTATTTTAGATGCTGCTAAGAAAGCAAAAGCAGATGTCATCGTGATGGCCTCACATAAGCGGACTGGTATCAAGGGATTATTGCTTGGTAGCGAAACACACGAAGTGATCGTACATTCAACTTTGCCAGTATTGGTACTCGGTTAAGTTTTTTTGCTTTGATCAAAAGGGTCCTTTTGGACCCTTTTTTATTGCCATTTTCTAATCAGTATTAATTTTTGACTGGACTACCAAATAGCAGAATCTCTCGGGTGAGTTGGCCGCTTTCGTTATCGCGCATGGACCATAAATCGAGTTGAGTTTTCGCACCATACGGATCGACATAGATTCCATTTTTTCTTAACTCAAAATGAAGGTGGGGACCTGTCGATCTTCCTGTAGATCCGACATAACCAATCTCAAATCCTCGGCGCACTTCATTGCCTAACTCGAGCTCAACGTTGTAGTTACTTAAATGCGCATAATAGGTATGGTAATTTCCAGGATGTTCAATCACGATCAAATTACCGAACGCACCATTGAATCCTAAATGCACCACCTTGCCATTGGCTACGCTGAAGATGGGGGTGCCAGTAGGCGCTGCATAGTCGATACCCATATGAGTACGATAGCGTTGTTTTGGTGGGGCAGCTGGAGTAGCGGTGGTAGTCGGTGTATTGCTAGCAGGACGTTTGCTGGAAGCTCTCACGCTACCGACACCACGAGAGATGCGACGATAGCTGAGGGGATTAGTCCAAAAAGAGCGTTCTAGAGATTCTCCACTACCGGTAAAGAATCCACCTGGGATATCGCTTCGCTCAACCCAATATGCGTTAGCAAAAACTTCTTTACCCGACGGGTCAATAATTTCTACTGCCCAAATTTGAGCCCAGCGCTCCCGATCACCAAAGTCCACAATCATGCGTACAACGCTATTGGTATTTTCAAGAGAGTTATTTTCTTCAGGATAAATTTGCTTGATGATGGAATTTAATTCCCAAACTAGTTCGACGGGTAGCTTATCGTTGACTTTAGCGGGGTCATACAAAACTTCTCGCAATGGCATCCGAATTTCACTCAGATTTTTAGATTCGTTCCTGAGGTAATCTTGCTGTACTAAAAATCCACCAAAGGCTGAGGGTGTAAAAGTCCATACTTCAGTTCGTGCATCTTGAATAGGGCCATTCATGATGCTCAAGGAATCAAAGCGATTACGACTTCCGAAGGCAACGGCATAGGGAATACAATCACCACGCATTCGATCAAAGAAAGTCTTTGTTTGATTCTTAAAAAATTCAGAAAATGCCCGATTCTCAATCCCGATGCTGGCAGGTAGATTGTCCTCATTCAGATTTCTTCTTAGGCAACCTTGACTAATACGGTAGTCCAGGTTGCCCACACTATCAAGGACCAACTCATCCGGATCTTTGCGCTGGAATAGGGCCGGATTCAAGCTATTCGATTTTGAATTGCTATTTCCCGCGGTGTCTTTAAAGCCACGCTGTCCAGAGCTTTGAATAATAACTTTTTGGGTGCCTTGAGGCGTCTTTTGGATTTGCCTAGTTTGGGCTAAGGCAGCCGGAGAGAGTCCCAATGTCAGGCTGAGTAGGGCACAGCCAAATAAGGAGAGGGCCCACACAGAAACTGAGGTGGATGGAGATACTTTTCTATTCACAGCGACATTATCTAATAATGTGCGAGCTTAGTCTGAGATTTATGTTGTGCTGCAACAAATCCGTCATATTTACTAAATCTTATTTAAATATGAGATTGCCCATTTAGGCGCATGAAAGGCTTCCGCTTCAAATACCAATAATCGATACAATATTTTTTTAATTAAGGAGTTCAGATGCCTATTATTCAGTCCGTGCAAGTTGCCTCTGTGGCAGTCCCATTGGATAAAGTAACCTCATTTTCTACTCGTACGGTATCAGAGCGTCACTACTGTTTAGTAAAAGTAACTAGCAAGGATGGTCAGGAAGGTATTGGATTTTGTTATGTCGGAAGCGCTGGTGGAGATATCGCCAAGGTCGCCGTAGAGCAATTATTGGCTCCTAAATTAATTGGTCAAAATAGCCACCGCAGTGAAGGACTTTGGATGGATATGTATAACGAATCCATCTTGCAAGGGCGCGCTGGTGCTGTGATGCGCGGTATATCTATTTTAGATACTGCCCTTTGGGACTTAAATGCTCGCTCAGTAGGCTTGCCTTTGCATCATTATCTTGGGGCGGTTGTAGAGGATCGCGTTCCTGCTTATGCCAGTGGTGGTTACTATCTCGATGGTAAGACGCCAGCTAAGTTAGGTAAAGAAATGGAGTCCTATGTAAAGCAGGGCTTTAAAGCAGTGAAAATGAAAGTGGGTCGCCTATCTCCATCTGAAGAGGAGGCACGCGTTAAGGCGGCTCGCAAGGCGATTGGTGAAGATATTCTATTAACCCTGGATGCAAATAACGCCTGGCGTGATTTACCTACTGCGCTTGAGTATGTTCGTCGTTTCGAGGCCTACAACCCGTATTGGATAGAAGAGCCTTTTTCGCCAGATGCGATTGATTTGCATGCGGCATTAGCTCGTCAAACCAAAATCAATGTAGCTACCGGCGAAATGGAGGCCGGACGCTGGCGCTTTAGAGAGTTGATCGATGCTGGCGGCGCCGCCATTTTGCAATCAGATGCGGCAGTATGCGGTGGCATTACAGAATGGCGACGCATATCTGCTTATGCAGATTTAAAAGGCGTTACTGTTTGTCCTCATTGGATGCATGATCTGCATGCGCCTCTAGTAGCTGCTACACCTAATGCGCGCTTTGTAGAGTTTTTCTTAGATGATCAAGTCTTAAATTTCCGTAGATTAATTAATAAACAATTAACCTTTAAAAATGGTGATCTGATTTTGCACAAAACCCCTGGACTTGGATTTGAGTTCGACGAAGCCGCAGTGAAAAAATATGCAGGCAAAGCGGCTTGGAGCAAGATAGTCTAAGTTGACTTCCGTAGAATGATCCCAGATGGCTGAGATCGAAACAATAAAGCCCGCATCTGCGGGCTTTATTGTTAGTGCTTATTCAGTGCTTCATCATTTCAATTTAAGAAGATTTAGGATTCAACTTGAAATGGGTAATTGATTGTGTGATGAGAACCAAAGCGAAGCCAATAAAGCCAATCAGATCAGCTTCAGTAGAAGGATAGGCTAAAGCTACTCCGGAGATCACCATAATCACGCGCTCAAAAACTTTGGTCTTTTCAATAAACCAACCTTGTAAGCCGCCTGCTAAGCAAATAATGCCAACGACTGCTGTAAATGAGATCCAAGCAATCTGCATCCAGTCGGCTTGTTCTAAGGCATTCGTTGAGCCCATGAGCAATAGACTTACGCCAGACTTATCAAGGACAAACATAAATGGCACTAAAATTGCTGGCGCTACATATTTCCAAGTTTGCAATGTAGTTTTGTAGGGGTTACCTTTACAAATAGCCGCCGCCGCAAAAGGCGATAGCGCTGTCGGAGGTGATACCTCAGAGAGAACAGCGTAATAGAAGATAAACATATGCGCTGCAAATGCAGGTACACCCAAGTTAATCAGTGCGGGCGCGGCGATCACAGCACAAATAATATAAGAGGCGGTGACCGGCACTGCAAGGCCAACAATCCAGACAATCAATGCGGTAAAGATAGCGGTTAGCAGTAATGAGCCGCCAGCATATTGGATCACGATAGAGCTAAATTTCAGTCCAAGGCCGGTTAGGGTGACGGTGCCTACGATTAAGCCAGCACCAGCGCAAGTTGCGGCAATAGCCAGCACTCCAGTTGAACCAGATGCTAGCGCCTTAGTTAGGTTGGATTTGTACAGACCAGACAGAATCGGCTCCTTGCCTTTAAACCAGGCCCAAGGAATGATGGCGGTATCTTCGCGCAACATACTTGAAAACGCTGATACAACGGTAGCCCAGAAGACCGACATCACTGGTGAAAAGCCCATCATCATGAAGACCACAATCGAGATGAGGGAGAAAAAATGAAACCAGTATTTTTTGGTTAATTGCCAGGCGCTCTCTGCTGATGCAAAGTGAATATTTTTCATACCGTACTTGCGCACGTCAATTTCAACCATCACAAATAAACCAAGGTAAAACAAAATGGTTGGAATGGTAGCCATTAACAAAACATCCAAATAGGATATTTTGAGGAAGTCGGCGATCAGGAAGGCTGCAGCACCTAGAACAGGTGGCGAGATGATGGCTCCAAGACCGCCAGCGGCTAGTAAGCCCCCAGCTGCATTTTTTTCGTAACCCACTTTTTCTAGCATGGGTGCAGCAACTGAACCTACAGTCACGGTCGTGGCCACACCGGATCCAGAAGGACCACCCATCAAGAATGAGGACAGCACAATCGTTCTACCAACGCCAGAAGATTTGCCACCCATCGCGGCAAAAGAGAAGTCAATAAAGAATTTGCCAGCGCCAGTAAATTGTAGGAAGGCGCCAAAGATAGTAAATAGAATGATGAGGGTGGCCGAAACGTCTACTGCAGTTCCGTAAATACCCTCTAAGGTCATATACATATAACCTACTAGGCGATCTAAACCATAACCTTTATGAGTCCATGGTGCAGGCAAGTAATTGCCAAATAATGCATAGAGCAAGAAAAGAACAGTGACGGTCACTAGAACCATGCCGTTGGTTCTTCTCACACTTTCGAGAATCAAGAGGATGAGACCAATACCTATCATGACATCGGTTGAGTTTGGAGCTGTATTACGATCGGAGAAGTCATCGCCACCGCTCAGAATGTAATAAGCAATGGCTACTGAGCCAATTGCAAAGAGCACATCCCAAAACATGAGGCGATTCTTGAAGCGAGCAGAAATCGGAAAGCTTAAAAAGACTAAAAATAGAACCAGGCCAACGTGGATCACGCGCAATTGCTGTGTTGGCACGATTGAATAGGCTGCATATAGATGAAATAAAGACATGCCTACGGCAACTAATGTGATGAACTTAGCTAAAAGACCCTTGTAATCATTTGAGTCTCCTTCCTCCTGCTTAATGAAGGCATCTAATTTTTCTTGGGTTTCGTTATCAATTGCGTTTTGGTTCATTTCCAACCTATTTGTATTTATATGTTTATTGCTACTGCCTAATGCAGAAGGGGTGAGATTAACTCACCCCTTTATGACTTAATTTACCTTAATACCTTTTTCTTTAAAGTACTTCAAAGCGCCTGGATGATAAGCGACTGGTGTTGCATTCGCTTTTTGGCTATCTAATTTGATATTGATGAACTCAGCATGTGAGCGAACAAGATCAATTTGATTGTCAAAAATAGCCTTGACGATTTTGTAAGCATCTTCGTTAGACATGTTGGCATTCACAACTAATATATTGGCAACAGCTGCTACCTTGTTGTCTTTTGCCATACCGCTATAGATTGCTTTTGGAATAACTGTTGGGAAGTAAAGGTTGCCATATTTTTTATTCATAGCGGGTACTTCGGCAGCGGTATCCACCATCACAATTTTCATGCCAGGACTGTTTGCAAGATCTGTCACTGCTGCGGTTGGCAAGCCGCCTACCCAGAAGAAGGCGTCAATCTTGCGATCCTTTACTGCATTGACAGATTCTGCAACGCTCAAACGCTCACGCTTAACATCCTTGTCTTTATCAAGGCCAGCAGCTTCAAGTAAGCGAAATGCCATCACTTCTGTTGCACTTCCTGGGGCGCCAGTACTGATGCGTTTACCTTTTAAATCCTTCATCGTTTTAATACCACTTGATTCTACGGTGGCGACGTGCATGAGATTTGGATAAAGAATTAGCAAGGTGCGCAAATCTATCGGCTTATCTTTAAATTTATCGTCACCAACAGAGGCATCTTTAGCGGCATCAGCCATCGAGAAGCCAACGTAAGGCTTGCCGGTACCAATTAGCTTTAAGTTGTCTACAGAACCGCCAGTGACTTCAGCGGTAGCTGACATACCAGGCACTTTGCTTGATAGCATGGCAGCTAAGCCCCCACCCATAGGGTAATAGACCCCACCAGTACCACCGGTAGCAATAGAAATGTTTTGCGCTTGCGCACTAGCCCACATAAAGCTCAGGGTAATGGCAATAATTTTGAGTAGTTTCATGTTGTCTCCTATCTATTTTTTAATTAAAGACCGGGCATTGAAAAGTTGGCTTTTTGTAGTTCACTTAAGAGTTTTGCTTGCTGCTCAGCAGTTAATTGCATGAGTGGTGGGCGAACTCTGAGCCAATCAGGATCTTTGCTGTAATGCGCTACGGCAGTTTTCATGCCGGCAATCATTTGATATTGAGCAAAGATTGCGCGGAGTTTGTCTAAGTCGGCTTGACGATCATCAGCATTAGACTCTCTCCAGTGGGCTGCTAACTCAGCAAGCGCCTTAGGATTCACGTTAGCGGTTGCAGAGATGCAGCCAACTCCACCAGCACGCAAAGTGCGCATTAAGAAAACCTCGCTGCCAGCGTAAACCCGGAAGCCTGAAGGAGCTAACAACTTAATAACGGATTCTGTGTAAGCCCAATCACCGGAGCTATCTTTCATGCCGACTACTGTTTTTGGATATTCCTTAGCAAGGCGCTCTAAAAGTGACAGGCTTAAATTAATTTTGGTAACAGGTGGAATGTTGTAGATATAAATCTGCAAGGCAGAGCTACCCACTTTCTGAATCACTTCAGAAAAATAAGCAAACAATCCATCATCTGTGACGTCTTTGTAATAAAAAGGCGGGAGCATGAGAACACCTGCACACTTATGATCAAGCGCATGACGAGTCATATTGACAGTGGCATCAACAGAGGTAGCACCAGTTCCTGGCATCATGTGCTCAGGATTGAGTCCACCCTCAATGAGGGTAGTCAGTGTGCTCATTTTTTGTGGGGCAGACATCGAGTTGGCTTCTGAGTTTGTGCCAAAAATAGCCTGACCAACACCATTAGCTTCTAGCCACTTGCATTGCTTGAGCAACTTTTGCGCATCAGGGCTTCCATCTGCTTTGAATGGAGTTAAGACTGGGGATAGCACCGCAGGCAATGTGGAAGGGTGTAAGGAAATAGTCATGCTTGCTCCGATTTAATTTTTAACTTCTGTAAGAAGTGGCTGTTGGTTAAAAAAGGCTTCTAAATTATCTACGGCTAAATTGGTCATTGCTATCCGTGTTTCTGCGGTAGCACTGCCAATATGGGGTGTTAATAAGACATTATCAAGATTTAAGAATTCCACATTGGGATTTGGTTCATTTTCATAGACATCCAATGCAGCGCCAGCAATCTTTTTATGCTGCAGTGCATATAAAAGAGCAGCTTCATCTACTACGCTACCCCGCGCAATATTGATCAAATATCCACTGGGTCCTAAAGCCTCAAGAGCCTCTGTGCCGACCATTTTGTCGGTATCGGGTGTCGCAGGGCAGGCTAAAAATAAAACATCACACGCTTTAGCTAATGACGTGATGTCTTTGAAGTAGGCATAAGGCACATTTTTTGGTGTCGGACCGCAATAAGCAATCTCGACTTTAAAAGGCAATAGGCGCGCAGCAAGATCTTGACCAATACGACCCATTCCAGCAATGCCTACCCGTTTACCTGCAAGGGTAGTAGTGATCTTAAATGGACCCTTAGACCAGATTCTCGTTTTTACAAGTTCTTGGGCCTCAGGAAGGCGTCTTAGGAGTGCGAGCATCATGCCTATACCTAATTCGCAAACGGCATCATTCAGAACCCCAGGAGTGTTGCTAATAATGATGCCTTGCTCCCTAAGGTAGTCCAGCGGGAGATTGTCATAGCCGACGCCACAAGTGGATACCATGCGAATGCTGGGAATTTGCCTAACTAAGGCTTCTGGTAGGGTGATGTTTGATCGCACCAGGATTGCCTGAAAATTACCCGCAGGAGCTGGGGCTCCTGGGTCAGGGTGACGAGTGGATACAAAGCGTCGATCAATTTCAGCCTGCATAATTTCAGGGAAATGGCCGACCTGTAGCACCGAATTGACGGGGATCATGTCTCACTTACTTTTTTATTGGAATAATGCAGCTATTGTAAGAGGATTTTTAGCCAAAGGTCCGCCCCCTTTTAGGAGAATGTGAGATGTTGTTTACCCCAGCCGAAACTAAAGTAGTCATTGTTGGCGGTGGCACCATGGGTGCAGACGTTGCGGCAGTTTGCGCACGAGGCGGTTGTGCCGTACAAGTGGTTGAGCCAACCACCGAGCGTAGGGCTCTTTTGCCAGACTATTTCGCTAACACCCTAAGTGAGCTTGGTTATGAAAACCGAATTCATCTTCTGAGTGTTGCAGGATCTTTGGAGGAGGTGGATTGGTCTGACGTAGATCTAGTGATCGAGTGCGTGCCTGAGCGTTTGGATATTAAACAAGAGCTATTTGCCAAGCTTGAGAAATACGCAAAACCCGAGGCGGTACTAGCGAGCAATAGTACGAGCTTTCCAATTAGCCAAATTGCCAGCGGTTTAAAAACGGCCGCACGAATGATTGGTCTTCATTTCTTCATGCCTGCACATTTAATTCCTTGTGTAGAGGTGGTTTATGGTGAAAAAACATCTCCAATGGTTGGCGATAGCCTCTTTAGATTAATGACAGCTTGTGGGATGGTTCCAGTCACCGTTAAAAAAGATTTACCAGGATTTTTGGCGAATCGTTTGCAACATGCCTTATCGCGTGAAGCCTTTTCAATGGTCGATGCAGGAATCTGCACGCCAGAAGATATCGATAAGGCGGTGCGTTTTGGTTTTGGCTTTCGATATATTGCAGCCGGCCCAGCAATGCAACGCGATCATGCTGGTCTTGAGATTCATGCTGCCGGAGGAGCAACTATTTATCCTTCATTAAATAATTCTTCTACGATTGCAAAGTGCTTAAGTGAGCGTGTAGAGAGCGGTAAGTTTGGTATGAAAACTGGTGAAGGATTTTATCCTTGGACAGCTGAAACCATTCAGGCGGAACGCAAGCGCTATCAAGATGCTTTGCGTGAAGGCTTAAAGATTATTCAAAAAGAATTGCCTGAAATAAAGTAATCTGATGCCTCGGCTAAGCAATATCTTTAATATTTAATTTGCGTAAATGGGGTGCAAGGCGATAGGTAATTAGCACGATCATGATCGTCGCCGCACCACCAAATGCGATTGAGGGCACTAAGCCCATCAGACTGGCTGCGATGCCAGACTCTAGTGCGCCCAATTCATTTGACGAACCAATAAAGATGCCGTTAATAGCGCTAATGCGGCCACGCATATGGTCTGGCGTAGTGAGTTGCATAATGCTGCCGCGTATCACTACCGAAATCGAGTCGCAACATCCCGAGATGAATAAGAAGAATGCGCAGATCCAGAGATTGCTTGAGATACCAAAAGCAATGATTGCCAGACCAAATCCTGCGACTGAGAGAAATAGATATCTCCCAGAGTCGGTCAGTATGGGTCGCCTAGCAAGATAGATTCCGGTAATGACGGCGCCTGCTGCGGGCGCGGCGCGCAGTATTCCCAGGGTTTCAGGACCAGCATTGAGCACCTCTTTGACAAAGGCCGGCAGAATGGATACTGCACCCCCAAAGAGAACGGCAAACATATCTAGCGCCATCACACTCAGAATCAATTCATGTTTTCTGACGTAATGAAACCCTTCCATAAAGCTTTTGAGGAAATCATTCTTCAGAGCGCTACTCTTTTCCTGAACTGCGCTAATAAAGGTCACGCCATAGAGACCAAAGGCGCCACAGCAAGCGGCTAATAAATAAGTCCACTCTAGTCCAGCAAAGCCAATCATTAAACCACCAAGCCCTGGGCCCGCAACCACGCAAATCTGAAATGCGGATGAAGCATAGGCGGTATAGCGGGTCAATTGATCTCTTGGGATGATCTGCCCGAATAAGGCTTGATAAGAGGGGCGCAATAAGGCGCGTCCAATGCCGATAAAAGCAACTGCGCCATAAATGAAGGGTACTGGCGGTGTGATCCAGTCTATTGCAACAGCTGCAAGAAATAATCCTACCGCTAGATGAATGATGCAGGCTAAGCCAGCGATGTGTTTCCTGGAGTAGTGATCTACCGCATGGCCTGAATACAGGGCAAAGGTGAAGTAGGGAATCAATTCAGCTAAGCCAATCAGACCCAAAGAAACAACGCTATTGGTGATCTCGTAAAGATGCCAGCCTACCGCTACCATCGTAATTTGATAACTCAGCGTCGCGCCAATGCGATAGAGCAGTAGGGTTCTAAAAGCTTTACTGGGATTCATGGGTTTTCTTAGTGTAAGGCAGATCCTGCTTTATCCTTAAGGTATGAAAAAAATCATTCGCGTTTGGGACTTGCCGGTTAGGGTATTTCATTGGCTTTTGGTAGCCTGTCTCATTGGTAGCTTGGTGAGTGTAAATTTAGGCGGTAATGCCATCGAGTGGCATGCCTATTTTGGCTATAGTATTTTGGTGCTCTTGGTTTTCAGAGTGCTATGGGGTTTTATCGGATCCACTCATGCCCGATTTGTTAACTTCTTTCCTTCGAAAGAAAAAATACTCAATTACTTGAGCGGTAATTCGCCTCGCGTATTAGGACACAACCCGCTGGGTGCCCTGTCTGTTTTTGCCTTGTTATTTGTTTTAAGCGTTCAAGTTTTTACTGGCTTATTTGTAGACGACGAAATTGCTTTTCAGGGGCCACTAGCTAAATACATCCCTAATTTTTTGGTCTCACTTTTCTCAGAGATTCATGAGGCTAATCAGGTTTTGATATATGCCTTGATCAGCGTTCATATCGCAGCAATTTTGTTCTACAAAAAGTTCAAAGGTGAAGATCTCATCAAGCCCATGCTGAGTGGCGATAAAGAAATTGACCCAAGCGAGGAGGCTGATTACTTGCCTACTGACTTGGGTCAGCCATCCAAAGATGGTTTTTTACAGCGTACGCTCGCTTTGATTCTTTTAAGCGTGATCGCTGTGGTGGTGGGTTACTTGATTACTTCTTCTTAAAGTCGTCGTGACAAGTTTTGCAAGTTTGGCCCGCAGCACCAAAAGCCTTCTTAATGTTGTCAAGATCACCTGACTGAGCTGCAGTATTTAAACTAGCCACTGCCAATTGCATCTTTTCAGCATTAGATTTGAATTTAGCGCTATCAGACCAAACTTCTGGCTGAGCTTTTCCGCCTTCAGTGCCTGAACCAAACGCTTGCCATGGTAACGAAGAGAGTGTTGCTACAACCGCAGCATTTTTAGCCACTTCATCTTTGTTGTAAGGAGCCTCTCCTTTAACAACAGCAGCAATCTTGCCAAAAGAATTTCCAAGAACAGTAAAGACGCTTTGGCGATACTTAATAGCATCTTCTGGTTTTTGAAATTGTGCAAAAGCAGACCCAGCACTCAGAGCTACAACGGTAGCGGTAGTAGCTAGAAGAATGTGATGTAGTTTCATATATGACCTCTATCGAATGGGTAGTTGAGAAGGGGTGGCATTTCTGACGAATTCAGCATACTCCAGAATGGCGGTTTTTGCTCTAGATAATCGTCTGAAGGGGGAGCGTGATGAGATAGAGCAGGTATTTAAAAAATGCCATGAGGGGCTCCATCCATAAGCTTCCGATGATTCCAGTGAAAACTAAAGCCAAAACAATAAAAAAGCCCCACGGTTCAAGCTTGCCTAGCGCAATCGACTGGCGAGCTGGTAGCAGGCTAGAAAGTATTCGCCCCCCATCGAGCGGTGGCAAGGGGAATAAATTAAATACCAGTAAACCCAGGTTCCAGGTAATGCCAGCTTGTGCCATCGAAACAAAGAATTTTTCATTTACCCCAAACCCTATGAGGCAAATTAGTAAGATTGCCCAAAAGATGGCTTGAATGAAGTTGGACCCAGGCCCAGCCAATGCAACCCAGATGGAGTCAATTCTGGGGTTTCTGAGGCGTCCAAAATTAACTGGAACCGGTTTGGCATAACCAACCAAGAATGGGGACCCCGTTAAAAGCAAGGCCAAGGGAATCAATATCGTGCCGACAGGATCAATGTGCTTGGCTGGATTTAAGGTAACCCGCCCAAGCATATAGGCGGTGTTATCTCCAAATTTCCGAGCCGCATAGCCATGAGCTGCCTCATGGATCGTGATGGCAAAAATTAAGGGAATCGCATTAATGGCGACAGCTTGGATAGAATAGTCAGTAATCATGGCAATATGATATCCATAGGAGCAAAAAGTGACTGACGATAAAAAACCCGACCCAAAGACCCCGGCCAAGCCTGTAATTGCTAAACCGCCCGCACGTCCACCCGTTCCAAAAGGCCCATCTGGCCCTGCTGGAAGGCCTCAGGCAGGCTTTGGTGGTGGAAAAGGCATGATGCGCAAGGCTGGACGCGGTCGATAGTGGATAATTACCCTATTGATTAATGTGTTTACAGAGGATTTAGCATGAACGAATGGCATAACGAATCTAAAGAAGAAGTTAACAAAAAGATCATTACTTTGATCGTGATGTTGGCCGCCGCAACTAGCTTGGCAATTTTGTTTGCATTGGTAGCAGCTCATACTGGTTACGTATTCGGTTAATACGCATTAATGACTAGCCATCGCCAACCTGCAGTATTCGCTGGCCATGGCAGTCCAATGTATGCCCTAGAACCCAACCGCTTCACTGAGGCTTGGTCAAGTTTAGGTAAATCATTAAAACGCCCTGATGCCATTCTGGTGATCTCGGCGCATTGGGTAACCCGAGGTGTATGGGTTACTGCAATGCCAAAACCCAAAACGATTCATGACTTTGGTGGATTTCCACAAGCACTGTTTGATATTCAGTATCCTGCGCCTGGGTCGCCTGCACTTGCCGATCGCGTGAAGGAGCTTTTAAATGTTCCTGTCGTACTAGAAGAAAACGAGTGGGGTATTGATCACGGCGCATGGTCTGTTCTCAAATATATGTATCCCCATGCTGATGTGCCAATAGTGCAGCTGAGCCTTGATGGATCAATGTCGGCCAGAGCGCATTACGAATTAGCTAAACAATTACGTCCTTTGCGTGATGAAAACATTCTCGTTTTATCTAGCGGTAATGTAGTTCATAACTTGCGGACCATTGATTGGCACGATAATGCTGTACCCCATACTTGGGCTCAAGAATTCAATCAATTTTTTGTCTCTGAGATGCGTGCTGATCATCATGAGTCACTCATTGATTGGGAGCGCTACGGTGATGCAGCGCACTTGTCAATTCCTACTGCAGAACACTATTGGCCTGCACTCTACACTTTGGCATTACAGGAGGATGGCGAGCATGCAAAAGTGTTTACCGATGGCATTGAAATGAGTTCCATCAGTATGCTGGGTTTTTCAATTCAATAGAACGCTCGATATGTGGCTATCTTTTCTCGCAATTTTCTTTGGTGCCGGTTTCGGTGCCTTATTACGTGCCGCTTTTAATCTACTGACTGTAGGGGCAGCTTCAGTCATTCCGCTGGGCACTTTGTTGGCCAATATGGTCGGTGGTTACCTCGTCGGTATTGCAGTCGCCTTCTTTGGTAGTAATCCGAACCTATCCCCAGAGTGGAAATTATTTGTTATTACGGGATTTTTAGGAGGGCTGACAACCTTCTCTAGTTTTTCAGCTGAAGTGGTCAGCTTTTTGCAGCGCGGAGAATATACTTGGGCTCTAGGTACTGCAATGTTGCATCTAGTCGGATCTTTGGTTCTAACTTTCTTGGGGATCTTGACTTATCAAGCCCTAAAATAAAAAAAGGAAGCCTCGTTAGGACTTCCTTTTATCTTCCTCAGAATAATTTACTCTGGTTTGATCTTCGCAATCCTCACTACCGCACCCCACTTGATTGATTCAGAGCGAATCAATGCAGCAAAGTCGGCTGGAGTGCCGCCACCAATTTCATTTCCTTGAGAGAGCATTAATTCACGCAGCTGTGGATCTTTTAAAGCCTCATTGGCTGCGGCATTCAGCTTATCAATAATTGCCTTTGGCGTTCCCTTTGGCGCAATCAGGCCTTGCCAGTTCAATACCTCAACCTTTGGATAGCCTAACTCAGTAAAGCTAGGAACATTAGGTAATAGGGGTGAGCGCTTTTTGCTAGTAATCGCAATGGGGCGCAGCTTATCAGCCTTAATGCTAGGCATTGCCGAGTACATTTGGTCAAACATCATGGTGACATTGCCCGCCATTAAATCGGTGAGGCCAGCAGAACCACTCTTGTATGGCACATGGATCATGTCGATGCCAGCACTTTGTTTGAAGATCTCTGCAGATAATTGATGGCTACCACCAATACCGCCCGATGAAAAGGTGAGTACACCAGGCTTTGCTTTTGCAGCGTTAATGATGTCTTGTAAATTCTTGTAAGGCGAATTAGGATTAACCACCAATACCAGCGGACCCTTTTCAATCAACATGATTGGCGTGACATCGTTCTCAGGGTCGTAACGTAAGTTGGTAAATAAGGTTTTGTTCACGGCCATTGGTGCAAAGTTACCCATACCAATGGTGTAACCATCAGGTGCGGCGCGTGAAATCATTTCAGTTCCAATATTGCCACCTGCACCAGGTTTGTTATCCACAATAATGGGTTGCTTCAGAATCACACTCATTTTTTGAGCCATCTGACGGCTTCGTGAGTCTGCACCACCACCTGCGGCGTAGGGAACAATAAAATTGATTGGCTTATTTGGATAACTATCTTGTGCTTGTACGCTAGCAGCATGAAAAATTCCAGAGGCACTCGTTAACAAAAGAATTGCTGCAAATGATTTACTGAATTTCATAAGTGGTCCAGTTCAGATAAGGCCCAAAAGGCCCAAAATAGCCCCCAAGACGATGAGATAGAGGGGGTGCCAACGTGTAATTAATGTAAAGCCAATTGTAAAGAGGGTCAAGGCATAAGCTGCAATACCATGATTAATTTGAAGGGCAATTTCCCATGCCGATGATAGAACGAGCCCAATTGCTAAAGCAGCCGCCGCATATTGAATCGCTTGCTTCTTGAGGGGATCTTTTATCCCCAGGAGAAGACGCTGTAAATAGAAAATCAAAATAGATGAGGGCCATGCAATTGCAAAGGTTGCAACGAATGCCCCAATCACGCCATACAGGTGCCAGCCTATCAAGGTGACCGTCATGTAGTTAGGTCCAGGTGCAGCTTGAGCTATTGCAAAATAATCTGAAAATGTTTGAACGTCAATCCATTGCTCTTGATTTACGGCAAGATCAAATAAGACAGGAAGAAGGGCGCTAACACCACCAAAAGCGACTAAAGAAAAGGCAGATAGCTTTAAAAATAAGCTCAGCAGTATAGTCATGCTTTATGTGCTTTCTTCCACGCTAAAAAGAGAGCAAATGGAGATGCAAGCAAAACTACCCAACCTAAGCCTAGATGAAAATAACTAGCGGCCACAATCGTGATGACAACCACGATCAACATGGCAGGGTATTGAAATTCATCCTTGAGCATCTTGAGTCCTGTCGAGGCAATGAGGCCAACACCTACTGCAGAGATACCGCGCAAGATGCCTTTAACCGACTCTAAATAACTGTAATGGTCATATAAGACCGCTAATAATAAAACGAGCGACACAGGGCCTATCGTTAAACCGAGCAATGCAGCTAAAGCACCCCGCGCACCAGCAAATCGAGAGCCAACACAAACAGCGAGATTCATAATATTTGGGCCAGGAACAATCTGACAGACACCGAGGAGGGCGCTAAATTCTTCGGAAGTAAGGATTTTGTCGCGCTCTACTAAAGTGCGTCTAGCCCATGGCAAGACCCCACCAAATCCAGACATACCTATTTTGCTGAAGCTAATAAAGAGTTGTAGAGGAGTTAATTGAGCCAAGATGAAAGCGCTTTACTTATTGAGGCTTAAATGGATATGGTACAGGTTTATTGTCGAGCCATGCTTCTAGAGTCTGTGTAATACCTTTAGCGAAGACTTCAAAAATTGGCTCGGCAATAAATCCTAAGTGAGGCGTTACTAAAAGATTGGGAGTGTTACGTAGAGGATCGGATAATGGAAGCGGCTCTATATCAAAAACATCTACCGCAGCCTGTCTGGGTCTTCCGAACGCTAATGCTTTTTGAAGATCAGTCATATTAATGAGGGCGGCACGAGAGGTGTTTACCAAAA
This sequence comes from Betaproteobacteria bacterium, assembly GCA_947378095.1. Taxonomy (GTDB): domain Bacteria; phylum Pseudomonadota; class Gammaproteobacteria; order Burkholderiales; family Burkholderiaceae; genus Polynucleobacter. Next base: position 48,540 of record CANCIL010000001.1, read on the forward strand.
TAGAGTCTGGGCGCATTAAAGCCAGTTGATCAGCTGATATCAAACCTTTGGTACCAGGTCCTGCAACTAAGTGCAGAGTGATCACTT
>CANCIL010000002.1 GCA_947378095.1 Betaproteobacteria bacterium
TTTAGACAAACAGCCGCTGTTAGTCATGATTGGCGAAGTATATAGAAAAAGACTCCGCACGCTGACTCCTCTCATTCCAGTAGCAACCAATTTGAGCGAATTACAAGAAGCATCTTAATTAAATAATCAGGAGAAAAAATGAATTCATACCGCCCGTTTGATCCAGATAGACCTCTATTTAGCAGCCGCTGCAGTTGCGGCAGACATGCGTCTGATGCAGACCATGATTTAGATTTATCAGCAAAAATTGATGAAGAAAAAGCTAGTGCTGACTTTATAGAGGCAAGCTTGGTAAAAGCCTTATTTCCACAAGAAGATCGTAGACGTGCATTTTTGAAGGCGGTAGGTGCTGGCGGCGCAATGAGCGCCTTATCAGGCTTCTTGCCAATCGGTTCTTTGCAGGCAATGGCGCAAGAAAAGGCACCTTTGGAAAAGCCTGATTTAAAGATTGGCTTTATTGCAATTACCTGTGCCACCCCATTAATCATGTCAGACCCATTGGGTTTCTATAAGAAGCAAGGTTTGAATGTCACCTTGAATAAGACTGCAGGCTGGGCTTTGATTCGTGACAAGATGCTCAATAAAGAGCATGATGCATCTCATTTCTTATCACCTATGCCGCTATCGATGTCTATGGGCCTAGGTTCAGATCCTAGTCAAATGCGGGTGGCTACGATTCAAAACGTGAATGGCCAGGCTATTACTTTGGCCAATAAGCACAAAGACAATCGCGATCCCAAAAATTGGAAGGGTATGAAGTTTGCTGTGCCATTCGAATATTCAATGCACAACTTCTTATTGCGTTATTACGTTGCCCAAGCAGGCCTGGATCCAGATAAAGATATCCAAATTCGCGTAACGCCCCCACCAGAAATGGTTGCGAACTTACGTGCTGGCAACATTGACGGCTTCCTTGGGCCCGATCCATTTAACCAGCGCGCTGTTTATGACGAAGTGGGCTTTATTCATATTCTGACAAAACAAATTTGGGATGGCCATCCTTGCTGCGCTTTTGGAACTTCTGAGGAATTTATTAGAAAAAATCCAAATACATTTGCCGCTTTATACCGTGCAGTATTGAACGCTTCAACTATGGCTCGTGATCCTGTCAACAGACCTTTAATTGCAAAAGTGATTTCTGCTCCAAACTATCTGAATCAGCCTGAAACAGTGGTAATGCAAGTGCTCACTGGTAAGTATGCGGATGGTTTGGGCAATGTCCAAAACGTACCAGATCGTATTGATTTCAATCCAATCCCTTGGTATTCAATGGCAACCTGGATGCTGACTCAAATGCAACGTTGGGGTTATGTCAAAGGGGATGTTAACTACAAGGATATTTCTGAAAAAGTATTCTTATTAACGGATGCCAAGAAGTACATGGGAGAGACAGGTATTGCTATTCCGCCTTTGGCTAAAGCAGGTTACAAAAAAGACAAGATCATGGGCAAGGAATTTGATCCAGCTCAGCCAGTGGCTTACCTCAAGTCTTTTCCAAATAATAAAGTCTAAATCAGGATGAATGAATGAAAACTTTATCTATTAAAGTCAGAGGAGCGATCCTCTCTGTGGTTATATTGCTGGTATGCCTTTTTATTTGGCATCTAGCAACCACACAAAAAGTGGCGCCTCCAACTTCAGCTTCAAGCAACTCGAGTGAATACAATAGTTTGATGGGGCAAAGTGGTGGTGAGACAGTCCAAAAAACAGGATTTCCAAGCTTGACGCAAATGGGAGAAACTTTTTATAAGCAACTCTCACATCCTTTTTATGACAATGGACCAAATGACAAAGGGATCGGTATTCAACTGGCTTATTCACTAGGGCGTGTTGCGCTCGGATTTTTGCTAGCGATGTTGGTAGCCATTCCGTTTGGATTTTTGATCGGTATGTCACCCCTGGCATATGAAGCATTTAATCCCTTTATACAAATCTTGAAGCCCATTTCACCATTGGCCTGGATGCCTATCGCGCTTTACACCATCAAGGACTCTTCAATTTCTGGAATATTTGTCATTTTCATCTGTTCTGTTTGGCCGATGTTGCTCAATACGGCGTTTGGTGTTGCCAATGTGCGCAAAGAGTTGCTGAATGTCACTAAAACCTTAGAAGTTTCTCCATTACGCAAAGCCTTCTTAGTTATTTTGCCTGCAGCAGCGCCAACTATCTTGACGGGGATGCGCATCTCCATGGGTATTGCTTGGTTAGTGATTGTGGCTGCAGAGATGCTCGTGGGCGGAACAGGGATTGGTTACTTCTTATGGAACGAGTGGAATAACTTGTCTCTATCAAGCGTGATTTTTGCCATCATCATGATTGGTGTGGTGGGGATGTTGCTGGATTTGGCTTTTGCAAGATTACAAAAAATGGTGTCCTATGCAGACTGAAAACACTTTTTTAAAAGTTGAGAATCTCAGCAAGTCCTATAAGGCTGATGCACCTCCCGTATTTGAGGGAATCAACTTTGAGATTGAACGTGGCGAGTTTATTTGCATCATCGGGCACTCTGGATGTGGCAAGACCACCATTCTGAATGTCTTGGCAGGCTTAGAAGATGCCACCGGTGGATATGCCTATATGACAGGGCGCGAAATCAAAGGCCCTAGCCTTGATCGGGGCGTGGTGTTCCAAGGCCATGCCTTAATGCCGTGGATGACTACTCTGCAGAACGTTGCCTTTGCCGTGAAGTCTAAATTTCCTGATTGGTCTAAGCAGAAAATTGCGGAGCACTCCAAAAAGTACCTCGCAATGGTCGGTCTGGTGAATGCGGAAAATAAAAAGCCATCAGAACTCTCCGGTGGCATGAAGCAAAGGGTGGGTATTGCTAGAGCATTTGCAATTGAGCCAAAGATGTTATTGCTCGATGAGCCCTTTGGAGCGCTGGATGCGCTGACTCGTGGAGTCATTCAGGACGAGTTGTTGAAGATTTGTGGTGAAACTCAACAAACCGTCTTCATGATTACTCATGATGTTGATGAGGCAGTTTTATTAGCAGACAAAATTATGTTAATGAGCAATGGCCCCAATGCCCGAATTGCTGAAATCGTTGTCAACACGCTCCCGAAAGATCGCAAGCGCGCAAGCTTGCATCGCGACCCAATGTATTACCCCATGCGCAATCACCTGGTAGATTTTTTAGTGAATCGATCTAAGGATTTGCAAGTCAAGGGGTCTGCTGGAGAGCTAGATGGATATCAGCCAACCATTGTTCGACCAGGTATCGATACACCAATAACCCAATAAGTTAAAACTTCAAATAAGGAGAAAAAAATGATGGACCGTTCAGTAGTTACACAAAAAATCATCGAAGCTAAGGTGCGTAAAGGCATGAAGTGGAGTGATATCGCTAAGGCTATTGGCGAATCAAAGGAGTGGGTCACTGCTGGCTGCTTGGGTCAAATGACCTTTACTAAAGCTCAGGCTGAAGCTGCCGGTAAGCTATTTGAATTAACCGATGAGGAGATGGCTTGGTTGCAAATCGTTCCTTATAAAGGTTCCTTGCCTACTGCTGTACCAACAGATCCATTGATCTATCGCTGGTATGAAATTGTGAGTGTTTATGGAACAACTATTAAAGAGTTGATTCATGAAGAGTTTGGCGATGGCATTATGAGTGCAATTGATTTCTCAATGGATATTCAACGCGAGCCAGATACTAAGGGTGATCGTGTTCAGGTCGTACTCTCTGGAAAATATCTGTCATATAAGACTTACTAAGTCTGTAGGGCTCAAACAAAAGCCACCTTTGGGTGGCTTTTTAGTAGCTCCTTGAATTGCCTGAGATAGCTTAGGCACCCTTATTAATTTCTAGTCCAAACTAATTCTGGCATCCTTAGCGACCTTACCCCAGCGTGACCATTCAGATTCAATCAGCGTATTAGCTTGGGCTGGAGTACCGGGAGCAGGGTTTATTCCACCTTTTATTAGGCTAGTACGGATTGATTCAGTATTAATTACTTTATTCAAGCTTTGGTTAAGTGCTTGGATGATTACTGCAGGCGTATTTTTAGGAGCCACGAGTATTTGCCAACCACTAATTACCACAGGAACACCTTGCTCCGAAAGTGTTGGAACAGAGTCTGCTGATGCAATGCGTTTCTCAGTGCTAATGCCTAATATTTTGATTCGGCCACTACTGGCCTGTGGAAGTGCTACTGACAAGGGGACCATCATGGCGTCTACATCTCCAGCAGCTACTGCAGTAATCGCTGGCGCCGCCCCCTGAAATGGAACATGTACCAAATCAATGCTGCTAGTTTGCTTTAGTTTCTCAAAGGCAATTTGAGAGGTACTGCCGATACCCCATGAGGAGAAATTTAACTTACCAGGACGCGCTTTTGCATATTCAATGAACTCTGCCAGATTATTAACCGGTAGTTTTGGATTGATGACTAAAGCGAATGGAAAGCTACCCACTAAGCCTACTGCTGAAAAATCTTTAAGTGCGTCATAGTTCACTTTTTTGTATACGTGAGGATTGATAGCCAATCCTTCTGCACCAGCTAGGAGAAGGGTATAGCCATCTGCTGGTGACTTCGCAACAAAGTCTGTACCAATCATCGTATTGGCACCAGGCTTATTTTCTACAATGATCGACTGGCCTAATTGCTCTGTTAAGCCTTGAGCAATCGTACGTGCAGAGATATCAACATTTCCGCCGGCAGTAAATGGAACGATGAGTTTAATTGGATGGTCGGGAAAGGGTGCGGCATTTCCTACACCCATACTGCAAGCTAGATATATGCAGGTAAGAGTAAGTTTGAATAATTTCATGATCAATTCCTTAGTTATATTTTCCAGCTAACAGGGAGCCATATCCTTGAACATTGGATTTAACACCAGCTATTCTGAGAGAGTTCCACATCGTTGCTGCAATGCTAGAGATAATGGGTTTTCCTAAAATCTTTTCTGAGGCTTCAAGAGCATCAATCGTGGGCATGCCAACACCACTGATAAAAATGGCATCTGCTCCAGACGCGTCTACCTGCTTCATCAGTTGAGCAGCTCTTTCAGGGGTTTCATCGTAAATATTCTTGACTCCAGGCAAGTTGCCAAAGTGAACTATCTTAAAGCCGTACGCCTCAAGTAAATTTTTGCAGCGCAGAGTATTTTGCTCGCTGTAAGGTGTGCCAAAGGCAATATTAGTTACCCCGATTTGTCTTAAGGCGGTGACTACGCTACCAAATGCAGTAATAAAGGGGAGATCAAACTGCTTTTGCAAACGATCTACTAGCTTTGCTTCACCATCTTTACCCAAGGTATAGCTATTCGCTGTATGAGCCATGGCGACGACACTAGGCTTTACTAACTTCATTAATTCGAGATTTTCTTCAAGGTGATCGATTTGGGATTGATTGCGCTCATCTTGCCCTAACAAGCTACCTGTTTCACCAAAGGCAACCATGCGAGTGAAGTGAATCGAATACTCTGGGCGCGCCATCTGAATGACTTCACCCTCAGTATTGGGATTGCCAGGGGGTATTAAAAATCCAAGTCGCGCAAGGTTTTGCATTGAGGTTGTCTCCAATATAATTTTGGGGTTACTTTAGCAGTAATTGCTATCTTTAGTACATGTAGCAAAAAAGCTTTCAGAGTATTGGCTTAAATACATACCATGACTTCTTAAGTAGAGTATTTTCTTGATAGATCAATAAGGGTTTGATGATGGGTAATTCCACGGTAGATGAAGTTATTATTGCGCGTATGTCTGCAAGGGCATTTACACTCGAGGTGCCTCCCCGAGATTTAATACAACATATCTTACAAGTGGCGAGTAGAGCGCCTTCAGGAACTAACACTCAGCCTTGGAAGGTATACGTACTAGAAGGAAATATTCTTACTGAGGTGTGCGACAAGGTCTGTCAGGCTTATCAAGCCATTTCTAAGAATCCTGAGTTAGCCGATGAATACCAAGAGGCCTATAGCTACTACCCAGAAAAATGGTTTAGTCCCTATATCGATCGACGACGTGAAAATGGCTGGAGTCTTTATGGCTTGCTAGGGATAGAGAAGGGTGAAAAGGAAAAAATGTTTTTGCAGCATCAGCGCAATTTCAGATTCTTTGATGCACCAGTAGGACTCTTTTTTACGATTCATCGTGAGCTGGGCAAGGGCTCTATTTTGGATTATGGAATGTTCCTCCAAAATATCATGATCTCAGCCCAAAGCCATGGTTTGGCTACTTGTCCTCAAGCAGCTTGGAATAAATTTAGCAAGATCATTCTCCCCGCTATTGGTGCTAGTTCAGAGGAGATGCTAGTTTGTGGAATGGCTATTGGATACGCCGATAAATCCCATAAGGTCAATACTTTCCAGACGCCACGCGCCAAAGCGGAAGAATTTACGAGCTGGCTTAAATAGTTCTAGATTATTTTTTCGTTTTTCAGTTGCTCAATTGACTCTGTCGAATACCCTAAGAGCTGATTCAGGATTTCAAAGTTAGAGTCTCCTAATTTAGGAGGTGGGCGCTTATATTCTGGTGGAGTGCTCTGGAGTCTGAGAGGGCTTGCAATAGTGGAGATGATCGAGCCGTCTTTATATGGGGTATCAACCTTGATTTCCCGGTGAATCACATGGGGATCTTCAAAAACTTGCTGATAATTATTAATGGGTCCGCAAGGAACATCATAACTTTCTAGTATTGATATCCACTCATCTCTGTTTTTCTCAAGCATTGTTTTGGCGAGATGGGGAATGAGCTCTGACCGACCAACTATGCGCCCTGTAACCTTTTCCCATTTTGGGTCTTTGGCTAAATCTGGGCGCTCAATGGCCTCGCAATAACGCTGCCACTGAGTATCATTTCCAACGGCAATCACGATTTCACCATCTTTTACAGCAAATACTTGATAGGGCACGAGACTTGCATGTGCATTTCCATATCGAAAAGGCACCTTACCATTGGCAAAATAACCGGTGATTTGATTGCCGCCAAGTGCAATGATGCTATCAAGTAATGCCATATCGATATATTGGCCGAGTCCGGTCTGCTCTCGACTGTTTAATGCAGCAAGAATGGCGATAGTGCTATACATACCAGTAATAACGTCAGCAATTGCAATACCAACTTTTTGTGGTCCGCCGCCTGGTTCTGAATCTGCCTCACCCGTAATACTCATGAGTCCGCCAATTGCCTGAAAGACAAAGTCATACCCAGGTTTTTGAGCATTGGGTCCATCTTGGCCATATCCTGTGATCGAGCAATAGACTATCCTAGGATTAATTTTCTGAAGGCTCTCGTAATCCAAGCCATAGCGTTTCAGGTCACCGATCTTATAGTTTTCAATTACGACATCACTAATTTTGACTAGCTCCTCAATAATCATTTTGCCTTGAGGGGTTGAGAGATTGAGAGTAAGCGATTTTTTTCCGCGATTTGCCGCTGCAAAGTAGCTGGAAATTTTTTCCTCCATATTGATCCATGGAGGCCCCCAAGCTCGCGTATCATCGCCGTGCCCGGGACGTTCTACTTTAATTACCTCTGCACCTAAGTCGGCAAGATTTTGTGTGCACCATGGGCCCGCAAGAATTCTCGAGAGATCTAAAACCCGAATATGCGATAGGGCTCCAGAATTTATAGGAAGGGTTTTCTCTGAAGTCACAATTATTCAGCTTTGATATTGGCGTCAGATATTACTTTAGCCCATTTGGTGATTTCAGCATCAACGTATTTGGCGTATTCTGCTTGAGTCATGTTGCCAGCATCAGCCCCTTGTTCTGAAAATTGGTTTTTTACCTGCGGGCTTTGTAGAACTGCCAGCACATCACTGGAGATTTTATTTAATAGTTCGGGCGACATTTGTGGTGGCGCATACATACCAAACCATGCGAGTGCTTCAAAACCTTTGAGACCTGATTCGCTAATCGTGGGAACATTTGGAAGTGCAGTACTGCGAGCTAAGGATGTAACGCCTAGTGCGCGTAGTTTGCCTGCCTTGATATGACTGAGAACGCCTGGGATGGAATCAAACATCACAGAAATTTGATTGCCTAAAAGATCATTCAGAGCGGGAGCAGCGCCTTTGTATGGTACATGCACCATGTCAATTTTGGCCATTGACTTAAATAATTCTCCAGATAGATGATTGGCTCCGCCTGTACCGGCTGATCCAAACATAACCTTACCTGGATTTGCTTTTGCATATGCAATCAGTTCTTGGACATTCTTGGCAGGAAAGGCTGGATTAACTACTAAAACATTTGGCACTCCAGCAACTAGGCTAATCGGGGTAAAGTCTGTGCGAGTGTTGTACTTGAGATTTTTGAATAAGCTTGGGTTGATCACATGATGCGTTGCGGTCACCATCAGGGTATAGCCATCAGCAGGCATATGCGCTAATTGTTCCGAGAAAATAGTACCGCTTGCCCCGGGCTTATTTTCAACCAATACGGTCTGCCCCCATTTTTTTGTGAGTTCGTTAGCTAGAACACGAGCGAGGATGTCAGTTGTTCCTCCCGGCGGAAATGGCACCACAATTTTTACTGGTCCGCTTGGATAGTTCTGCGCATACACATTACTGATGAATAGTAAACATGCCAGCAGAAGAATTTTTTGAATCAAACGCATGTAGTAACCCATCGACTAACCCCTTGGAAATTATTAGATTTGAGTTGGAAACTCAACTAGTGCTTCGCCTGCTGCAACTACCTCACCTTTTTGGTTATTTACAATAACCTCTAGAGAAACCCATCGCCCCTTTTGGGTAGTTTTCAAAGATGTAATGGTGGCGCTTGGTGTAATAGTATCGCCAGGTTTTACAGGCGATTTCCAGCGCGTTTCAAGTCTTCTATGGATACCACCATGAGGGTAGAGCCAATCTGTGAGCATTTTGGTGATTACTCCAAAATTATTCATGCCGTGCATGATGATGCCGCCAAATTGAGTTTTTCCAAAACTCCCCTTCATATAGTCATCATCAAGATGGAGGGGGTTAAAGTCTAGAGAAGCTTCGCAGAACTCCCGAATAGTCTCTCGGGTAGGGTGAAATGGTGTGCCATTAATAACTTGTCCTACACTTAATTTTTCAAATGCATTGCTCATAGTATTTTCTGCCGATTAGATTTCTAGATTAGAGAGATTAATTAGGTCGAATAGTCCATCCGCGACCCGAGCATATAACTTCATTATTTTGATTAAAGAAGACGTTGTCATGAATTACAAAAAGACGTTCTTTCTTAATAAATTTATCTAAGGCTCTTGCTTCTAGGCGAATGACATCACCTGGTCTTGCAGGTATGTTGTAGCTCCAGGATTGACCGGCATTAATAGTTCCGGGGCTGCGCATCCAGTCATCAACTGGCGTGCATGAAAACATCAGCAAAATATGAATAGAGGGCGGGGCAATAATTCCTTTATATGGTGTTGTCTTGGCATACTCTTCATCAAAGTAGAGTGGATGCTCATCACCTAAAACTTTGCAAAGCTTTTGAATCGCCTCGAGTGTCAATGTATATGGGATCGTTTTTCTAGGTTGACCGGGAATAATGTCATCCCAAATTTTTCGCACTTCCTCATGTTTCCAAAAATCTGTCTCAAAATTAGTAGTCGTCATAAGTTATTTAGCTAAATATTGATTGAAAAAATTGAGAGTGATCTCAAGTGCTTGATCTGCTTCCGTCTTGCGGTAGGTTAAGCCTCCATGTCTAGCAAATGCATGGTCTGCTTCCGGATATTTGCAAATAGTAACGAATGGACTTGCGCCAAGCTTGCGTTCGAGTAAGTCATTAACTTCTTTCTGAACCCATCTATCCTTCATTGCCATATGCAGCAAGAATGGGCGGTGTAAGTTTTTAACTTCTTTTATTTCATGCTCTATATAAGTGCCGTAGTAAGCCACTGCACAATCAATTTCAGTTCTGCAACACATTAGGTAGCATAGTTTTCCACCTAAGCAGTAGCCCACTGCGCCAACTTTGCCATTAAAGTCGGGCAAATTTTTAAGGTACTCGGCAGTTTGATCCATATCTTGTACGGCTAAGTTGTAATCGAAGTCATAATACAAATCAAATGCCTTTGCCACATGTTCTGGATTCCGATCTGATAGCTCTACATTAGGCTCTTGACGCCAAAAGACATCAGGTACGAGGCATATGTAGCCTGCATCAACAAACTCTTTGGCATGAGTTCGCATCGTTTCATTAACCCCCCAGATTTCCATAATGGCAATAACTGCACCTTTTGGGGGTCCATCCGGTATTGCTAAGTAGGCACCCATATTTCCATCACGCAATGGAACGTTAACTGTAGTTGCTTTCATTGTTTATTTCTCTGTTAATTTGGTTGTTCTTTTTGTCTCTTACTCATAATATAACTACAAAATTAAAAGAATAGTGAAGGAGATGTGATGCAGCAACACAGTGAAGTAGCTCATGGTATGCAAATTGATTGGGATGTAGGCATACCAATGGAAGACGGAGTCGTACTTCGCGCAGATATTTTTAGGCCTATTGATGCAGGGCAATATCCAGTCATTTTGAGTTATGGACCCTATGGAAAGGGTTTAGCATTTCAGGAGGGATTTTCTGGGGGATGGGACCGATTGGTTGCAGCGCTTCCAGAGGTGGCCGAGGGTACTACCAATACCTACGCAAACTTTGAAGTTGTCGATCCTGAAAAGTGGGTGCCTGATGGTTATATTTGTATTCGCGTGGATGCTCGTGGTTCAGGAAACTCCCCAGGTTTTCTGAGTCCAAAATCTATCCGCGAAACACAAGATATGTATCAATGTATTGAATGGGCGGCAGTACAACCTTGGTCCAATGGAAAGGTTGGCTTAAATGGCATTTCGTATTACGCAACAAATCAATGGTACGTCGCTTCAATGCAGCCACCTCATTTATCCGCAATGTGTGTTTGGGAGGGGGCAGCTGATTACTATCGCGACAATACTCACCATGGTGGAATATTGAGTCAGTTTTTAGTCACCTTGTATAACTGGGCAGTTTGGAGAGTTCAGTATGGCGTAGGAAAGAATGGACTCAAAAGCAGGGCGAATGGGCGCTGGATTGCAGGCGATGAAACGTTATCCCCTGAGGAGTTGCAGGCTAATCGAATTGATATCGAGAGCTCCCTCTTGGCTCACCCACTCGACGATGCTTATTACAAAGACCGATCAGCGAATTGGGCGAACATTACAGTTCCATTTCTGTCTGCTGCTAATTGGGGAGGTCAGGGTCTTCATCCCAGGGGAAACTTTGAAGGTTTTATGAGGGCAAAGTCTTCTCAAAAATGGCTAGAGGCACATGGCCTATCTCACTGGACTCACTTCTATACAAATTATGGAATAGCACTCCAAAAACGTTTTTTCGGACATTTTTTAAAGGGCGAAGATACTGGCTGGGATAAGCAGGCTCCAGTTCAATTACAAGTACGTCACATAGATCGGTTTGTGCAGCGCGCAGAAAATGAATGGCCCCTGCAAAGAACTAAGTGGTCTAAGTTTTATCTTAATTTTGAGACTTTAACTTTAGGTGAAAGTCCAAGCACAAATGAAACAAAAATTTCCTATGATCCTACGGGTAATGGAGTGCAATTTTTATCCAAACCATTTGAATCTGAAACAGAAATTACTGGTCCGCTAGCAGCAAAGCTATTCCTTGCTTCAGAAAGTAACGATGCAGACATTTTCTTGGCTTTCACTTTAATTGATCCGGAAGGGAAAGAGATCACCTTTCAAGGATCCAATGATCCTCATACCCCAATTGGTCTTGGCTGGCTTAGAGCATCGCATCGAAAGTTGGATAAAGAGTTGAGCTTGCCGTATCGCCCTTACCATACGCACGACGAAATTTGGCCCTTGACCCCAGGTAAAGCTGAGGAGCTTGATATTGAAATCTGGCCAACCTGTATTGTTGTTCCAAAAGGGTATCGGATAGCTTTAACAATTAAAGGAAATGATTACCGCTACGATGGACCTACCATTCGTATTCCTGGAATTGGTTATGAAATGTTTGGTGTAGGGCCTTTTGTTCATACCCATCCAAAAGATCGTCCTGCTGAAATTTTTAATGCCAAGGTATCGCTCGAATCAGATGTAAATCGGCAGCCTTACTTATTGCTCCCCATTATTCCCAAAAAGGAGGTTTGAAATGCAAATTTTCCGCAGACTTATTTATTGTTGGATCTGTCTTCTTAGTGGATTTTCTTTTGCGCAAGAGAGTTATCCCAATAAACCAATCAAGATTTTTGTTGGTTTCCCTGCTGGGACATCGACAGATATTATTGCAAGGGTTTACGCTCAAAACTTAAGTGAAACCTTAAAGGTCCCGGTGGTAGTAGAGAATAAGGCCGGGGCTTCAAGCAATATTGCTGCAGAGAGTGTCTTTAATTCTGATCCCAACGGCTACTCATTATTACTAGGCACTATTGCTAATAGCATTACTTCCAGCCTTTATAAAAATCTCGAATTTAATTTTGCTAATGATTTTGCTCCTATCGCTATGGTTGGGAGTGCGACTACTGTATTAGTGGTGAAATCCAATTCAAATCTCTCTAACGTGCAGGACTTAATTAACTTGGCTAAAACCAATCCAAAAGATGTTACCTTCGGATCGGCTGGAATCGGTACTGCTCCGCATATGGCAGGAGAGTTGCTAAATTTGATGGCAGGCACCTCGATGTTGCACATTCCCTATAAGGGCAATAATCAAGGAATTACGGATCTAATTGGCGGACAATTGACCGCTGTTTTTACGCCTCTTCCTACCGCTATTAACTTTATTAGGGATGGAAAGGTAAAGGCTTTGGCTGTGACATCACTTAAGCGTTCGAGTCAATTGCCTGATGTTCCAACATTATCTGAATCTGGATTTCCTGGATTTGATACCTCTATTTGGTATGGATTTTTGGCACCCAAGAAGACTTCCAAGGTCATTATTGGCCAGCTCGCTGAATCCTTACGCAAGGCATCGGTGTCACCAGTGGTGAAATCGCAATTACTCACAAATGGAGCCGAGGCTACATATACCGGACCAGAGGAGTTCGGAAAATATATTCAGTCAGAGTCACAAAAGTGGCAGAAGGTGATTGAAAAGTCTAAGGTGAGTATTGAGTAGGGTTAACTAAGAGCTTACTCGTTTGCAGAGCCTATACGGCCTACCATTTGAGCCCACTTTATACGCTCGGTCTTAGTGAAGGCAGTGAGCTCCTCAGGTGTTGATCCAATAGTTTGGATGGAGTCTGCTACGTAGCGCTCTTTCAACTGAGGAGACTTCAGTGCTACTAAGACTGCACTATTTAATTTTTTAATAATTGCTGGTGGCGTGCCTTTTGGTGCATATAAGGCATACCAGACCTCAGATGAATAACCGGTAACACCGCTCTCCGCTAAGGTTGGTACATCTGGGTAAATAGGCGAACGTTGTGGAGTGGTGACTGCAAGTAATCGGATCTGTCCATTTTGAATGAAGCCCTTTGCGCTTCCAGCCCCAACAAATGAAGCATCAACTTGCCCAGATAAGAGGTCGGTATATGCGCCTCCGCCGCCTTTGTAGGCGACATGCAAAATATCTAGCTGTGCTATTGACTTAAGTAACACCATGGATAAGTGTGTTCCGCTTCCATTACCCGTAGATGCATAAGAATATTTCCCTGGATTATTGCGCACTAAGGTAATGAACTCTTGTACATTTTTGGCGGGTACAGATGGATTAACTGCGAGAAAGTAAGGGGCCTTTGCGATTAAAGAGATGGGATCAAAGTCTTTGATTGCATCAACCTTTGAGTCTTTAAATAAAGTGTTATTCACTGCGGCTTGTGCAGTAAGCATTAGGATGATGGTGTAGCCATCTGGCGGGGAGGTGGCAACATATTCCATGGCGATATTACCGCTAGCACCACCACGATTTTCTGCAAAAACAGTTTTCCCTAAAATTTTTGTTAACTCGTTAGCTAACGGCCTGCCTATAACATCAGCACCTCCACCTGAAGAATATGGCAGGATCAAGCGGATAGGCTTTTCGGGGTACTGCGCATTTGCTAGTAATGGGGTAATTAAAAAGGCTAAGCAAGCTAAGAATTTCATTGAAGTCTCTTTAGTTATTTTTAATGAGTGCCTTGACGGCGGTTAAGCGATCTTCTTTTGCTCGAGCCAAGCGCGCACGACATTCGATATTCCATTGCAAGGCCTGATCTGCGCTAGCACTTTCATTAATCTGCATGCGCTTAATCTCTGATCTTTGAGGACCGCCATACCCTTTTCGATTAAATATCATTTGTGTGGGATCGGCACACTTTTTCCAATCTTCTTCATTTAATGGAAAGCTACTCTGATGATTCTCTTGATATAGCTGAGCAGCTTCCTCATAGCGAATTTCTTGTAATCGTATCTTTCTGGAACGACCAAAATCAACAATTGCAGATGCGAAATGATGGCCTACCCTAAAAGGAACGTTTGCCTTTTGTAGCAACATGTCGGCTACTTCTGTAATAGTGGAATAGTCCGCATCCACTTCTGCGCGTGCTTGTTCTTTGTCAACCACAATGCTATTGATTACCTTATTAAATAAAGTAAACAACTTCACGGGTCTCGAAGTGGGTAGCGGGTCATAGGCTCGGTAATCAAACATTCCCGTACGAACGTTATGCGCCAGCATAAATGGCCCTTGCATCTCGCTTAAAAGCAAACTGCTTTGCGCTCTTAATTGTTCAAGAGCAGCAGGGTTTCGCTTTTGCGGCATTAAGCTACTAACCCCCATCAACTCACCCGGAGCAAGTGTGAGCCATGGAATTGGAGCGGCATATTGCGCATGCAAATCTTGAGCGAATTGGCTAATCTGTACTGCGCTCATACTTAAGATAGCTGCAAATTCAAGACAGCTATCGACAGGGGCAAGGTGATTTGCATCGTAAGCATTTTCTACTGCGCTATCAAAGCCCAGTAATTTTGCAAGCATGATGCGATCAATTGCAAAGCTTGAGGTGCTGAGTGCGGCTGCCCCAAGTGGACATTCGTTTAGTCTTGCATAGGCTTGAGTTAGGCGATCTAAAAGGCGCCCTAAGGCACTCGATTGAGCTAAAAGATAATGCGCAAAGGTGGTTGGTTGTGCTTGCACTCCATGCGTATATGCAGGAATGACGGTTTCTTGGTGGAATGCAGCTAATTTCACAATATCAAGTCTTGCTTTTGCAAGTGCGTGATGCGCATTCAGAAGATCATCACGTAAATTCATACGCGATAAAGTGGACGCAATATCCTGGCGGCTACGTCCGGCGTGAACTATGGAGGCTTCCTCGCCAATTAATTTTTCAAGACGCTTTTCATAGTCCAGATAATTGCCTGTTCCAGAGGGATTGCTTAGATCTATTGCCTCTGCAAGCTGCAGGACTCCACCCGCAATACGTGAGGTGACCGAGGCATCAAAAATCCCCACTTTTGCCAGCATCACAATAGATGCCTCATTAATATCGCTCAGGTAACCCAGGGATCTTGGCCCACCACGAAAACTTTCATTAACGTCAGTCCCATGGCTGGCTATATGAGTGGGTGTATTTGGTAAATTTGACATGCTATCTCTGTTAATCAATGATTTTTATTGGCCGAATATTGAGTAGGGCGGTTTTAGAAAAATAATACGCCTTTTGTTGGGGAGATTTTCGTGGATGACTACATTCAATCTTAGCTTGGGCTGCAAGGGTTATTACTTATATGGCAACTACTAAATATAGTTATGCTGATGAGTGCCTGAATCGGTGAGTAGGAGACATATATGAGTTTGGTAATTACACCTGAAAATCCTTTAAGACCTTCATTTGTCGGGATAGTGACTGGAATAAATTTAAGTAAGCCATTAGATCAGCAGTCCATCGAGGCGATTGATCGCGGCATGGATCAGTATGCTGTTTTGGTTTTTAGGGATCAACCGTTAACTCAGGATGAACAAATTGATCTATCAGTTCAATTTGGGCCGCTAGATTCCGGATTACGAAAAGCAACGGGTGCGGCAACGCGCTTTAAGTACGATCAACTTATTGATATCGGAAATGTTGCTCTAGATGGTTCTATTGCAAGTAAGGACAATAAAAAATTAATAGGAGTTTTGGCTAACCAGTTATGGCATAGCGACAGCACATTTCAGAAACTACCAGTGAAGTACTCGATGTTGTCTGCGGTCGTGGTTCCCGAAGAGGGCGGCCAAACACAGTGGACAGATTTACGAGCCGCTTGGGATGCGCTCCCAGAGTCAACAAAAAAGTATGTAGAGGGAAAGACTGGCTGGCATTCTGCATTTCATTCGAGAATTATGTTGGGTGACAATGACTACTCAAAAGAGCAGTTAGATAAATTTCCTCCTGTTGAGCGACCACTGGTTCATGTTCATCCAGGCTCAGGAAGAAAGGTTTTGTTCCCTAGTGTTCATATCACTCATGTGAGTGACTTGGCAGTTCCTGAGGGAAGGTTGCTTGTTGCTGAGCTTTTGGAGCATGCAACCCAAGCGCAGTTTGTTTACTCTCACACTTGGCGCCCTGGAGACTATGTAATGTGGGATAACCGCTCAACATTGCATCGTGGAACTCGCTACGATCTTTCAATTAGGAGAGATTTGCGCAGAACCACAACGCTAGAGCGTGACTATGTTCCGACTGAAGTTGCGGCCTAACGCTTTAATAAATGTCAAAGGTAAATAAGATGGGGAAGTTACTTTGTAGGTTATTCATCGGCATTGCATTGGTATATACCAATGCTTCAATTGCTCAGACATACCCATCAAGACCAGTAAAGGTGATCGTTCCTTTTGCAGCAGGTTCCGCATCAGATACTATTACGCGGTCTGTCGCCGATAAGCTGACCGTTTCAATGGGGCAGCCATTTATTGTTGAAAATAGAGCGGGCGCAGGAAGTACTATCGCTAATGACTATGTTGCAAAATCCCCGCCGGATGGCTATACCTTATTAATATCAACTGCTGCTTTGCCAGTTGGTGCTACAGCCTATACAAATCTCCGCTATGACACCAGTGCATTTACTTCGGTAACAGTATTTACACAGTCTCCCTTAGCGCTTGCTGTCAATCCAAATTTCCCAGCAAAAAATGTGAGTGAATTGATTGAATACGCAAAGATGAATCCAGATAAGGTTAACTTTGGATCTTTAGGTATTGGAACTTCGCATCATGTCACAGCTGAGAAATTAAAATTAGATGCGGCTATCAGCATGGTGCATGTGCCTTATAAGGGATCAGGTCCAGCTCATCTAGATCTCATGGGTGGTCAAATTCAGGTTATGTTTGATAACTTAGTTGCATTGATGCCGCACTTTAAGAGCGGTAAATTGCGACCTATTGCTGTTAGTACATTGAAACGGAGTCCTCAATTACCAGATGTCCCAACATTATCCGAGTCTGGAGTGAAGGGTTTTGAGGCTGTTGCTTGGTTTGGCATGGTTGCGCCTCCGGGCACGCCAAAAGACGTTATTAATAAATTGAATGCCGAAGTAGTGAAGGCGTTAAATACTCCCGAACTCCGTCAGCGCTTAACGGATGGCGGCTCAGAAGTGATTGGAAATTCTCCAGAAGAAGCTGACCGATTTTTAAAGTCTGAAATTGCCAAATGGGGCAAAGTGGTGAAGGCAGCCAAGATTAGCGCAGAGTGAATTCTGCAAAAATACCCTATTTAAAGGCTTCCGCCCAACCATTAAGACCAGTGCTTTGATTTCAGCCCGACTTTAAGCCCTAGGGTGTTCTAGTCCAATTACCATTACTATAGATAGTCATTGTTACTAGTAAATAGGGGATTAGCTTGGACTCAAATCAGAAACCAACCATTGGATTTATTGGACTCGGAATTATGGGTTCCAGCATGGCAGGGCATTTGCTCGCTGCTGGCTATCCCGTGAATGTATATAACCGCTCAAAAGACAAAACCAATGCTTTAGTAGAAAAAGGCGCTAAGTGGTTTGATACGGTAGGCGACCTGGCTGCAAATTCCAATGTCATCATCACGATGGTGGGATATCCAGCCGATGTGGAAGAGATTTACTTCGGTGCCGGAAAGATTTTGGATAGAGCAAGCAATGCTTATTTCATTGATATGACTACTTCTAGCCCATCTCTAGCTGCGCGCATTGCACAAGAAGCAGAGAAGCGGGGCTGCCATTCTCTAGATGCGCCTGTATCTGGTGGTGATATTGGTGCACGCAATGCCAAACTTTCCATCATGGTCGGCGGTAAACAAGCAGACTTTGATGCCGTCTTACCTATTTTAAAAATCATGGGTAGCAATATCGTCTTGCAAGGCGGCCCTGGCGCCGGACAACATACCAAGATGTGTAATCAGATTGTGATCGCTGGCACCATCATGGGCGTGAGTGAAGGTTTGGCCTATGCCAAGCAGGCAGGCCTTGATGCCAATAAGGTAATGGAGTCTATTGGTGGTGGCGCAGCATCTGGCTTCCAATTACTCAATTTAGGTACCAAGATGATCGCTGGCGATTTTGCTCCTGGCTTCTATGTTGAGCATTTCCTGAAAGATTTAGGTATTGCCTTAGACGAGGCAGGCAAGATTAAGTTGGATATGCCTGCTGTATCACTTGCGAAACGTTTATACGATGATTTGGTCGCTAAAGGTTGCTCTCGTGATGGCACTCAAGTGCTCTATACAAAATATATTCCTAAGTAGATATGTGCTTATAGAGTTGTTATGAAGTTTCGTTTGCGCCAGATGGAGGTGTTCCGGTCAGTTATGCTGACTGGAACGATCAGCGGCGCTGCGAAAATGCTTTTCATTTCTCAGCCAGCTGTCAGCCGCCTTATCTCGCAGACGGAAGAATCCTTAGGTTATAAATTATTTAATCGAGTTAAGGGCAAACTGGTTCCCACCCCTGAGGGAGAAGCTTTATATAACGAAGTGGAAGACTTCTATCAACATGCGCAGCGCGTTGATGATTTTGCCTCTGATCTCTTACATGGTCCCGCCGGTGTTTTAAATATTTCTTCTAGTCCTTGCCTAAGTTATTCGGTGATGCCTGATGCCATTACCCGTTTCACTAGGCGTTATCCAGGAATTCAGGTGAATTACCACACCACCATGCTCAACAGCATGGCTCAAGAAATATTGAGTAATAAGGTGGATCTTGCTGTATCAGTATTACCTCTTGATCATATTAATTTGGAAGTCCAGCCCTTTCGAACCGGCAGAATGGTTTGCGTCATTCCTGATTTACATCCGCTGGCACCTAAGCAAAAGGTTTCGTTAGAAGATTTGGCGCAATACGATTTAATCTCGCATCACCCCTCAATTCAGTTTGGTAAATTGGTACGTACTGCCTTTGAAACTGCCGGTTTAGATTTCAATTCGCGTATTCACATTCATCAAACTGAGGTGGCTTGCTCATTGGTGCGTGCTGGTATGGGCGTAGCGATTGTGGATGAGTTCACCGTTGCTAACGGCGCTTGGGTCGGTTTGCAGGTGCGACCCTTAGAGCAGGATATCTTGCTCAAACCATCCATTGCACGTTCTGTTTTTGATCGCCAGGGAACTCATGCTGAGAAGTTCATAGAGATTCTATTGTCCTCTAACCCATAACATTAAGTTATGGGTTGATAAAAAAATAGCATACAAAAGGCTATTTATAAGCTAAATCCATTAACACTAATGGTATATACGGGTTAGCTTTCGACGACCGCTTCAAGTATTGTTTTCTGAAATATAAGAATGGTTGGAGGAGACATGAAGATAGGACTTATTGGGGTTGGCAATATTGGATTTCATTTTGCTAATCGCCTCATTGCAGCAGGATATGAATTATGTATTTACGACAAAAGTCAGAAGGCGCTAGATCGACTTTCTGGCTCGGGTGCAAAGGTCTACTCCTCAGCTAAAGACCTGGCATCTGAAGTCGAGACGGTATTACTCTGTTTACCAATGCCTCAAATCGTTGCTGACGTAGCGGCTGAAGTATCACAAGGAAGCAAAGTAAAGGTCGTCGTAGATTTATCGACAACTGGCCCATCCGTTACTAAGCAGGTCGCTGCAATTCTCGAAAAGAATCGCATTCCGATGATTGGCTCTCCGGTAAGCGGCGGCATTGTTGCGGCTGAGAAGGGTACGCTTGCAGTAATGGCTTCTGGCCCCCAAGATATTTTTGAAAGCATTAAACCAATCTTGTTGGCGCTGGGAAAAAATATTTTTTATCTAGGATCCGATCCCACTCTCGGTCAGACAGTCAAGATTATTAACAACACACTGTATGCCACTAGCATGATCGCAAGCTGTGAAGCCCTAGTCTATGGAGTGAAGGCTGGCTTAGATGCAAAGACAATGCTTGATGTCATTAATGTCTCTAGTGGACGTTCTTTCGCAACTCTTGAGCGAATTCCGCAGTGCGTTCTAGATCGCAGCTTCCCAGTACGTTTTACAACAGAGCTTTTGCATAAAGATGTGAAGATGTGCATTGATGAGGCAGAAAAATTAGGCGTACCAATGCAGGTCAATCCTGCGGCTCGTCAATTCTTAGCCTTTGCCATGTCGCAGGGGGATGGAGACAAAGATAACGTGTTTCCTATTCATCACATAGAGGAATGGGCGGGTGTTGAGTTTGGTGCCAAACCGAATTAATTTTTTCTTAGTAAAGAGCAAATGAAAAAAATCCTAGCGATTGCTATTGTTTTTCTATCTTTAAGCACTCAAGCTGCTTATCCTGATAAACCTATTCGTTTGATCGTTCCTTTCCCAGTCGGTAGTATTACTGATGTAGTCGCTCGAACCTTAGCCGAGAGTATGGGTAGTAATTTGGGACAATCGATTGTTGTAGATAACATGGGCGGTGCCAGTGGAATTATTGGTACTAGCGCTGCAGTCAATTCAGCTCCCGATGGTTATACCCTGCTAATGGTAGGCGTTACAACTGGCGCAAGTAACGTGAGCGCATTTAAGAATCTTAAGTACGATCCGAGAACCGATTTCACCCCCATTGGATTAATTGCAGAAGGACCATTTTTACTGGTTTCTTCTACTAGTCTGCCAGTAAAAACAACCAAGCAATTGATTGAGTATGGCAAGAAAAATCCAAATGCTTTGTCCTATGGTTATGGCTCTGGCAGTGCGCAAATGTGTACCGTTCAGCTGCTCACAATGGGTAATTTCCAGGCAACTGGTGTTTCTTATCGCGGCGTTCCTCAGGCAATGACAGATTTAATTGGGGGCAGTATTCAATTTACGATTGCCGATTTTGTGAATGGACTCACTGCATATAAAGCGGGTCAGGTGAATGCTCTTGGCGTAACCACTAAGACTCGTTCCCCATTAGCACCTGAGATTCCTACCTTGGCTGAGTCAGGGGTTCCAGGTTACGACCTGACGGTATGGTTTGGTTTAGCTGGACCGGCTAAATTGCCGGCAGATATCGTTTCTAAATTATCCAAAAGTTTAAATGATGCACTTAACAATCCAAATCTTAAGAAGCGGTTTGTGACATCGGGCTTAGTAACCTCATCATCTACCCCGCAAGAATTTGGCAAGCTCATTGAATCCGATATTACTAAGTGGGGAAAGATATTTCAGGCCAGCGGTTTAGAGCAGCAATAACAAATCAAATTTATTTAAAGGAGACAAGCATGTCATTAATCGATATTAGAAAAAAATTACTCTCAATAGAGACTGTGTATCACGAGCGTGGCCCAGCAGCTAAGGTACCCTTGAAGATTGGCGTAATCGCTTGTGTGATTAAGAACCCGTATGCGGGTCGCTATGTTGAGGATCTTTCGGGCTTAGTTAAGGACGCTAGAGAGATGGCTAATGAGATGGTGGTTGAATTGATTGCCGCTTTGGGTGGCAATGACAAGATTGAGACCTACGGAAAAGGGGCAATCGTTGGTCTAGATGGCGAATTAGAGCACGGAGCTATTTGGCATGAAGCTGGTGGCTGGGCTATGCGCGCTGTTTTAACGAATGCGAAGTCCATTGTTCCTGCTGCAAAAGTAGTTGCAGGCGCAGGATATCGTTTGCAAATTCCTCTCCATCATATTGAGGCCTGCTATATCCGCAGTCACTTTAATACGATTGATGTTGGCATGGTGGATTCACCACGCCCGGATGAATTGGTTTATGCCCTAGCGATGTCTACGGGTTCACGCGTACACGAGCGTTTAGGTGGATTACGCGTAGAGCAAATTTCAGTAGGCGATGGTCAGCGCTAATCAAGTGCTTACTCAGAATAAAAGGAGTCATTTCATGAATAAATTGATTGCGATTCTCATTTCAAGCTTGTGTATTTGTAGCGCATCTGCTCAAAGCGATTGGCCACAAAAACCCATCTCATTAATTGTTCCTTTTGCGCCAGGCGGTAGTACTGATATTACTGCCCGCTTGGTTGCTCAAAAACTCAAGGCGCAACTGGGTCAGAATGTCGTGGTTGAGAATAAGCCAGGAGCTGGCGGCAATACTGGAGCGCAGTTTGTTGTGAATGCGCCGTCGGATGGTTACACCTTATTGATGGCAACCAGTACTTTAGCAACCAATATGTCTTTATTTAAAAATTTGACATTTGATCTGCAAAAAGATTTAGTGCCTGTTTCACAAGTTGCGCTCATTCCGAATGTGTTGATGGTGAATAACGACTTGCCTACCAATAGCATGACCGAATTTATTGCTCTAGCTAAACAAAAGGAATTGTTTTACGGTTCTGCGGGTAATGGATCGTCGCAACATCTCTCTGGCGCACTTTTAAATAGCATGATCAATGGAAAAATGACGCACGTTCCTTACAAAGGGGGTGCGCCTGCAAACGTAGATCTTCTTGCTGGACAGATTCAGGTTGTGGTTTCTCCGCTTGTGGAAGTTCTTCCCTATATTGATAGTGGTAAGTTAAAACCTTTGGGGATTACAACTAAGTCTCGGACTCCTCGATTGCCTAATGTTCCGGCAATTGATGAGGTGCTACCAGGTTATGAAGTGGCGCTTTGGAACGGCATCCTAGCACCTGCCAAGACCCCAGCTCCTATTGTGAATAAATTAGGGGCCGCCATTAAGAAGGTCATGATGGACCCAGAAGTCCAAAAGACTTTAGCGGATCAGGGTTCAAAAGCTATTGGTAGCAGTCCGACAGAGTTCAAAGAGTTTATTGCCTTAGAAGTGCCTAAGTGGGCGCGTATCGTGCAGATTTCTGGTGCAAAGGTCGAGTAATGATGACGATGAAATTTACGCTTGCACCGCTATCCCTTGTTTCCATCTTGGCCTTGTCGGCTTGCGCTGGAATCGACCATCACAATACGTCCCAGTTTCTTTCGATTCAGGATGGTAGAGCGGTTTTGGTCGATGGCGTTGGTAAGGTTGGTAAAGCACCCGATTCTTTGGCGCTTATTGAATTAAAGGGTGAAAAATTAAGACTTCATTCTGATTTAGTCATGCCTACCTCCTTGGTTGGTCCTCCTGCCTCAATTGCGATCCTGCCAAATAAAAAATATGCCTTGGTTACCGCTGCTACTAAGTTGGACCCCAATGATTCCAATAAAGTGGTTCCATCAGACATCATCTCTTTAGTAGCCTTGGGTAGTGGAAGTGAATCTTTAAAAGTGGTTGACTCTATATCCTTGGGTGCGGGTCCATCAGGCCTTGCAGTTAATCGAGAGGGAGATCTAGCATTGGTGCCTAATCGGGCTGCAGGTACGGTATCCGTCGTAGAGATCAAGGGTCAAAAATTAACAGAAAAGCAAAAAATTACCATTGGCGATAAGTCAGGACCAAGTCAAATTGTGATTACACCGGATGGTCGTCGCGCCTTACTAACTCGGGATGGCGATAATCAAATTTCTATTTTGGATATCAATGGCAGCAATATCACGCTGAATAAGAAAACAATTTATGCAGGACTGAAGCCATACAGCATTGACATTGACTCTAGCGGAAAGTATGCGGTCGTGGGCAATCTGGGTGGCGGTCAGGGTGATGCTGACACTATCAGTTTGATTGATCTCAGCATGGACCCGCCGAGAGTGGTTGATACGATTACAGTAGGTCAAACTCCTGAAGGTGTTTCATTTTCCCCCAATGGCAAGCTGATTGGGGTTACCGTGATCAATGGCAGCAATAAACCCAAATCCTCTTCGCTATACGGAGAGGCTGTGTATAAGTTGTTTGGAATTCAGGATGGCAGACTAGAGTACTTGTCTGAGGCCAAGGGCGGTCACTGGTTGCAGGGACAGGCATTTACACCTGATGGCCGCAATGTGTTGGTTCAGGATGCCTACAATCAAGAGATTCGCCTATATAAAATTGATGGCAAAAAAGTCAGTGATACTGGTGAAAAATTGAAGATGAAGGCAGCACCTGCCGCCATTCGATATTGGAACTAGCGGAGAAGGAATGAAGCCCTTAGCATTGGTATTGGTCTACATCACAGAAGAACATCGTGAGCTTGTATCCGAGCATTTTGAGTTGATTTATGCCCCGAATGAAGATTTGGGCAAAGATCGTACGAATGGCGCTGCTCAAATAGCCGCGCGTGGTCAAGATATTCGGATTGTATTAACGAATGGCACCAATGGTCTTTTAGAGAGTGAAATCGATGCAATGCCCAATCTAGAGATTATTTGTACTCTCGGTGTAGGGCATGAGAACGTTGCAATTGCTCATGCTAAATCCAAGGGGATTAGAGTTGCTAATGCTGCTGGCACAAATGATGATTGTGTAGCAGATCATGCCATGGGCATTTTATTGGCAGCTATTCGAAAGATACCTATGATGAATGCTGGTGTTCGTCATGGTATGTGGCGGGACGATATTCCAAGACCTCCTCATGTATCTTATAAACGAATGGGCTTAATTGGTATGGGCGCCATAGCTCAAAAGATTGCAAAAAGAGCCAAAGCATTTGAAATGGAAATTGGCTATTTTTCACGTACACGTCGGGATGAGACGGGCTATCAATATTTTGGGGATGCTAAGAGTTTGGCGCAGTGGTGTGATTTTTTAGTTGTAGCCGCACCCGGAGGTAAGGAAACTTTTCACATGATTAATGATGAAGTGCTTGCTGCGCTTGGGCCTAAGGGGGTTGTGGTGAATATTGCTCGGGGCAGTCTAGTTGATACCAAAGCATTAGCTAGAGCCTTGGCAGGAAAGGTGATTGCAGCGGCAGCGCTTGATGTTTATGAGAGTGAACCAAAGCCCCCTCAAGAATTATTAGAGTTTGAAAACGCTATCTTGACGCCACATGTCGCAGGTATTTCGCCGGAAGCAATTCATGCATCTGTGCAGCGTTTTATTGATAATGTCAATTTGCATTTAGCTGGTAAACCGCTGCTTACACCAGTCGATGGAATTTAATTTATAAGGAATCAAAATGTGGAATGGAATTGAAATCAATGATCGTGTAGCCCCTTCAGTTGAAGGCATTAAAGCGCTATCAGAGTTTCCAACATCGATTGTTGGTGATGTCACTGGTCGTCTGAACGGTACTTTTGGCCTTTACCCAGTAAATAAATCTCCGGTTACTGCTTGTGGAAATGCGGTAACAGTCAAAGTTCGATCTGGAGACAATTTGATGATTCACCTTGCGCTCAGAATGCTAAAGCCAGGCGATGTATTAGTAGTTGACGGCGAAGGTGATCTTACCCGTGCATTATTTGGCGAAATTATGATGAGTGTTGCTAAAGCAAAGGGCGCAGTAGCAGCTGTAATTGATGGCGCTATTCGTGATGTAAATGCCTTTGAAAGGGCGCAGTTTCCTTGTTGGGCTCGGGGTGTGAATTTAAGGGGTCCTTACAAGGATGGGCCCGGCGCCGTAAACGTGCCAGTTTCAATCGGAGGCTTGATTATTAATCCGGGCGATATTGTGTTGGGCGACTCTGATGGAGTTGTAGCCTTTTCCCCGGCAGTTGCATTAGAGGTTGCGCAACTAGGTAAAGAGAAAGTGGCTCAAGAGGTAGCAACACTGAAATCTATTAAAGACGGTACTTATAACGATTCATGGATTGATAGTGTTCTTAAGTCAAAGGGGTGCTAATGAACTCTCGTGCGCAATGCTTACAGAGTAAGGCTGCTATGAGCCTCCTAGGAGTCATTGCCACATTGTTTTTTGGATTTACCCAAACTAGTTTTGCTCAAGATGCCTATCCTTCAAGACCAATTAAGTTCATCGTAGGCTTTCCTGCTGGTGGCGGTACTGATTCGGTATTGCGAGCGATTGCTGCCAAGCTGACGGAAAATTTAGGCGTTTCTGTGGTGGTTGAAAATAAGCCAGGAGCCAACGGCAATATTGCTGGTGAAATGGTCTCTAAAGCGGCGCCAGATGGATATACCTTTTTATATAACACTTCATCAATGGTGTTGAGCCCTTATTTATATCCAAAGCTTAACTACGATTACAACCGAGAATTGATTCCAGTTGCTTTAACTGCAAACATTCCTTTTGTCTTAGCAGTGACTCCTTCATTTCCGCCAAATAATATTAAAGAGTTTGTGGCGTATTTAAAGGCAAACCCCAATAAGGTGAATTACGCCACCGCAGGCGAAGGCAATGTTACTCATCTAGCGACCGTCTTGTTCTTGCAAAGTATCGGTGCGCAAGCAACCCATATCCCTTATAAAGGCGAAGCCCCAGGTTTAGCAGATCTGCTTGGTGGACAGGTGCAATTTATGCTGGGGAACTCTAATTCGCTCATTCCTCAAATTAAACAGAAGAATCTCAAAGGAATTGCAAGTGCGAGCTTAAAAAGAATGACTGCCTTACCAGAGCTTCCCACCTTATCGGAAACGATTCTTCCTGGTGTGGAGTATGGTGCTTGGTCTGGAGTGATGGCGCCCGCTGGAACCCCAAAACCAATAGTTGCCAAAATGAATGCCGCCCTCAATAAAGCATTACAAGACCCTGAGCTGAGAGACAAAATTATTAGTACTAGCGCTGAAGTGCGTGGCTCGACTGAGCAAGAATATGCGAGTTTTTTGAAAGCCGAATCAGACCGCTGGGGAAAAGTCATTCGTGGCTTAGGTTTAACCCTAGACGACAAGAAGTAAGCAATAACCACTCTTCAATCGACGAGCTCGAGTCTTGGCAGCTAGCGCCATGCCTTATTAGTACAAACACTATGAAACAAAGCCATTGGTTGACAAGTCTAAATTTAGGAGTAAAACTAGCTACTACTAAATTTTAGTGAACCCTATTTGAGGACAAGGTGCGCTGCATGACATTCCTGAGTCGATTATTAGTTTTGGCATTGGTGCTGAGCGCCAATAGCGTATTTGCCCAAGCTTGGCCTACTAGGCCTATCACGATCGTGGTTCCTTTTGCCCCTGGCGGGAATATTGATATTGTCGGCAGGACTGTAGGGAAGGAGTTATCTCAAATTCTGAAGCAACCTGTCATTGTTGAAAACAAGCCTGGAGCAGGCGGAATGGTTGGGGCTACCTATGTCGCTAAAAGTAAACCAGATGGGTATACGTTTTTGGTCAGCAGTAACGGCTTGGTAACCACAACACTTATTCGCAATGATCAACAGCATAAAGATGAAGAGTTAGTGCCTGTAACGCTTTTAACAATTGCGCCATCGGTCATTATTTCCAATATCAATAACCCTGCTTCAAATTTAAAAGAGTTTATTAACAACATAAAAGCAAGCAAGGATAACCGCGTTGTCTTTGCTACTGCTGGAGTAGGAACAACACCGCACTTTGTTTCAGCGCTAGTAAAGATTGCTACGGATGTAGATGTTGAGCCAATTCCCTATAAAAGTGGGAGTGATACTGTAACGGCCTTAGTGGGAGGTCAAGTTCAGTTGGCTGCTGAGTCTACGCAAGTTGTTACACCGAAAATTAAAGCGGGCATGGTCAAGGCTTTGGCTGTGACCTACGATCAGCGATCAGCTAGCTTGCCTGATGTACCAACCACTAAAGAATTAGGTTACCCCAGTATTTTGATCACTCACTTTGTCGGAATGATGGCGCCTGCAGGCACCCCCGTGAGTATTTTAGAAAAAATGAGTCAAGCCAACCAAAAGGCCTTGCAGTCTCCGGAGGTTAAGAGTGTTTTCAATGGCGCAGGAACAATCATTGTTGGTGGGTCCAGAGCGAGTTTTGCTGAATATCTGCAAAAGGAGCGAGAGCGCTTAAAAGTTGTTGTACAAGATGCCAAGATGACGCAATAGCATTCTATGGATCAATCGATTTTGGCAATTACGACAGTGGACTGTCCTGAGCTCATAGCCGTCAGAGCCACTTTGATGCGCGGTGGTTCGAGTAAGGGGCTGTATTTTTTAGGCTCTGATCTTCCTACGGATAGGGAAATGCGAGATGCGATTCTTTTGGCCAGCTACGGTTCTCCTGATGCTCGGCAGGTTGATGGAATTGGGGGCGCCGATCCGCTGACCAGTAAAGCAGCCATTGTTAGCAAATCCCAGCGTGACGATGCTGATGTTGAATACACATTTTGTCAGGTTGGTATTGAAGATCCTGCCGTATCTACTGGCGGCAATTGCGGCAATATGCTCTCAGGAGTAGGTGCCTTTGCAATTCTACGAGGCATAGTAAAGGGTGTTGATCCTCTGACTACGGTACGGATCTTTACAACCAATACCCAGCAAGTAGTGATTGCTTCTATACCCACGCTCAATGGTATGCCTGTTTGGGATGGGGATTGCGCTATTGCAGGGGTGCCTGGAACAGGTGCTACGATCCGTTTAGATTTTGGTGACTGTAGTGGCGCTGTTTCTGGGATGCTTTTACCTACAGGCAATTCTGTCGATAGGGTGTTGATCAATCATCAGGAAATTCCCTTGTCCTTGATAGATGCTGCCACGCCTTTTGTGTTTGTGCGGGCCAGCGATATTGGTGCCACTGGATATGAAACTCCTGATCAAATGCGAAGCAATACCTCGTTGATGAATACCTTAGAGCAAGTAAGGGGCTGGGCAGCAGTTCAGTTAGGGATAGTAAGCAAGCCAGAAGAAGCTTTAGCTAAGTCACCTAACGTTCCCCGCGTGATGATGATTGCCCCTACGGCAGATTACGAATCTATGCAAGGTAATAGTGTGCTCAAGAATGATGCAGATGTTTGTGTACGTCAGCTCAGTATGCAAAAACCTCATAAAGCCTTAGCAGTTACAGGCGCTGCTTGTGCAGCTGTGGCCAGTGCAGTGCCAGGTTCTTTACTGCAGCAATTGGTTGGCGGAATCAAGGATGTAGTCAGACTTGGCCATCCAAGTGGTGTGTTGCGAGTGGCCGCTAAATCATCGTTAGAAAATGGACAGGTAAAGATTCATAGTGCTCAAATTGAGCGTACCTGTCGTTTACTGATGGATGGATTTGTCTATGTACGCAAAAGCAAAATCCAAACCCTTTTACAGACATTGAAAAATAATCATGACAAAACTACCGAGTTCTCTAGCGCTTCCGCTGCAGATTAAGCCTCGAAAAACAGGCCGTACATCCATCATTGATTATGGTCCAGACAATATGGGCTGGACCGGCGAGCACGGCGTTGCTGACTTATTAAGTTGTGCGGGCGACTATATTGATTTTGCAAAAATTTATGCATTAAATAGTCTTCTTATTCCGCCACAGTCGCTCAAGAGAATTGTTGCTCTTTATAACGATGCTGATGTTGTTTGCTATTCAGGTGGAATTCTTTTTGAGTATGCTCATTGCAAAGGTGATGTTGCAGGAATGCTGAAGTTTCTAGTAGAGCTTGGTTTTAAAGCGATGGAACTTTCAGAAAACTATATCTCTCTTAGTGCAGATGAGCGTAATCAATATTTTGACCAGTGTAAAAAAGCAGGCATCTCAGTAATCTATGAATTTGGACGTAAAAATCCAGAAACGGAAATTAGCCTAGAGGAATTAGAGTCCTTAATAAAGGCAGTGCTGGATCAAGGCATTGAGCACATCATCCTAGAAGAGTCAGAAATCACAATGACTGCGAAGACAAATCCTAATGTGCTGAAAGAGCTTGCAAAAAAAGAATGGTTCAAAGATATCTTTGTGGAAGCCGACCCCTTTAGGTTTCCACAGAACCATTTAAGTCTATTTCAAGATTTTGGAACTGAGGTAAATCTAGCCAATATCGCGCCGGGTCAAGCCCTCCGCCTTGAAGGTTACCGCCAAGGTATTGGCAGGGCTGTCGACTACGCCATTTTTAAGCAATTTGGCATGTAAAACTGCTTTGATATATAGTAGTAGTAAATACAACAACTTAATTTGATTTCGAGGAGCGCACCATGGCAATGAATACCGAAACAGCAGCAGCGTTAGAAGGATTGACTTTACGATTTGCCGAGTTAGTCCACGGCTTGAAATATGAGGCCATTCCAGAAGAGGTCACTAAAAAGGCGAAATTCATTATTCGCGATGGTTTGGGCAATCAGATTGCTGCATCAGCTATTAGTGAGCCAGCTCGCAAGGTGATTGAGATGGTGAAAGAGTGGGGCGGTAAGCCAGAGAGCACAGTAGTAGGTTACGGCTTCAAAGTTCCGGCACCAATGGCTGCGATGTGTAATGCCATGATGGGTCATGGTGTTGAATTAGACGATGCCCATGGATCAGGTTTGATTAAAGCGGGATCAGTCATGGTGCCATCATTGATGGCTTTAGCAGAGGCTAATAACAAGAGCGGTAAAGAAGTTGTCACCGCTTTGATTGCTGGGTATGAAGTAGCTATTCGGATCGCTAAGGCTATTAATCCAGGCCATAGACAGCGTGGCTTTCATACTACGGGGACTGTTTCTGCCATTGGTGTGGCGGCAGCGGGCGCAAAGCTTCTTGGTTGCGATGTTAATGGTATTGCCTCAGCAATTGGTTTAGCTGCGATGCAGTCAGCAGGCATTCAATCCTATTTGGATGACCCATGTATGGCAAAGCCCTTTAGTCCTGGCAAATCAGCATTAAATGGCACTATGGCTGCAGTGATGGTGAGCCGCGGATTTACTGGGCCTAAGAAAGCGCTTGAAGGTCGCGAAGGCTTTTTTAATGCCTATTGCGATGAGATTCGTGTGAATGATTTATTAGGCGGACTTGGTAAAGAGTTTGCCATTATGGAAGTGGGCTTTAAACCGCATGCAGCATGTCGCTATGCCCATGGACCGATTGATTTGGCTCAACAATTTTTCCATGAAGACAATGTTCGTCTTCAAGATGTTGATTCCATTCGGGTGAATATGTGCGAGCTCTCTATACGTCAAGCATCTAAACCTAAGCCACCCAATCTCAATGCTGCAATGGGTAGCACCCAATTTAGTGTTGCCTTGGCTTTGGAAATTGGTAGAAATGGATTACGCGAATACTGGGATGGATTTAAGAATCAAAAAATCCATGACGCCTCTTCAACGCAAACAACATTAGTTTGTGAGCCTGCATATGGCGTGACAGGAAGACAGGCAGCAGTTGAGCTAACGCTGAAGAATGGTAAGGTCTTACGTCGCGAGCAGCCTGAACCTAAGGGAGAGCCAGCCAATCCATTGACAGAACAAGAGCTATCTGACAAATTTACTGGTTTGGTAAAGATGGTCAAAGGTGCGCAAAATTTAGGCCCCGCTCTATCTGAAACATTAATGAATTTAGAAAAACAAGCATCTGTTAAAGAGATTATTGCTAGTCTAAAGGCGCAAGACGAAACTCCTGTGCTAGCCGAAGCTTAAGCGGAGATCGGAATGGACAGTCAATTTGGTAATCCCGATGTCATTGTTGTAGGGGCTGGTAATGCAGCAGCATGCGCAGCTTTGGCAGCACGCGAGCATGGTGCCTCAGTCATTATGTTAGAAGCAGCTCCCCTAGATGAGGCCGGCGGTAATAGCCGTTATACAGCTGGGGCGATGCGCGTGGTTTTTAATGGCCCAGAGGATTTAAAGCAAATCATCCCAGACCTCACAGATGAAGAGATTGCTAGCGCTGACTTTGGTTCTTATACCGTAGACCAGTTCTATGACGATATGGGGCGATTGACTGAATATAAGACTGATCCAGATTTGGCTGAAATTCTGATTACCAAAAGTTTAGAGACATTAATTTGGATGAGAAAGAAGGGTGTTAAGTTTCAAGCAAGTTTTGGAAGGCAAGCACATAAGATAGATGGAAAATTTAAATTCTTTGGTGGCTTGGCTTGTGAGACTTGGGGTGGAGGAGAAGGTTTAGTTGAGCTGGAACATAAGGCCGCAATAAGAGACGGTATCCAAATATTTTATGAAACGCCAGTCATTGAGCTGTTAGAGGGTGATGATGGAATTATTGGTGTAAAGGTTCGCGTTGGTAACAAGAAGGTTGATATTCATAGCAAGGCTGTGATCTTGGCCTCGGGTGGATTTGAAAGTAATGCAGAAATGCGGGCGCGCTATTTAGGCCCCAATTGGGATTTAGCAAAGGTAAGGGGTACTCGCTTTAATACTGGTGGCGGCATTAATATGGCGCTTAAAGTAGGGGCTATGCCCTATGGGCAGTGGTCTGGCTGCCATTCTGTATCTTGGGATATGAATGCACCTCCATTTGGAGATCTGGTTGTTGGTGACAGTTACCAAAAACATAGCTATCCATATGGAATCATGATTAATGCGCGCGGTGAACGCTTTGTCGATGAAGGTGCTGACATCAGAAACTACACCTATGCAAAGTATGGCAAGGTAGTGCTAGAGCAACCAAATATGTTTGCTTGGCAGGTATTTGATGCAAAAATTAGCCCCAAACTTCGTGATGAATATCGGATTCGTCAAGTAACCAAAGTTCAGGCGAATACGATTGAGGAGTTGGCTGAAAAGCTAGAGGGCGTTGATCCGAAAGCGTTTGTTAAGACAGTTAAAGAATTTAATGAATCCGTCATGACGGATGTCCCTCTCAATCTAGCAGTAAAAGATGGGCGCGGTACAAAAGGTCTATCCATTCCTAAATCCAACTGGGCAAATACTCTAGATACGGCACCCTTTGAGGCCTATGGTGTTACCTGTGGCGTTACCTTCACATTTGGCGGAGTCAAGATTAATAATCATGGCCAAGTAGAAAATGAAGCTGGAAAACCTATTCCAGGTTTGTATGCTGCCGGAGAGATGGTAGGAGGATTGTTTTATTACAACTATCCAGGCGGCACTGGCTTAACTTCTGGTGCGGTATTTGGGAAGCTTGCAGGCGATTCTGCTGGAGCTGCTGTTACTCAAAAATAAATCAATTATTTTGACTTCGGTTTTACAGGAGACTTCTTTTTCTGGATATGTTGTTTGAGCTCTACAATTTGCTCTTTTGGTAGATACTTTTTGCGAAGTTCAAACAGCCCAGGCTCAAATTTCTCTTCAAGCAGATGGCTAAAGTGTTTGAAAATTTCAGCCAAGTAGATTTCATGACGAATCAAGCTGTCTGCCAGATTCACAATGGGTTCGCTTTGTGTGAAGGCGCCTGCATGCTCTTTCATATTCATAATCAGCGCCTCTTTGAAGTCAATTGAGAGGGTGATGAGGTGTCTTCCCAGCCCAACAACAGTACCATCGCCCTCATGCGCGAAAATGCTACAGTTCTTTGAAAAGTTGAACTGCTGAATTTGATTCGCATCCCCAAATAAAATAAAGAGCAATGCAACACCTCTTTTTGAGGCAAGCTTTAGTTCTTCAAAATGGGGAAGGAGTTCTTCGTAGTGAGCTTTGATCCAAATATGCGATTTTGCTGCAAGGATGAGCTGGCTAATTTTAAGGCGCGCTTCATCGGGATTGTCGATGTTCCAAACATAATGGGTCTTCTCTTCGGGCTGGAGTTTCTCAAGCCCCACTTCAAGCGCTAAGCAGCGATCTTGAACTACCTTAGAAATACGGCTAAACAGAGTCGCGGGGCTGACGGGCACAAAACGAACTGGGTCAAGGCTCACCCGCTGAACAGCCTGTTTCTTTTCTAGACTATCTAGAGCGCTATAAACGTTTGGTCGTGGCAGGGCATTATTTTTGCTGATTTCATATGCGGTTACAGGAGAGTTCTGCAATAAGGAGATATAGATCTTTGCCTCATAGTCTGTGAAGCCTAACTCCTGCAACTCTTTTGAATATTTCGTAACTGTTTTTGTGGACAAGTGCATTAAGTGATTTTATATCGGATAACCCAATCTTTAAAGATTCTTCATGAAAAAGAGCGGCTAATAATGACTTCTTTAAGTCCAAGTTTAGAAATTCTCTTGCGAGATCTTATGCGGCTTTTTCTGGTCCACGACTCATCAGTTAAAACCCTAATGAATGTAGTAGTAGATACAAGTTTTTTCATGAGAAAAATGAAGCAAAATTATGTTGTATTGCACCATTACATGCTGGATGTCCTAGCCTATACTATAAAAATAAATATAAAAGTAGTTACTAGAGACAAAGTCAAAAATGCTTAATGAAGATTTGTGTTTTTTATCGGCGACTGAGCAATCTAAACTCATTCGCGCTAAATCGATTTCAGCTCAAGAGTTGATTCGTGCTCACCTAGATCAAATTGAAAAATACAATCCCGTTTTAAATGCGATTGTGACTTTAAGCGCAGACTCTGCGATGGCTGATGCGCGGGCTGCAGATCAGGCTTTAGAGAAGGGTGAAAAGCTAGGTGTCTTACATGGATTGCCTGTGGCACACAAAGATTTATTTTTAACCAAGGGCGTGAGAACGACTTTTGGCTCACTTGTTTATAAAGACTTTGTTCCTGACGTAGATTCTTTGCCAGTTGAGCGCCTCAAAAAGGCAGGTGGAATTAGTTTAGGTAAAACAAATACGCCAGAATTTGGTGCGGGTAGTCAAACCTTTAATGCGGTCTTTGGTTCAACCCCAAATCCATATGATTTAACCAAGACTTGTGGTGGTTCCTCTGGTGGCGGTGCGGTTGCCTTAGCGGGCGGTATGGTTGCGATTGCTGACGGTACTGACCTAGGCGGTTCCTTGCGCAATCCTGCTAGCTTTTGTAATGTGGTTGGCATACGTCCCTCGGTTGGAAGAGTGCCATCTTGGCCAGAGTCTTTGGGCTGGTACACCATGAGTGTGCCTGGCCCCATGGCTCGTACTGTGCAAGATGTGGCATTGGCAATGGCAGCAATGTCTGGACCCGATGATCGCTCACCTATTTCTCTGGAGACCCCTGGAGAGATGTTTTTAAATCCCTTAACAAGATCCTTTAAGGGTTGCAAGATTGCCTTTAGTGCTAATTTAGGTGGCTTGCCTGTAGAGCCTGAAGTAGCAAAAGTAGTGGAGTCTACAAGAGCAGTCTTTCAGGGGCTGGGCTGCGAAGTCACTAATGATGAGCCGGACATCTCAGAAGCAGATGAGATCTTCATGCTTTGGCGTGCATGGAGAACCGAGTTGCGCATTACTCCATTATTAAAAGAGCATCGCTCAGAAATTAAAGACACCGTGATTT
Source organism: Betaproteobacteria bacterium (assembly GCA_947378095.1). Classification (GTDB taxonomy): domain Bacteria; phylum Pseudomonadota; class Gammaproteobacteria; order Burkholderiales; family Burkholderiaceae; genus Polynucleobacter. The sequence continues at coordinate 35,267 of CANCIL010000002.1, forward strand.
GGAATGCCGAACAAGGCCTACCTATTACTGGACCGCAATTGGTTAGAGCAGAAGCGAAGCGCACCGAGCTCTATCACCGAATGCGCGAGTTTTTCAAAAAATATGAATTTTTAGTCTTACCCGTTTCCCAAGTGGCTCCATTTTCTATTGATCAAGAATATCCACCGGAAATTAATGGCGTCAAAATGCAGACCTACATTGACTGGCAAAAATCGTGCTATCACATTAGTGCATTAGGTAATCCCGCAATTTCCGTGCCAGCAGGATTTACTAGCACCCATTTGCCGGTAGGTATTCAAATTGTGGGCCGCCATCGTGATGATTTTGGAATATTGCAATTGGCATACGCCTTTGAGCAAATGACGCATTTTTCTCAAAACAGGCCGCCAATGTGTCAGTCTTAGTAAGTGCATTTATTAAACCTTTAACTGCATCAATTGATTGTTAAGCAAAGGAGTATTAAAAATGTTGAAATTCTCCCGTCACATTGCAATGTTATTGAGTGCCTTAGCGATTGCCTCTGGCCCCGCTATAGCTGCCCCATATCCCGAAAAGCCGATTAAATTGATTGTGGCTTGGTCTCCTGGCGGTACAACAGATATTCTTGCGCGCATTATTGCGCAAGGTTTAACCGAAAAACTTGGTCAGACAGTACTGGTAGAGAATAAGCCGGGCGGAGGAAACAATATTGGAACAGAGTATGTGATTCGATCAGCGCCTGATGGATATACGCTGAACATGACGAATCCTGCGAATGCAATTAATGCTACTTTGTACAAAAATCTATCATTCAATTTTATTAATGACACAGTTCCAGTAGCCGGTGTAGTCCGTACTCCAAATGTGATGGTGGTAACAAGCGCATTGCCTGTAAAGAATGTAGAAGAATTTATCGCCTATTGCAAAGCCAATCCAACTAAAGTCAATATGGCTTCTTCTGGAAGCGGTTCATCTATTCATTTATCTGGTGAGTTATTCAAGATCATGACGGGCTGCAAAATGGCACACATTCCTTATAAGGGAGCTGGACCCGCATTAAATGATTTGATTGCAGGTCAAGTTCAAGTCATGTTTGACAACCTGCCATCTTCCGCTGGCTTCATCAAAGATGGGCGTATTCGTGCTTTGGCAGTAACTACATCCATGCGCGAAGCATCTTTACCTAACGTTCCAACGGTAGCGGAGACTGTGCCGGGATATGAGGCCAGCGCTTGGTTTGGTGTTAGCGCCCCCAAAGGGACTCCACGCGACATCGTTGAAAAACTCAACGTGGCTGTAAATCAATTGTTGGCAGATCCAAAAATTCAGAAACGATTATCTGAATTGGGAGGCACACCGATCCCGGGAACTCCTGAAGACTTTGGAAAATTAATTTCTAGCGATACTCAGAAGTGGGAAAAGGTTGTGAAGACCTCTGGGGCTACTGTTGACTAAAGTGGATGTAGATATGAAAAAAGTACTCATCACTGGGGCTAGTCGTGGAATAGGCAGGGCAATCGCGACTCGCTTAACTCAAGACGGCTATCAAGTGATTAATTTTGATAAGTCTGCCCCATCGAGCTTGTTAGATGGTGAAGAATTTCACTGTATTGATGTTACCGATAGCAATGCAGTAAAAGACTTGATTCAAGAAATCACTGGCCGCACAGAAGTCATCAGATTGGTCAACAATGCGGGCATGATCAAGCCAGGAGCGCTTGAGGATGTCGTAGAAAAAGATTTTGATGCAGTCTATGCCTTGAACCTTAAGGCACCGATGGTGCTAGCCCAATGCTTAATGCCGCATATGCGCAAGGCAAGTTTTGGCAGAATTGTGAATATAGCAAGCCGTGCAGCCTTGGGTAAGGAGGAGCGTACTGCCTACGCCGCTACTAAAGCAGGCGTACTTGGTATGACGAGAACCTGGGCTCTTGAGCTGGCCCAGTTTGGGATCACAGTCAATGCAATTGGCCCTGGTCCGATTGCTACAGAACTATTTACCTCGGGTAATCCACCGGGCGCACCTAAAACGATCAAGATTATTGAAAGCATCCCGGTCAAGAGGATGGGGGAGCCTGAAGATATCGCTCATGCAGTAGCGTATTTGATGGATGACCGCGCTAGTTTTGTGACGGGGCAAACACTCTATGTCTGTGGTGGCATGACCGTCGGCTTGAGTAACGCTAGCTAGCAAAATCTAGTGGTCTTCAAGATCAAACTTGTCCGTATATTTGATTTTTCACGTCTAGAATTTTTTTGGGTATTATTTACTCAGAGTGTAAATATCTTTATATTTACTACAAAAAATCAACAACAAAGTAAGCGGAGACATGATGAGCATCAAGCCAGAAAAGCCGTACAAGGACATTCTTTTTGAAGTTAAAGATCAAGTAGCGTGGATCACGATTAATCGTCCTAGAGTCTTAAATGCTTTTAGAGAGCAAACACTGGATGAAATGATTGATGCGGTCAAACTCACCCGAGAGGATCCATCGATTGCTTGCATCGTATTTACAGGCGCAGGAGATAAGGCTTTTTCAGCAGGTGGCGACTTTTATGCAATGAAGCGCCTTACTTTTACTAACGGCTCTATGTGGAATGACCGCATGTTGGGCTTGGCAATGGCTATCCGCGGTGTTCCGATTCCAGCGATTGCGATGGTAAATGGATGGTGCGTTGGTGGTGGCCATGAACTTGCTCTGTGGTGTGATTTGGTGATTGGTTCCGAAAAGTCAGTCTTTGGTCAAACAGGTGCCAAGGTTGGCGCTTGCCCAACAGTGGGTGCAACTCAATATCTGCCACGCATTGTTGGTGAGCGCATTGCGCGCGAGATGATTTTCTTGGCCAAACGTTTTGATGCAAAAGATGCTGAGCGAATTGGTTTAATTAATAAGTGCGTACCCGAAGCTGATCTTCTTAAAGAGACTTTGGCTTGGTGTGAAAACATTAAGAGCAATAGCTCACAAACGATTCGCATGACTAAGAAGAGTTTGAACTTCGAATCTGATCAGCTCTATGCTTCATGGCAGCATGGCATGGAATTGCTTGCTTACGTTTGGGGATCAGAGGAGAGTCTCGAAGGTATGAATGCATTCCTCGAGGGACGTAAACCAGACTTCCAACAGTTTAGATTGAAAAATAAAGCCGCCTTGGAAGATTACATGGACGGATTTAGAAAGAACTTGAACGCGCCTCCTGATATGCGCGATTAATCAAGTATATGAATTCAGAAGCTCAAGCTAGTACACAAACTCAAGAAGGCGCTTTAGCAGGATTTAAAGTGCTTGATTTGAGTCGCGTGCTGGCTGGGCCCTGGTGTGGGCAGTTGTTGGGAGATCTCGGTGCGGAAGTGATCAAAGTTGAATCTCCCTCAGGGGGTGATGACACTCGTGCCTGGGGTCCTCCATTTCTAGAGGGTGAGTCTGCCTACTTTCTGGGGTGCAATCGTAATAAGCAAGGTATTGCAATTGATTTCTCAAGTCCAGATGGAAAAAAATTATTAGCTGAGTTGATTCCTCAATTCGATGTGCTGATTGAAAATTTCAAAAGTGGGACTTTGGATAAATGGGGATTTGATTCGGCTTGGTTTGAAAAACATGCCCCGAAGTTAGTGCGTTGCTCTATTACAGGCTATGGAAGTGGTGGCACCCAATCCGCTTTGCCAGGGTATGACTTTATTTTGCAGGCTGAATCTGGCTTGATGAGCATTGCTGGTGCGGTAGACGGTGAGCCAACAAAGTATGGCGTTGCAATTGTGGACCTTGCTACGGGCATGATGGCCGCCAACGCCATTCAAGCTGCATTATTAGCGCGCTATAGAACCGGCAAAGGGCAAGCGGTAGAAGTATCTTTATTTGATACTTCTATTGCCCTATTGGCAAATGTGGGTAATAGCCACCTGGCAACAGCAAAAGATTCTGGACGCTATGGGAATGGCCATCCCACGATTGTTCCGTATACCACCTACCACTGTCTAGACGGCATGGTGGCGCTAGCAGTGGGAAATGACAAGCAGTTTGCAAAGTTATCTCAGCTCTTGGATCATGCTGAGTGGGCAGAAGATGATCGTCTAAAGACCAATTCTGCACGTGTACAAAATAGGCATCTCATTGATGGCTTGATTGCAGAAAAGCTGAAATCATTTTCTAGTAATGGGCTAATTGATTTATGTAGAAGCAATGGCATTCCTATTGGTAGAGTCAATACAGTAAAGCAAGCTCTTGCTTCGGAGCACACTGCTGATAAAAATATGGTGCTTGAAATTGCACACTCTAAAGTGGGTAAATTTAAATCTCTGGCATCACCGCTCACGATGCATGGGACAGTCAATCACAATATGAATGCGCCTCCCATGCTCGGAGAGCATACAGATCAAGTATTGCATCAGTACCTCGGATTAAATGCAGATCAATTAATAGAATTAAAAAATAAAAAAGTAATTCAATAAGTCCCAAATACAGGGATCGGAGGAGACAAAATGAAATCTGTCCTAAGTAAAAAAGTGACAACCTTGCTGATTAGCATTGCCTTAGCAGGTATATTTCAGGCAGCAGCATATGCTCAAGCGGATGCCTATCCCAATCGACCTATTAAGTTGGTCATTACCTGGCCGGTGGGTGGTTTTGCAGATACGCTTGGACGTACTGTAGCCAATCAACTCGGACCTATTCTCGGTCAGCAAATCGTCGTGGAAAACCGTGGGGGTGCTAACGGCATGATTGGTGCTGATGTAGTCGCTAAGGCGCCACCGGATGGATACACATTGATGTTCCAATCCGTTACATCACATGCAATTAATCCAACCATGTATGGCAAAACGCCTTACTCTACAGAGAAGGATATTGTTCCATTGGCGGTGGTAGCTTCGGTACCTATGCTATTGGTAGCCAACCCCAGTTTGCCTGCCAAAAATATCTCAGAGTTAATTGCACTGGCAAAAAAGAAGCCTGATGAACTTTCCTATGCGAGCTTTGGTAATGGCAGCGCAAGTCATTTAGCTGGTGAGCTATTTACAAATCAAGCCGGTATCAAGATGACGCATATCCCTTATAAAGGTGGGGCTCCTGCAATTACCGATACTTTAAGTGGTCAAGTTCCAATGAGCTTTTCTGCATTTGGTGTCGCGCTCCCGCATGTCAAAAGTGGCAAGTTAATTGCCTTAGGTACCACCGGACCCGCTAGAGCAAAACTCTTGCCAGATGTTCCTACGATTGAAGAGGCAGGTAACTTAAAGGGCTATGAGATGTCGATAGTCTATGCGGTGTGGGCTCCCGCAGGAGTGCCAGCGCCGATTGTGAGTAAGTTGACTAAGGCTCTTGAGCAAGTGGTTGCTTCTGCTGCATTTAAGGAGAAAGTAGCCAGCGATGGTGGTGAGGTGATGACTCTATCAACGCCAGCAGAGAGTAATGCGTATTTTCAAAAAGAAATGCAACGTTTAAGTAAGATCGTTAAAGACGGCAACATAAAGGCAGACTAATATGAAACACACCATTCAGAAAGTAATAGCAGCAGGCTTGATTCAATTTTGTGCAATTGGCTTGGTGAATGCGCAAAATAAAGAAGTAGCTTCTTATCCTAACAAACCAATCAGGATTATTAATCCCTTGGCAGCTGGTGGTGCTGTGGATACGATGGCCCGTATGTTGGCACCTACCTTGCAGGAAATCCTCGGCCAACCCATTGTGATTGAAAGTAAGCCAGGTGCTGGCGGTACGATTGGCGCTAACTTTGTAGCTAAGTCTGCTCCCGATGGATACACCATATTGATGGTGTACGACACCTTCGCAGTTAATCCGCACGTTTATAAAAATCTCCCATTTGATTCATTCAAAGACTTGGCTCCCGTAACTGAATTGGTCAAGATTCCTTTGGTGGTGGTCGCAGGAAATAAATTGCCAGCTAATAATTTGCGCGAGCTCACTGAGTTGTCTAAAACTAAAGCTAATGGCATTAATTTCTCTAGTGGAGGCGCAGGTAGCTCAGGTCACTTAGCGGCTGAATTGCTTAAAACCAATTTGGGTATTGGTATGACTCATATTCCTTATAAAGGGGGTGGTCCAGCAATGACTGCCACCATTGGAGGTGAGGCGGATATTACGATCCTGGGTGCTGTGATTACCGTTCCCCAAATTAAGGGCGGAAACTTAAAAGCCTTGGCAGTTCTAGGAAAGAAGCGGACGCCGGCCTTACCTCAAGTGCCAACAGCCAGCGAGCAAGGTTTAAGCAATTTTGATGTGAGTTCTTGGGTTGGCGTGTTGGTGCCAGCAGGAACACCAGCACCTATTATTGATAAGATCAATAACGCATTTACGCAGGCTATGAAAAATCCAAATGTCCAGGCGCGCATGGCAGAGCAAGGAAATGAGGTAGTAGCCAGTTCTCCAGCCCAGTTTGGCGTATTTTTAAATCAAGAATCAGCCAAGTGGGCTAAGGTTATCAAAGACAACAATATTCAGTTGGAGTAAGTTGTATAGATTTGGCGGTGTGAGTAATACCAGCCCATCACTCACACCACTAGCCTGAATATTAGACCTTCAGATTTAATAATCTAGCTGCATTACCACCTAGAATGGCAACGCGGTCAGCATTGCTTAGGCCTTGGGTTGCCATGACACGCTCTACTGGAAACTCTTCCCATGGAATGGGGTGGTCAGTACCAATCACAACTTGGCTGACGCCTACTTGTGAGACTAAGTAGCGCAGCGCTTCTGGGGTGAACACAAGTGAATCAAAATACAGTTGCTTGAGGTATTCAGAAGGCTTTTTCTTGAGCACAATATTCGGATCGCAGTTTTGTGGCGAAACAAAGCAGCTGTGATCCATCCGTGGTGCATAGGATCCTAAGAATCCACCACCATGTGCAGCAAGGATTTTTAATTGGGGGTATTTATCCAATACACCCTCATAGATTAAATGTTGAAGGGCAATTGTGGTATCTAAAGGATTGCCGATCACGTTAGACATCCAGCCATTTCCTTTGAAGCGTTGTGCTAATTGAGGGGTGCTTTGTGGGTGAATGAACAAAGTGACATTCAGCTCCTGAGCTTTAGCTAATACTGGATGATATTTAGGGTCCGAAAAGTCTTGGCCTGAAACGCTGCCACCGATAGCGGCTCCACGCAGACCTAAGTTTTTGACAGCGTTTTCTAGTTGCTCCACTGCTAAAGCAGGGTCTTGCATCGTCAGTGAGGCAAAGGCCGCGAACTTATCAGGCCTCATAGCGCACAGTTCGGCTAGATGAATGTTATTGAGACGGCAGATCTCAGCGGCCGTATCTCTATCTTTTCGATACCAGAATGGATTAATACTAAGTACCTGCATATCAATGCCCTGGGCTTCCATGGCTTTGATGCGCTCATCAATTTTGATGAAATGCTCTGGAACGCCTTTGGTAGGCGGTGGCACTGATTTAGCGTCATCCCCCATAAGGTCAATTGCATCTTGAAACATGCAGTGAGCATGGACATCAATGGTTTTGATGCGTTTTCCGTTAATAAAGATAGGCGTTAAGCGCTTGGGCTGAGCACCCTTCATATCGGCAGCATGAGAGAGTCCGCAGCCGCAAAAAAATAATCCACCTAGAGCTTTGCCAGATGTTTTTAGAAATGATCTACGCTGATTCATCTAAGGTCCTTTTTGTGGAAGTGAATCTCTACATTACACGAATTTACTAGGCGGAGGATGGTGGTGGGTAGAGGAATTTCCCTAGTTCCACTGAGATGAATTAAATAAAAAAGCCCCGCAAAGCGAGGCTTGATGTATTGCCAAAAAGTTATTTGGACAAGTATTAAATAGTGCTGCTTTATTCAATCATGCTGATGAGCTGATCTTTTGGACGCCTTACTTTCTTTAGATTGACTAGCCAATCCTCATCTGCTTTTCTGTAACCTAAAGGGAGCAGGACAACGCTGCGCAGACCCCTTGCTTTCAGATTCAGAATTTCATCAAGTGCAGCGGGATCAAAGCCTTCCATAGGGGTGGCATCTACTTCTTCGTAAGCTGCGGCAATAAGGGCTGTACCGAGGGCAATATAGGCCTGCTTGGCTGCATGCGTGAAATTCACCTCGGGATCTCTTGCGGTGTAATTAGTGAGCAGATTTTTGCGATACGCAGTGCCAGCTTCGCTCTTAAAGTTACGCATTTCTTCAGTCATATCAAATGCGTCATTGATGCGCTGTGCAGTGTAATTATCCCAAGCAGCAAAGACGAGTAAATAGGAGCAATCGGTAATTTGAGATTGATCCCAAGCGATTGCGCGGATTTTTTCACGGATCTCTTTGTTCGTAACTACGAGGATCTCGTAGGGTTGGAGCCCACTTGAGCTTGCACTTAATCGAATTGCTTCTAGAATTTGCTCTAACTTTGCCTCGGGAACGACTTTACTTGAATCCATCTTTTTTGTAGCGTAGCGCCACTGTAATTTATCTACGAGACTCATTCATATTCCTTTTGGGGTTGATTAATGCGAAAAGACGCCCATTTTAAATTAAATGGGACGCTTTGCTCTCACTTGGGTATGTAATAGGAATACTATTTAATAAACGATATTTTGGAGGATTTGCAATGAATATGACCCACTATATGCAGTTGTTGGCAGATAACCAACCCTGGAATCTGCTTATTTTTATGGCCATTCCGATTGTCCTAGCCGAAACATTGGCCATTACTGAGTTATATATTCTATTTACCCGCCAATTTGATGGCTTTATTTATCATCTCAATCGTTTTGCAGGAACTTCAGTTGGTCTTTATTTCATCGGCATTATTGTTTATTTAATGACGACCGTAGTCATTCCAATTACTAAAAGTGGCGAGTGGAGGACGGTAATTGATGTGATTGCAGTTGGGAGCTATTTAATTGGTGGCTTACCCCTCATTTGGATAGCACTTCAGGAATTTGGTTTTGTGAATCAATCCATGGATCAAATGGGCAAGCTCAAGATTCATGCTATTTGCGTAGCCTTATTTTTGGTCTTCGGGCATATCGCCATGATCGCTGGTATGTTAGATCCCTCTTTATTGGGGTATCAAGACGGAAATGGTCATCAAATGCATATCAGCTCATAGCAGGCATAAACAATGCAAAAGTACAGGTAATCATTTCTGTACTGTTCACCATCTGAATCCATACATTTGATGGACAAAAAGGCATCCTAGGATGCCTTTTTATATAAATAAGTAGCTTTTCTGCTTAGCCATCCATTCCTTTAGTGACTCTCGAGTGTTTAGTCGGGTCTGTGCTGTAGACAATCTTTTGCCGCTATTCCTGGACTCTATCCCAAACCTGAATGATTCACTTTTCTTGGATGATCTGCAACCTGGCAAATCTCCTTGGTTGCCTTCTATTGGGGGTCGATGAATTTTTTTTCAAATCCTTTCAATAAGGCACTCCTTTATTTGCTCATAAGCAACTATCTCCGTACGTCCTCATATTAATTGAGAAGATTTTATTAAATTTTGACATATATCAAAATTTAATAATCAAAGCTCTTTATAAAGAACACATGGGGCGCGAAATGTACCCCGGTTTGAAGAGCGGTGCGTTGGAGAAATTATTCCAACTAATTTGTTTATACCTCATTTTATTTTTTTGATGTGAGGACAGCTTTACTGTGGGCGGTGCTATTGCCCCAATGTTTTAAAAAAGAAGAAGAGCTTATATTGCCGCAGTATTTTTTTAGAACTTCTGATTTGAGGTTCACAGCTAAATTTTTAGCATTGTTAGCTTTTATTTTGCTAACAAAAGTTGTAAACGCTCAAACCCAACCTTCACCCCTTCCTACGGGAGGAGCAGTTGTCGCCGGAAAGGCCAACATTACCCAAAGTGGTTTGGTGATGAACATCAACCAAACTTCACAAAGAGCAGTCGTGAACTGGGATTCGTTTAATGTGGGCAAAGGTGCTACGGTGAACTTTAACCAGCCTAATGCCAGCGCGGTCACTTTGAACCGCGTTACCGGTAATACGGCTTCTGCCATTGATGGGGCAGTTCGTGCCAATGGCCAGGTTGTTCTGGTGAATCCCAACGGCGTAACTTTTGGCCGTGGTTCCGAAGTCAATGCTGCTGGTGTGGTGGCTTCAACACTCAACATTGCTGATAAAGACTTCATGGATGGCAAGTCCAATTACAGTGGCAATGGCACTGGAAGAATCGTTAATGAAGGCAAGATCACTGCTACTGGCCTTAATGGCTACATCGCTCTATTGGCTCCAGAAGTGCAAAACCAAGGCGTCTTAGTTGCCAAGATGGGCGGCGCTAACAATACGATCGCTTTGGTTGCTGGACAAGAAATCACGCTCTCCTTTAATGGGGACAGACTGCTCTCAGTCACGATTGATGCTGGCGTAGTCAATGGCTTAATTGAAAACAAGAGAGCAGTCAAAACCGATGGTGGGTACATCGTATTTGCTGCAGGCGCAGCAAATCGCCTCATGGCTTCGACCATCAATAACTCGGGTCGCGTTTCTGCTTCTTCGATGGTCAGCAACGGTGGCGTGATTGAACTGGTGGCTTCCAGCATCAAACAAGCTGGAACTATCAGTGCTAATGGCAATGGCCAATCTGCTAATGGCGGCAAAATCACGATGCAAGGTGAAGACATCACTTTGGCTGATGGCTCTGCTACCAATGCCAGAGGAACCGCCAATGGTGGTTTGATTAACGTTGGCACCACCAAAGTCACCTTTACTCAAAATGCCGATGGCACCCGTACTGACGTTAAGGCTGAAAATTTAGCTAAAACCGTGACCGTTGCTGAAAAAGCATCCATCGATGTCTCTTCTACCCAAAAGGGTAATGGTGGTGACATTAATGTCTGGTCATCTACTAAAACCACCGTTGCAGGAACTTTTAAAGCAGAAGGTGGATCATTAGGTGGTAACGGTGGATTTATTGAGACGAGCTCCTCAGGTGTTTTAGATATCCTCAAATCCACCGTCGTTCTCGTATCTGCCAAATTAGGAAAAGCGGGTTCTTGGCTCTTAGACCCAGAATCTATGACCATTAGCGCATCAACAGCATCTGCGATCTCTTCAGCACTAGCTACTTCTAACGTCACCATCGAAGTGAAGGGTGATTTAACCGTGGCATCTGGAGCAGCTATTGCGCCCACTAATGGTGCAGCCACAACCCTGACTTTGAACGCGACTGGCACGATTACCAATAACGGCACGATCAGCACCAGCGACTCCGGTAGCTTGGTTACCAACTCAGCAGCTTTGTCTTTATCTGCAGGAAGCACCACTAGCGCCAATCAGATCACAGCTACTGCACAAGCGGTGACCGTTAATGGCGCACTCTCCTCAACTGGTGGTTCTACTGGATCGATTAATGTGACGGGCGGCGCCATCACCATTGCAGGAAGAGTGAGCTCAAATGGCTCAACAACTGGCACTGGCACGAGCACAACTTCTAGTGCAACGACCGCCACAACGACTACTAGAACCCGCGAAGAAGAGTTAGCGGCACAAGCCCCAACAACGACAGCGAACGCCAATACCACCAATAACAACACCACGGCCGCGGCTAATACCGCAACTGCAGTAGCTCAAGTAGCAGCAAAAGCTACCGCTGCGCAAGCAGCAACTGCAGTTGCTGCAACAGTAGCTAGCAACAATGTGGCAGCGAACGCCGCTAGAGTCTCTACTCCAAGTACCGCTTTAAACCCTGCGATGAACGTGATTAATCTGGCCGCGCCAACCGCAGCAGTCTTAAATACCAACATTGCCAATGCAGCCCAAGCAGCCAATACTGGAACTACCACCATTATTAATGTGGCTAGTGCAGCTAGCCCAAGTGCACCTCCTGCACCAGTTATGAGCATGACATTTACAGCCCAAACAGCAAGTCAAGTTGCCCAAACTGCAGCAGCAGCAACATCATCAGCATCTGCAAGTCCCAATACTTCTGGCGGCACGATTACGATTGTCGGTAGTAATAGTGTGACCACCACATCAACAGCAGCTATTACTGCCAATGCCACTACTGCGCCAAATCCTGTAGATAATGCCCAAATCGTAGGTAACGGCGGCTCGATTAGTATTGC
>CANCIL010000003.1 GCA_947378095.1 Betaproteobacteria bacterium
GTGCCGTCGGCTAAGGCCAACACGGCGGGAGGAAAAGAAGGAAGCAAGGGTGACAAACCATCTCCAGTCCCTGCTCCATCCGACGCTCAAAACCCCCAAAAAGACCAACCCGAGGCTTGTTTATGCGGGAGGTGAGTGTCTTTAAGCGCTAGGGTATTTAATAAGTTTCGAACCTTGCAATGATACCAGTATTGCTCGTAAACCCTTGAATACCCTGCCAATTGGTCTTCTGAGAGCGATTTCCTCCCTCGACAGTGATCGAAGGAGGTTTTGTATTGACTCTTAAGCTTGCGCGCCCTGCTCGATGATGGTCTTAATTTGGGCTAAAACCGTCTGGTCTTCCATGGTGCTGATATCACCAGGATCACGACCTTCAGCCACCGCCTGCAAAGCGCGACGCACGATCTTGCCTGAACGCGTCTTAGGCAAGGCTGTCACAACATATACCCGCCCAGGGCGTGCAATGGCGCCTAACTGGCTATCGACCGTCTTCATGCACTCTTTTTCAAGATTTTCAGCTTTAGAGGAATCTTTAGGAATCACAAATGCAATCGCCGCCTGACCTTTGAGCTTGTCCTCAATACCCACTACTGCAACTTCGGAAATATTATGGTGACTAGAAATGCTTTCCTCAATTTCACGGGTACCCAGTCGATGGCCGGCAACGTTAATCACGTCATCAGTACGGCCCAAGATAAAGAAGTAGCCATCTTTGTCTTTAATACCCCAGTCAAATGTTGAATAAATCAATTTGCCTGGAATGGTTTCCCAATAAGTGCTGACAAAGCGCTTGTCATCACCCCAAACCGTTTGCATACAACCTGGGGGCAATGGCCCCTCGATCGCAATGACTCCTTTTTGATCAGGACCCAACTCTGCTGAAGTTGCATCATCAAGTAACTTCATGTTGTAACCAAAAGAAGGAACGCCTGGTGAACCAAACTTGTGTGGCATCACTTCAACGCCACGCTGAATTGCAAGCATTGGCCAGCCAGTTTCTGTTTGCCAGTAGTTATCGACAATCGGCTTTTTAATAGCATCATGAATCCATGTTGCGGTTGGCTCATCTAGTGGTTCACCCGCCAAAAATAGAGCTCTTAAGGTAGACAGATCATATTTAGTTAAGAACGCTGGATCTTGCTTCTTTAAAACACGTACTGCAGTAGGTGCTGAGAACATCACAGACACTTTGTACTTCTCAACCAATTCCCACCAAATACCAGCATCTGGCCTTAAGGGGGTGCCTTCATACATGATGGTGGCCATGCCACTCAGTAGCGGCGCATAAATAATGTAGCTGTGTCCTACCACCCAGCCAATATCTGAGGTGCAGAACATTGTTTCACCGGCTTGACCGGTAAAAATATGCTTCATGGATGAGGCCAATGCAACAGCGTATCCACCAGTATCTCGCTGCACACCCTTTGGCTTACCAGTAGTCCCTGAGGTATACAAAATATAAGAAGGATGGGAAGCATCAACCCACTCGATCGGAACGATATCGTTCAAATGCTTTTGGCGTTCTGCTGCATAGTCCAAATCACGACCTGCAACAGTAGCGTACTCAGTTAAACCACGATTAATAATCAGCACTTTTTCAGGCTTGTAGCTTGCCAGAGCAATCGCTTCATCTAACAAAGGCTTATAAGGCACTGCCTTGCCACCACGAGCACCCGCTTCAGCACAAACAATCATTTTGGGTTTTGCATCATCAATACGTGATGCCAAACTATGCGAGGCAAAACCACCAAAAACCACTGAGTGAATTGCGCCAATTCGTGCGCAAGCCAACATTGCAAAACAGGCTTCAGCAATCATTGGCATGTAGATGAGGACTCGATCCCCTTTTTGAATTCCGTTGGCTTTATAAATAGCAGCCATACGATTGACTTCTTCGTAAAGCTCTTTATAGGTGTATGCTTTTTCTTGGTTTGTTTCTGTAGAAACAGAAACTAAAGCGATCTGATTGGGACGCTCTTGAGCATGACGATCAACTGCGTTGTAGCAAAGATTGGTGAGGCCTCCCTCAAACCATTTTGCAAATGGAGGATTGTCGTAATTCAGTACTTTATCGAACGGCTTTTCCCAGTGTATTAACTTGGATTGTTCGCCCCAGAAACCATCTGGATCTTGAATTGAACGTTCGTGATGTGCTTTATAGGACATGTTCTACCTAAATAAAAGTGACTGAAATTACTGTTTTGTGCTTACCCCCTTATTACTGGGGCTAGCTGAACTACCATTTTTCGCAGATTTTGCAAGCCCTGTCGATGCGGATTTATGCTGAGATGCAGCATTTTTTTGGGAAGAATTACCCTTAGAAGCGCCCTTCTCATTGGTCTTTGCCTGTTTTTGAGGGGTGCATTTAATTTGTTGAGCTGTTTTTGATCCAGCAGCAGCCTTAGCTGGCTTTGCACATTTATTGGGTGGTGGAGGTGGTGGTGGCTTTTCCAAGCTCAGACTGGCATTGTCAGCCAGTGTGGTTGGCACATCACCCGATCTGCTGCTGGTTTTAGGTATCAGCACAGTTGAGCCTGCCTTGATGCGCATTCCACGTGGAATGCCATTGATATCCCGAAGCGTGTCCGGATCTACTCCTAAAGTCTTTGATGCCTGATCTAGGCTCTCTGTTTTAGTCACTTTTACTGCAGTCCAAGACGACAGTGGTTTGCTGTATTTTTTTAGGTTGTCCTGAAAAATTTCTGCATGAGCAAAAGGAAGCAAAATTTGCTGATTGGCATTACTTAATATCACCGGCTTATTAAATGAGGGATTCAGATTATGAAATTCTTCTGCAGGAATTTCAGCAAGCTTAATTACCAAAGCCACATCAATATCATTGCCAACATCTAATGCAACAAAATAAGGATGATTTTCCAGCTCAGGTAAAACAATCCCATACGCGCTGGGATCCAAAACAATTTGTCGATAAGCCATAAGCTTAGGAACATATTGCCTAGTCTCCTTAGGCATCGTTAAGCTCTCATAGTCAGTAGGAAGCCCCGCGGCAGTATTGCGTTTTTGCGCTTTTGCAACATTGCCTGCGCCCCAGTTATAGGCTGCTAATGCGAGCTCCCAACTACCAAATTGATTGTATAAACGCTGCAAATAATCTAAGGCAGCATCTGTCGATTGCAAGACGTCTCTGCGCTCATCTCTAAATACGTTTTGAGTTAAGCGAAAGTCCTTTCCTGTTGCAGGCATAAATTGCCACAAGCCAACGGCTTTAGCACTAGATTTGGCGTGGGTTACAAAAGCACTCTCAACAAAAGGCAGAAGCGCAATCTCAGTAGGCATATTGCGCGCATTAACCTCTTGAACGATATAAAAAAGATATCTAGATGAGCGTGCCATGGAACGATGCACGTAATCTGGGCGCGCACTGAGCCAACGCACTTGTTCAATTTCCAGAGGGCTATTCATCGGCTCCATCTGAAAGCCATCGCGAATACGAAGCCATAAGTTATCAGATGGCGCATAAACCTTGCTAACAGATTGACTCTGCAAATTGACCCGCGCTGCTTTTGATGCTTTAGGGCTTGCCTTAGTGGGCGTATCGGATGACCAGTCGCCAGTGCTTGCGCAACCACTCAGTAGCACAAGAAATGCGAATGCTACATAAATCAATCGCATCAGAAGCGATCTTTCCAGGCTCTGATGGCCGCTAGGACATGAGCTGAACTTGGTAAATCTTGTTGCCCTGAAATCGTTTTGGCTGCAGCAATAACTTCAGGTTGATCGCAACGCATAAACGGGTTAACCTGCAGCTCTTGACCAATCGTGGTTGGCAGAGTAGGTTTATCTTGATCCCGCAAAGCTTGTGCTTTTTCTGCCCAAGAAATTAAATTACTGTTGTTAGGTTCAACTGCTAAGGCGAAACGAATATTCGATAAAGTGTATTCATGTGTGCAGTAAACCAAAGTGTTCTTAGGTAGTGCTGCAAACTTCGCAAGAGACTGACTCATCTGCGTTGGGGTGCCCTCAAACAATCGACCACAACCCGATGCAAATAAAGTGTCGCCGCAAAATAACATTGGCTCAGTTAAATTGGCCTGCATATTGGCAAAGTAAGCAATGTGCCCCAAGGTATGTCCTGGAACCTCAAGTACTTTTAAGCTAATCCGTGGTTCGGCAATTTCTACTATGTCGCCCTCGACGAGGGCTTGAGTACGCCCCGGAATATCGTTATTGAGGGGGCCATAAACAGGAATTGTGGGCCCCAGGGTGCCCAATAATTCTAAAATTCCGCCTGTATGGTCGGCATGGTGGTGGGTGATCAAAATACCGGTGAGTGTCAGCTTTTCCTGCTCTAAATATTCCAAGCAAGGGACTGCCTCACCTGGATCAACTAGCAGCGCTGATACCCCATCATGGATGCACCAGAGGTAATTGTCATCAAATGCAGGTATGGGCCAAACTTGCAATAAAGTATTCTTATCCATAAGCTGATGATACCAACCCCTCCTATGCCAACCCAGTCCCCTGCACCCCCATGGAGCTCTTGGGAGAGATGGCTGCAATCTCCTCCAGGTCAATATGTTCTCAAATGGGAGCAATCATGCTTTGATCAGATCGTGGATAACGTTTTTGGATTTCATGCGGTGCAAGTAGGTTTACCTCAAATTAATTGCCTGCGCGAGAATCGTATGCCCCTACATGCGATTTTGATTCATACAAATGACAGCACCTCTTTTAATCCAGGCTCTAGTTGGCATTACATCGAAGGAGACAGCTCAGAACTCCCCTTTGCTAGCGAAAGTATTGATCTTATTGTTCTTCCACATGTTCTGGAATTTGCAGCTGATCCGCATCAAATTCTTCGAGAGGTTGATCGAGTGCTCCGCCCTGAGGGACGCTTGGTTGTTTCTGGATTTAATCCGGCAAGTCTTTGGGGGGCTCGTCAATATATAAGTAGGCTCATTGGCAGCCCCTACTTGCCGAGGGATGGCCAGTTCATTAGCCTCATTCGCATTAAAGACTGGCTGCAGTTACTGAACTTTTCACTAGATCGTGGTCATTTTGGTTGCTACAAGTTGCCTCTTCAAGGCCAAGGCATCTCCCGAATGGACTTTCTGGAACCCATGGGGAACCGCTGGTGGCCCATATTTGGCGCAATTTTTATTGTCTCCGCCATTAAGCGCCACCAAGGCATTCGTCTCGTAGGCCAGGTCCAAACCAGCCTCATTCCTAAAATAGCCCCACTCAGCCCTGCAGCAGAACGGGGTAAGCTCAATAAAGACCCATTACAGTAAGGCCCATGTCACACTCTCATACTCACCCTCATATTGTGATCTACACAGACGGTGCCTGCAAAGGAAACCCTGGCCCTGGCGGCTGGGGCGCAGTCTTACGCTCTGGTGGGCACGAGAAACACATTCATGGCGGGGAAAAACACACCACCAACAATCGGATGGAAATTAGTGCTGTTATCTTTGCCTTGAGAGCCCTTAAACAGAGAAGCTCAGTTGAGCTCTGGACAGACTCACAGTATGTCCAAAAAGGCGTCACTGAGTGGCTTGAGGGATGGAAAAAGCGGGGATGGAAGACGGCCAGTAAGGATCCGGTGAAAAATGCCGATTTATGGCAAGAATTAGATGCCCTGCTGCCAGATCACGACATCTCCTGGCATTGGGTTCGAGGCCATAACGGGCACCCCGGGAACGAACTGGCAGATCAGCTAGCTAACAAGGGAGTGGAGGAGTTTTTGCCCTAGAGCCAATAAGCCTAGGAGAACGCATTTTCGGCCCTCTTATGAGAGAATGCACAGGCACTATAGTGAGCAAAAACCCTATTAGAATCATAAAAATCAAGAAAAACGAGACCGTGTCAAAAATTGAATCTGCACTAAACAAAATTCCTGCCAAAGTTGCTCAACTCTATGGCTTTGTCAAATCTCGTCTATGCCTCTTGTGGCAAAAAATTGCTCCTCGCTTAAAACCCATTTCCTTTGCATCGATTAAGTCATTTGTACTGAGATTTAAGTGGCGCATATTAATCGTCCTTATTATTTTGTATGCCGGTTCTAAAACGTATGATTATTTTTTTCCAACAGCAGAAAAATCAGGTGGGCCAACTACAGTAACTACTGTCCTGGTTGAGAAAAAAGACATTCCTCTTATTATTGAAGCAACTGGCACGATCGTTTCAAATGGCATTGTCGATATTAGACCGATGGTGACGAATACTGTTGCGAAGATTCATGTCAAAGATGGCCAGGAAGTAAAAGCGGGCGATCTTTTATTTACGCTTGATAATCGCAATGACACTGCTAACTATGAAAGACTAAAAGCCCTGGCTGAAGATGCTCAGAAGCAATATCTACGCGCTAAGGAATTAGTCAGCCAAAACTTTATTTCTAAAGCCGGTCTTGAAACCTCCATGGCTAATGCTAAGTCCGCCCAAGCTGCGGCAAGATCAGCAGAGGTGCAACTGTCATATGACTCTATTCGCTCACCTATTGATGGTCGCGCAGGCATTGTGAACGTGTTCCCAGGATCATTGGTGCAAGCAAGTAACGTCGTAACTACTGCTACTAGCTCAACTGCCACCTCTAGCGTTGGTGCCATGGTAACGATTACCCAACTCAACCCAATCAATGTTCAATTCGTCGTTCCAGAAAAAGATATTCCCGTCTTGCTTGAAAATCAATTAGATGGGGAGCCCTTAACGGTGAAAGTTACCGTCGGAGATTCTGGAAAAAGAACTTACGAAGGAAAGGTATTGGTAATTGATAACCAAGTTGATCCTTCTATTGCCGCAGTCAGAGTCAAGGCGCAGATTCCCAATGATGCAATGACCCTGCTTCCCGGCCAATTTGCCCGTGTTTCATTAGTAGCTAATAACCTCAAAGATGCTCTCTCGGTCCCTTCGCAAGCAATCGTGATGAACCCGCGAGGAAAAATTGTTTACACGGTTGATAAGGATGGTAAGGCGGTTTCTAAACCAATCAAAGTGGTTTATGAATATCAAGGCACTTCTGTGATTACAGGCATCGAGTCCGGCGACAAGGTGATCGTAGAAGGTAAACAGAACTTACGCCCAGGCGGCAAAGTCCGCGAAGCTAAACAAGCCAATAGCACTCCTAAAAACACTCCTGCGACAGAGAAAAAATGACGCTTTCCGAATTATGCATTCGGCGCCCCGTAATGACGGTCTTGCTTTCAATAGCAACCGTTGTAGCAGGAACTGTCGCCTATTTTAATATTCCAGTAGCCGCCCTACCAAGCTTTAATACGCCAATTATTTCGGTAAGCGCTTCATTGCCAGGGGCATCGCCAGAGAACATGGCATCCGCCGTTGCCTTGCCTCTAGAAAAAGAGTTCTCGACTATTGATGGCATTAAAGTCATCAGCTCAGTGAACTCTCTGGGTAGCACTAGCATTTCTTTGGAATTTAATAGCAACCGCGATATAGATAAAGCGGCTGTTGACGTTCAGGCTGCCTTATTAAGGGCTCAAAGAAGGTTACCGATTGAAATGACGGTTCCCCCTTCATACCGCAAAGTAAATCCTGCAGATACGCCCGTATTAGTTGTGCGCATGAACTCGCCATCGGTGAGCCTATCGGATTTGAATGCTTATGCTGAAAACTTACTCTCCCCCAACTTATCAACCATTAGCGGGGTAGCTCAAGTACTAGTCTATGGAGCAAAACGATACGCTGTTCGTATACGAGTTCATCCTGACGCTTTGGGTAATCGTAATCTCACCATGGATGATGTGGCCGCCGCAGTCAATAAAGCTAACTCCAATAGCCCCGTTGGGGTTTTAGATGGCCCACGCCAGTCCATCACTATCTACGCCAATGAACAACTTGTCAGACCAGAAGAATTTGGCAATCTCATCATTAGCCAAAAAAATGGCCTGCCAATTTACCTCAAGGATGTTGCCGAGGTAATGGAGAGTTACGAAGATGTAAAGAGTTTTGCCAGCGCAAACGGCGAACGCTCGATTGCGATTGCTGTACTACGTCAACCAAATGCCAACACTGTCGAAGTAGTGAAGTCTATTAAAGCATTGCTTCCAGAGCTGCAAAAGCAAATGCCTGAGTCCATCAAGCTACAGCTTTTGAATGACAGATCTCTATCTATTATTGAAGCTATTCATGACGTCAATCTCACGCTCGCCTTGACCGTGCTTTTGGTGGTCTTAGTGATCTTCCTCTTCCTCAAACACGCGTCCGCCACCTTAATACCCTCTATCAGTTTGCCCATCTCGCTGATTGGTGCTTTCTTTTTGCTCTACTTCTTAGGCTACAGCCTAGACAACATCTCTCTACTGGGCATTACGCTAGCCGTAGGTTTGGTGGTCGATGATGCAATTGTGGTGCTTGAGAACATCATGCGCCATATTGAAGATGGTATGGACCCACTCAAGGCTTCACTCAAGGGCAGTAAAGAAGTTGGCTTCACCATCATTTCCATTTCCATTTCTTTGATTGCCGTATTTATCCCCCTCTTCTTTATGGCTGGCCCGATTGGCCTACTCTTCAGAGAATTTGCAGTCGTTGTTTCTTTGTCAATTTTTGTATCGGCCATTGTCTCTTTAACCGTTGTGCCGATGCTGTGCAGTCGCTTCCTACCCAAGCCAGGGGTACATGCTAAGGAATTTGCGATCAACAAAAAGTTTGATCAATTTTTTGATTGGTTGCTCAAGACCTACATCCACTATCTCGATTTAGCTTTACATCATCGTAAGCTTGTTTTGTGGGGTGCTATATCCACATTTGCCATCACCGTCTTCTTGTTTATGAGTAGCCCTAAGGGATTTTTTCCAGAGGAAGATATTGGGCAAATCCAGACCACTACTGAAGCCTCTGAAGACATTTCATTTGCCGCCATGCTCAAATTACAAGATCAAGCAGCAGAAATCGTCAGCAAAGATCCTAACGTAGAGAGCTCTATTTCAGTTGTGGGTGGGGGTGCAAGCTCAGGAAAAAACACTGGCCGTATCTTTATTATTCTAAAACCGAAGAGCGATCGAGCCAAAATGTCCAAGGTCATGGAAGGCCTTCGTCAGAAATTTAAAGAGATTCCAGGTCTACAGGTTTATATGCGCCCTGTTCAAAATTTACAGCTTGGCGGTCGAAGCAGTAAGAGTCGCTATCAGTTCACCTTGCAAAGCGTTGGCTTTGAGGGCGTCAACGAATGGTCGGATAAGTTAATGCAAAAGATGCGTTCTGACCCCATGTTTAGAGATGTCACCAGTGATTCGCAATTGAAAGGCTTGAACGTCAAAATTAATATTGATCGAGAAAAAGCGGCAAGCGCTGGGGTTACGATCGCCGACATTCGATCAGCTTTGTATTCTTCCTATGGAGAAAAACAGGTTTCCACTATTTATACGCCTGTGAATACTTATTACGTAATCATGGAAGCGGCAGATGAAGATCGTCAATATGAAACGGATCTAAATAAAATCTTTGTTCGTGGCCGAGCGACAGACAAGCTCATCCCACTGTCGAGTGTTGCAAGTTTTACTAGAAGTGTTGGCCCTACCGCTGTAAACCATCAAGGGCAAATTCCTGCGGTTACTCTATCTTTTAACTTAGCCCCAGATGTATTCCTTGGAGATGCAACTAAGAAAATTGAGGAGTACACCAAAGAGATTGGTTTGCCGCCATCCATTATTACGAGCTATGGTGGTGATGCAGCAGTCTTTAAAGACAATCAATCGGGTCAGGTGATTTTGATTTTGGCGGCTCTTGGTGTGATTTATATTCTGCTTGGGGTTTTATACGAGAGCTATATTCATCCGCTCACAATCTTGGCGGGTTTACCGTCTGCTGCAATTGGCGCTATCTTGGCCTTGCGTATTTTTGGCTTTGAACTCACCGTGATTGCTTCGATTGGCATCTTGCTACTCATCGGTATTGTGAAAAAGAATGCGATTTTGATGATTGACTTTGCACTAGATGCGCAGCGAAATCAGGGTATGACGCCAGAGAAAGCGATTAGAGAAGCCTGTATCTTGCGTTTCCGCCCTATTATGATGACCACCTTTGCCGCCTTAATGGGCGCCCTTCCGATTGCATTTGGAATTGGTGCGGGCGCTGAACTACGTCAGCCTTTAGGTATCAGCGTTGCAGGTGGACTCATCTTCTCTCAATTTGTAACCCTGATTATTACCCCCGTGATTTATCTTTATCTTGATAAGTACGCAGGCAATGGGCCAATGGAAATTCCTCCTTCAGCACTTGAGGGTACCTAATGCGCCAAGTTATTCTTGATACAGAAACCACAGGCTTAAATCCAGCAACAGGCGATCGTATTATCGAAATCGGTTGCGTAGAAATGGTTGGTCGACGCCTAACTGATAGAACCTTTCACTACTACATAAATCCAGAGCGCGATATTGATGCTGGCGCCTTTGCGGTCCATGGACTCTCAAGAGAATTTTTATCAGATAAACCGGTTTTTGGTAGTGTCGTTGAGCAGCTGATTGAATTTGTCGATGGCGCAGAAATTGTGATCCATAACGCAGCCTTCGACTTAGGGTTTCTGGATAATGAATTCGCCTTATTGAAGCGCCCCCCATTTCGTAACTTGGCTAGCAAAGTAACCGATACGCTTTTAGAAGCGCGTCAAATGTTTCCAGGTAAACGCAATTCTTTAGATGCCCTTTGTGAACGCTTTTCCATCAGCAACCAACATCGTACATTGCATGGCGCTTTATTAGACGCCCAACTATTAGCAGAAGTTTATGTAGCAATGACGCGTGGTCAAGAGGATCTCTCGATTGACTTGATTGACTATACGGTGGGAACTGATAATGAAGGTCACACTAAATCACTACCAACAAATTTAAAACTACTAGCAGCTAGTGATGAAGAATGCCAATCACATGAAAAGGTATTAGCCGAAATTGCCAAGGCAATTAAAAAGGACCCCGTATGGAGTCCTATTCAAACTACCAGTTAATTATGATTTAGATTGCGGCAGCAATCGCCTTACCTAAATCATCTGTCTTAGCATTGCCACCCACATCTGGAGTCAGAGGTGCATGTCCTGGACCAGCGGCAAGCACTTTTTCAATCGCAGAGAAAATCGCTTTACCAGCTTCGGGGTAACCTAAGTGATCCAGCATCATTGCGCCGCTCCAGATTTGTCCAATAGGATTAGCAATCATCTTGCCGTAGATATCAGGAGCTGATCCATGCACTGGCTCAAATAGAGATGGAAATTTTCCTTCTGGGTTAATACTTCCAGAAGGAGCAACTGCAATGGTTCCAGTACATGCCGGACCAAGATCCGACAAAATATCGCCAAACAAGTTACTTGCTACAACCACATCAAATCGGTCAGGGTTCATTACAAAGTGCGCTGCCAAGATGTCGATATGGTACTTATCAGTT
Organism: Betaproteobacteria bacterium; assembly: GCA_947378095.1. Lineage (GTDB taxonomy): Bacteria > Pseudomonadota > Gammaproteobacteria > Burkholderiales > Burkholderiaceae > Polynucleobacter. The sequence continues at coordinate 11,353 of CANCIL010000003.1, forward strand.
CTCACATCAGCAAACTTTTTAGACATGGCTTCTACACGCTCATCCCAGTAAGGCATGGTGATAGCAATACCATTCGATTTGGTTGCGGAAGTTAAATGCTTCTTAGGGCGGCTTTGCGCTAAATCATAGGCATATTGCAAGATACGATCTACGCCTTGTCTTGTAAAGATGGATTCTTGAATTACAAACTCGCGATCGCTATCAGGGAACATTTTTCCGCCAACACTGGAATACTCACCTTCAGTGTTTTCACGAACCACAAAGAAATCAATATCGCCTGGCTTGCGATTAGCCAGCGGACAAGGGACGCCTGGCAATAAGCGCACTGGACGCAAATTAACGTACTGGTCAAATCCACGGCGGAATTGAATCAAGCTGCCCCATAACGAAACGTGATCAGGCAGGATATCTGGCATACCTACTGCGCCAAAGAAAATCGCGTCGTACTTCATTAAGGTATCGAACCAATCATCCGGCATCATCTTGCCGTGCTTGAGATAGTAATCACAGCTGGCAAAATCAAAATGGTCAAATTGCATACCAATGCCAAATTTACGATTGGCTGCCTCTAAAGCACGAAGCCCTTCGGGCATTACCTCTTTACCAATGCCATCACCGGCAATGACAGCAATCTTAGGGTTTTTGAAGATTTTCTTTGCATTCATAGGGGGTTGTCTCTTAATTTAAGTGTTCTTTTCAGTAGAAAATTTTACAGGTTTCTGGGTCAACTAATGGCGCGCCGAATTTCATCCGGGGCCTTTTTTGCACCCTTACCAACGGATTCGCTGTCGTATTCGGCAGTATTTTCGATCGTTTCAGGTATATCTTCCTTCATCCTAATATTGTCTTTGGGGCAAATTGGGGCCCCATAACTAGCCCATTTTTTCAGCAAAGTGACTTCATAACCGCACTGCGCACATTTGGCCTTACTTCGACTAGCATTGCTTGGTCTTGGCGGTGGAAACACAATCGCTTGGTGCGGGTATGGGCCAAGCTCCTGGCTAATCATCATGAGCCTGACGGTGAGCTCTTCAGTAGCGTGAGCCATTCGAGCTGGACCTTCTAATCCAACAGTCTGTGCAATGCCTTTGAAATCCTCGCCATGACCACTAAAACAATCATCCACTGCATGACATAACTCATGCACCAAAGTATCTAGTAACTGGACTGGATCGTCGATTTTGGGGGAAATAAAGATTTCATTTACACCGCCCCCAGAGCGCTCACGTGGCCAACATTGACCAAGCGTAGTTCTGGGGCTGCTAGATGCCGGAAATCCGCAAGAGACCCGCACAGGGGGAATTGCATATCCAGCTTTTGAAAAAACCGGTTCAAGATGTTTTACGGCGTCTTCAAGCCATGCTTCACGTACTGAATGTTGCTTCATTTAGGTTGATATTTGAGTTCATTAATTTTGTTCAATTGCGATCATACGCCACCCTTAGTAGAATGAACTCATGAAAGATCTAGAAAGCCTCAGCGCCTCACAAGCCATACGCGCACTCGCCAGACGAGACATTAAAGCAACTGACCTTCTACTTGCCTGCTTAGACCGCATAGGCCAACGAGAAAGCCTTGTTAAGGCTTGGGTTAGTCTTGGCAAAGAAAACGCCCTAGCGCGTGCTAAGGAGCTTGATAAAGGGGCTATTAAGGGTATCTTGCATGGTCTGCCTATTGGCGTAAAAGACTTGTTCGATACCTACGACCTCCCTACCGGCTATGGATCGCCGATTTATGCCAATCATTACCCCCTTGCGGATGCCGTCTCAGTGGCGCTGATGCGACAGGCAGGCGGAATTATTCTTGGTAAAACAGTTAGCACGGAATTTGCCACCTTTAAGGCTCCTGTAACAGTTAACCCCCACCACCACAAACACACCCCAGGAGGCTCATCTAGCGGCTCCGCAGCTGCAGTGGCTGACTTTATGGTTCCATTGGCGACAGGCAGCCAAACAGCGGGATCAATCATTCGTCCAGCCTCATATTGTGGTGTAGTTGGCTTTAAACCCAGCTATGGAAAAGTGATGACCGCTGGCATTAAAGCGCTTTCCCCAGCATTGGATACGATGGGTTGCTTTGGTAGAAGCGTTGGAGATGTTGCTTTAGGGGTAGCTGCCATGAGCGATGACCTAGGTCTTGCTGAAATACCAGAGTTACACAATAAACCGCGAATCGCTATTTGTAAAACCAATGACTGGTCTTTGGCAAGCAAAGAGACTGCTGGTGCTATTGCTTTAGCACGCTTTACTGCAGAAGCTATTGCTAAAGGTACGGTCAGTGATATTGAATTACCTTCTGCTTGTAATGAACTCACCTTAACCCAATCTCGCATCATGAGCTACGAGATGGCTCGGACTCTGAGTTTTGAGCAAAAACTTTTTGGAAAAAAAATTAGTTCCGTGTTGTCTCAACAATTAGTTGAGGGCTCCAAAATCAATTATGAGCAGTACCAAATGGATATGCATTACGCCAAAGCAGCGCGCTTTGCTATCGATCAATTATTTCAGAATGAAGTTGACATCATGATTGCCCCAAGCGCCACAGGAGAAGCGCCAAGTGCTAAAGATGGAACGGGCAACCCCGTATTTTGTCGAGGCTGGACTCTACTGGGTCTACCTTGTATCAATCTGAATATCAGTAGTGGTCCTAACGGTTTGCCGATCGGGGTGCAGCTCATTGCAGGCCCAGGAAAAGATCATTTTCTCTTGAGTGCTGCGCGTGCATTTGCACAGGCTTTACCTGATCCCGTATTAAGAGATCAGGCCTAAGGATTTCTAGGGCTTTACTAATCTAAAGTGATATTGGCAGATTTAATTGCCTTATACCAATACGGCAGCTCTTTCTTAAGCAATGCATCCATTGCTGGTGGGTTAAGGTAGCGCAACTCAACACCTGCTGCATCAGCCCGCTCTTTAATTTCTGGCAAAGCTAAACTCTTCTTCACTGAATCAGTGAGTTTAGTAACCACGGGTGCAGGCGTGCCAGCAGGAGCATACAGAGCTACCCATGACTCTAATTGAAATGAAGCTAAACCCGCTTCAGTAGTTGTAGGTACATTGGGCATGCCAGGGTGACGATTCTTACCGGTAACAGCCAAGCCCTTCAGTTTGCCACTCTGTACATGCTGCATAACTGAGGGTGGTGTAGTAATAAAGACTTGAACTTGGCCTGCCAGCACATCCTGCACAGCTGGTCCAGATCCTTTGTAGGGGACGTGGACCATATCCACACCAGTGGTTTGTTTAAATATCTCAGTACCGATATGAGATACAGAGCCATTACCCTGCGACGCATAATTTAATTTCCCAGGGTTTGCCTTGGCATAAGCAATCAATTCTTTTAAGTTATTAACAGGAACCGATGGATGAACTGCGATTACATTCGTGGATACAGTAAGAAGTGCTATGGGTGAAAAATCTTTTACTGGGTCCCAAGGCAATTTGTCCATCAAAGCTGGATTGCCAACGTGATATCCGGAGTAAGAAATTAATAAGGTATATCCATCGGGTTTAGCCTTGGCCACATATTGATAAGCAGTATTGCCACTTGCACCTGGTTTGTTATCCACCACGACAGGTTGTCCGATGACTCGAGCAAGGGGCTCACTTAATAGTCGAGCTGAGGTATCCACTAAACCACCTGGCGGATTTGGCACCACTAATGTAATGGGTCGATCCGGAAAATTTTGTGCGCATGCAAAACTGGCGATGATGCAAGTGCTAGCTGCCAATAATGCTGACTTTATTAAGTAAACATATTTCATGAATATCTCCTGTTTTTCTTTTTCAGTATGGATCGATTATCTTTGGCCTACTTTGACATTACCAAATATTGCCTGCGCTTCTCTAGGCAAGCAACGCCAATAACGTTCATTTGAAGGGACTATTCCATCAAGCGCGGCGGCAGCCTCCCATGCCCAACGAGGCTTATATAAAAATGCGCGTGCAAGCGCAATCAAATCAGCATCGCCCTTTTGCAAAATCGCTTCTGCTTGATGTGGGTCTGTAATCAATCCCACCGTCATTGTGGGTAGGCCAGATTTATCTTTAACTATCTTTGCAAAAGGTACCTGGTAGTGCGGACCAATGGCAATTTTTTGTGCAGGAGAAATTCCACCAGATGAGATGTGAACAAAATCAGCCCCTAAAGGCTTGAGTCGGGCTGCAAAGTCAGCGGTTTCTTCTGGAGTCCATCCGCCTTCAATCCAATCGCTAGCCGATAAGCGAATACCTAAGACGCCGGGATAAGCCGCTCTTACAGCCTTAAATAATTCGAGTGGAAAACGAATTCGGTTCTCATATGAGCCGCCATATTCATCCTTGCGTTGGTTGGCAATAGGCGAAAGAAATTGATGCAATAAGTATCCATGCGCACCATGTAATTCAATCCCATCTACACCAATTCGATCAGAGCGTTTTGCAGCCACCACAAAGGCCTCGATCAAGGCTTTCAATTCTGTTTGGGAAAGCTCATGAGGAAGACGCTCCCCTTCTAATTGAGGAATGGCTGATGGCGCCTCCATTACCCAACCACCCTGACCGACGGGCAGGAGCTGACCACCATCCCAAGGAGTAGCACTTGAAGCTTTTCGACCGGCATGCGCTAGCTGAATAAATACCGGAGTTGCTGGTGCTAATTGGCGCGCTCTGGTCAGTTTATCCTTGAGAGCGGCTTCGGTACGGTCATCCCATAGACCTAAGCAGGCAGGCGTAATACGGCCCTCTGGAGTGACCCCTGTGGCCTCAATTATGAATAAACCAGCGCCACTATTGAGCAAATTTCCCCAATGCATTAAATGCCAGTCAGTTGCCTCACCATTGGAGGCTGAATATTGACACATAGGGGCCACTACGACCCGATTAGCCAGTTTTAGAGGCCCCCGGGGGCTATTGAGGGTGTAATTGGAGAAAAGAAGACTCATTGCATACCTTTAAAAAGCGATAAAATACTCAAAACGCAGAATAAACGAGACAGCGAAGTCGTGCAGGCCCCAAAGCCAAACGACTTTATTTTATTTACACCCTTGAAATAATAAGCACAAACGACTATGAATGCACCACAAGCTTTTGTATCCAAAGAGGATATTGGCCACTACGTAGATGGCAAGGTTATCAACCCTAAAGATGGCCGTTTTTCAGACGTCTATAACCCTTCCTTGGGGTCTGTATCACGTCGAGTTGCCTTGGCCAGTAAAAAAGAGGTTGATGATGTTGTGGCGGTTGCCCAAAAAGCCTTTATCAGCTGGAGCCAAACAAGTCCCCTGCGTCGCGCTCGCATTATGTTCAAGTATCTTGAGCTTCTGAATTCCAACCGTGATGAACTGGCAGCCATCATTACAGCCGAACATGGAAAAGTATTTACTGATGCGCAAGGTGAAGTGACTCGTGGTATTGAAATTTTAGAATTTGCTACTGGTATTCCTGAGCTATTAAAAGGCGACTACACAGAGCAGGTCTCTACCGATATTGATAACTGGGTGATGCGCCAGCCATTAGGAGTAGTAGCAGGAATTACGCCATTTAACTTCCCAGTCATGGTGCCCATGTGGATGTTTCCAGTAGCCATTGCCTGTGGCAATACCTTTATCCTCAAACCTAGCCCAACAGACCCCTCTGCCTCCCTCTTCATGGCAAAACTCATGAAGGAGGCTGGTTTACCAGATGGCGTATTTAACGTAGTTCAAGGCGATAAAGAGGCTGTTGATGCCTTGATTGAAAATCCTGATGTTAAAGCCGTTAGTTTCGTTGGATCCACACCGATTGCCAACTATATTTATGAGCGTTGCGCTCACTTTGGCAAGCGCTCTCAAGCTTTAGGCGGTGCCAAGAACCATATGGTCATCATGCCTGATGCAGATATTGATAAAGCAATTGATGCACTTGTTGGTGCCGCTTATGGCTCAGCTGGTGAACGTTGTATGGCGATTTCTGTTGCGGTATTAGTGGGTGATGTGGCTGAAAAAATGATGCCTAAACTCATTGAGCGCACCAAAACCCTCAAAGTAAAAAATGGCATGGAGCTTGATGCTGAGATGGGTCCAATTGTGACTAAGGCCGCATTAGAACGTATCACTGGCTACATCGAAAGCGGTGTTGCTTCTGGCGCTAAGCTCTTAGTTGATGGTCGTGGCTTAAAAGTGCCTGGCAACGAGAATGGCTTCTTTATTGGTGGCACATTGTTCGACAATGTCACCCCAGACATGAAGATTTACCTAGAAGAGATTTTTGGCCCAGTACTCTCCTGCTTACGAGTTGCCAACTTTACTGATGCACTCAATCTAGTGAACTCATGCGAGTATGGCAATGGTGTAGCCTGCTTCACCAGCGATGGCAATATTGCTCGTGAATTCGCACGCCGCGTACAAGTAGGCATGGTAGGTATTAACGTTCCTATTCCTGTACCAATGGCCTGGCATGGTTTTGGTGGCTGGAAGAAATCAATCTTCGGAGATATGCATGCCTATGGCAAAGAAGGTGTTCGCTTCTACACCAAGCAAAAGAGTGTGATGCAACGCTGGCCAGAAAGTATTGCTAAAGGCGCTGAATTTGTAATGCCAACCTCTAAGTAATATTCATCTGCCTCAAACTAAAAAGTGACCTTCGGGTCACTTTTTTATATCCAATAGATTCTTAACTTGTTCTGTAGAGTAGCAAGTTAAGCTGTTGGATAAACCACCCTTCTTTCGATTGCCCTTGCCACTAAGACAATCACCGAAACCAGAGCCAAGTAAACAATGGCTGTAAGCAAATACGCTTTAAAGAATTGAAAGTTGCTTGCGGCCAACTCTTGCATCCGCGCAAAAAACTCAGTGTATTGAATTAAGAATGCAACCGAACTATCTTTTAAATTACCAATCACCTGATTGGTTAATGCCGGGACAGACAATCGCAGCACCTGCGGTAAAGTAATTAAGCGGAATATTTGAAAAGGGCTAAAACCCTGTGCAGCAGCAGCCTCTAGCTCAATAAAATTTAAACCGTTATAGGCCGTTTTCATATAGGCGGCGTTATATGCAGCCACATTCAATGTAAATCCAATTGCTGCTACGTGAAAGGGGTCCATGCGTACGCCCCATTGTGGGAGGCCGTAGTACATCAAAAACAATAAAACAATTAAAGGCATCCCTATAAAAAATGAAATATAGGAATTGGTAGCAGTACGGATGAAGAAATTTTTACTAATGGAAAGATAGAAAACGGCAATTCCGAGTAATAGACCGGTGACGCTAATTAAACCTGCCAGCTTTAATGTATTAACTAGACCCGCCAAAATAAGCGGCATCTGAACCAACAGATCTGTTTCAAAGATCTTCCAAGCGTTCATTTCATGCCATCCTTATTGCCAAAGAATGCCTGAATATCTGGATCGGATGTATCACTCATCAATATCGAAATCTTTTCATCTGCTCGTATAACGCCCTTATCCAAGAACATCACCGTGTCAGAGATATTCTGGGCAAGCGCCAAATCATGAGTAACGCACAACATGGTGATGCCTGCTTCATGAAGTCGATTAATCAGATCAGCCACATCTCGCGACATAATTGGATCTAAAGCTGAGGTTGGTTCATCAAGTACCAGTACCGCGGGATCCATGGCTAATGCCCTAGCAATTGCCACACGCTGTTGCTGACCGCCAGATAGTTGAGCAGGATACTTATGCTGGTGAATAGACATATCAAACTTGGCCAAAGTATCCAAGGCCTTTTCATTGGCCTCTGGTTTTTTCATACCCTCTAACACTTTTAAGGCTAAGGTCACATTTTCTAATACGGTCAGATGACTGTATAAAGCAAATTGCTGGAATACAAAGCCGATCTGCTTGCGAAGCGCCCTCACATTAACCCCTGGTCCAGCCACTTCTTTACCGCGAAATAATATAGAACCTGAAGTGGGATCCTCTAGACGATTGAGGCAATGCAAGATGGTAGATTTTCCTGAGCCAGAAGCGCCCATCAAGACACGTACCGCGCCATCCTGAACGTCAAAATTGATATCCGAGAGCACTACTTGCTCGCCGAATACTTTCTTTAAGTCGCGTACCTGAATTAAAGACACAAAAGGTTTCCTCTCAATACAATCTCAGTAATGGTCATGCCTTCCCCAATCCCGGAATTTGATAGTGACGATTAATCAGCTGAATACCAAGCAATAGAATTCGGTAAATCGCAAAATACAGCAAGCCAACCGCAAAATAGACCTCAACACCTCTTAATGTTGTCGATGTTAAGGCGATGGCCTGTTTAGTAATTTCTGGAATGCCAACGGTGTATGCGAATGGAGAATACTTCAGAACCGAAGTAAATTCATTAATCATTCCAGGCACAGAAAAACGTAACATCTGCGGCAAATCAATATACCAAAGCACCTGGAACTTAGTCATGCCCATTGCCTGGCCAGCCAATATCTCAACCGAGTTTACAGAATTAAATGCACCCCGAAATACTTCGGCAAGATAGGCTGAAGTCACTAAACCCAGGCTTAATGCCATTGCCATCAAAGGCGGCACTTTAATTCCAACACTAGGTAGACCAAAATACACCATGAAGAGCAGAACCAAAACAGGAACGCCTCTAAATATGTAGGTGTAGGTATCAATAACTGGAGTTAACCCAGGAATATCTAAGCGTCGCAAACTGGCAAGCGTAAGACCAATAACCAAGCCTGTAGCACTGCAGACCAAAGTCACTATGACCGTATAAGAAATACCCTGCGCTAGCTGCGCAAGGATGTCGTAAAAATTCACTGAAAAGCCCTATCGAATGAAAATTAATTCATCCACTTATCTAGGATTGCTTTAATTTTATCTGGGCCCAGCTCTTTCAGATAAGCATCAAAATCATCGCGCAACTTTGATCCCTTGGCAAATGCAAAGCCGAGCTTGTCATAACCACTAAAGACATAGTCACTCTCAATTGGTAGCTTCATTTTGTTGATGTAGTTGGCCAAAACTGGTTCCTCAATAAAGGCCAAATCAATGTTGCCGTTTTGAAGATCGGTAATAACTTCTGTATAAGAGGGGTAGAGTTTAACTTTGCTCAGTGAGTAATAGCCTTTTGGCTCAAGCTCATTGCGAATGAGGTCGTCATAAGCCATTCCGCGGGGATATCCGATTTTATATTTTTTGAGATCATTTAAATCTTTGATTTGAATATTACGATTCTTCATGCTCACTAAGTGCCAAGCATTGTCATAGTAAGGCTGAGAAAAATCCATTACCTCTTTGCGCTTATCAGTAATTGAGATGCCTGAAAAAGCCACATCAGCTTGACCGCTAGAAACTGCCCCTAACATTCCCTGCCAATCGTAAGGTGTTACCTTAAAAGTGCAGGAGCGAGCTTTACAGTAACCGTCAAAGATATCCATATCGGCACCAACAATCTTGCCGTTTTGATCAAAGACCATTGGAGGTGAAGCTGGAGAAACGGCAACTTTAATTTCTTTTGAATCAGACTTAGAGCATGCAGAAATACCTAAAGCCATTAGACAGACTATTAAAGCTAGAAAAATGCGTTTCATTCACGTGTCTCCATCAAACAAGTTAGGCCCCAAAGAGCGTTCTAACAAGTATATGGGATTTGTGAAACAGGCCTACTGGAGCGTATTTTTTAATGCAGGGATCATCGGCATAGCCATCACCTCAATACCCTCTTCCCTAAGAGCCTCAGCCTCATCCAAGGTAGTTTGACCCCGGATACTGCGCTCGGGTGATTCTTTGTAGTGGATTTTTCGTGCCTCTTCTGCGAACGCATTGCCCACGTCCTCAGAGCGGCCCATCAAATCGCGCATACCCTTTAAAAAGGCAGCCTGAACCTGAGCTTCCAACTGCGAATGATCCTTGCCGGTTAGGGCCAGAACCTCTCCACTCAAACTAGCGACATCATCTTTCTGCACAGTTAATTCAGTGGAGGATGTTTTAGCAATATGGGGCGCTGAAGGCATGCGAGTAATTTCAGTACTATCGCAAACTGGGCAAGCCAAGATACCCTTATCTTGTTGGGCGAGGCAATCCTCTTCAGAGGCAAACCAACCCTCAAAGCGGTGATCCAACGGACAAGCAAGGTTATAAACTTTCATATGACCTATATCGGGGCAAAAGTACCAAATTCAACACCCCTATTTTAATCCGTTTTGAAAGCGCCCTATTTAATAGGCTGAGGCTTGACTAATCCCCTTCGGTATCGATCAAGCCAATAGGCGGAGATTGTCGTTTTAACATCTGTAATCTCACCCTCTTCCACCCATGCTATGAGCTGCTCTAAAGGAGCTGCAAACACATCCAAAAACTCTTCATCATCAAGCTTGCTGGGGCCGGGGACCAAATCTTCTGCTAGATAGATATCAATTAACTCCGTTGAATAAGAAATTACTGGATGAATACGGCGGATATAGCTCCACCGTCTTGCCGTGTATCCAGTCTCCTCTTCAAGTTCACGCTGCGCGCACAATAGGTGATCTTCTCCAATCTCCAACTTTCCAGCCGGTATCTCAATACAAGCTTTGGCTATGGGATAGCGATATTGACGCTCTAAAAGCACCCTGCCATCATCCAAAATCGCCACAATGGCTACAGCACCGGGATGAGTCAAGTATTCTCGCGCAGCCTGCTGACCATCAGGCAAGCGTACCTGATCGCGTTTCATATTCAGAAAGATACCGCCATAAATATCCTCACCGGATATGCGATCTTCACGTAGATGGTCATCTCCGGTAGGTAAATCGCTAAATGATTTTTCAGTCATGAAGTGCTTGGCCTCTCAATATGGAATACCCCATCATACAAAAAAAGAATGTCATTTTGATGGCATCCAAACAATAAAGGCTCCAATGCGGAGCCTTTATATTCATACTAATGATTCTCTTTAGGAGCCCAGCAAGGTACGGCGCATGGCATCCAAACAAACACTCATTAAGCCCGCTGGCACAATACCAATAGCTAAAACCAAAATACTATTTAGTCCCAATATGCCCTTAGCAAAACCAGAACCGGAAACAGAGATCTCATGCTCTGGTTCGTCAAAGTACATAACCTTAACAACACGAAGATAGTAGAAAGCACCAATTAAAGAGGCAATCACTGCAATTACAGCCAAGAATGTATGCTCAGCATCTACTAAAGCTTCCAATATGCCAAGCTTTGCTGCAAAACCTACTGTTGGCGGAATGCCAGCCAAAGAAAACATCATGACTAAACCAATAAAGGCATACCAGGGATGTTTCTTATTCAAACCTTTCAAGCCATCCAAGGTTTCACAGTCATAACCCTTACGTGACAAAACCATCAATAGGCCGAATGTGCCCAAGGTTGTTAATACGTAGGTGATGGCATAGAACATCGATGCACTAAATGCATGGTCGTCAAACACAGACAACATACCTAGAAGTACAAATCCCATTTGAGCAATTGCTGAGTACGCCAGCATTCGCTTCACATTCGTCTGAGCAATAGCAGTCACATTACCTACGATGAGCGATAACAAAGCCAGCAGCACTAACATTGGCTGCCAATCACCGATGAGTGGCAATAAAGTGTTTACTAATAGACGGAATAACAATGCAAAAGCAGCAATCTTTGGAGCTGCGGCAATCATGAGGGTAACGGCCGTTGGCGCACCTTGATACACATCCGGAACCCACATGTGAAATGGAACAACGCCCAGCTTGAACGCCAAACCAGCAACAATAAACACCAAGCCAAAAGCCATGACTAAATGATTGATACGTGGATCAGCTACTACTTTAAATATCTCGATTAAGTCCAAAGAACCAGTCACGCCGTAAAGCATTGACATTCCATATAAGAGGAAACCAGAAGCGAGCGCTCCCAAAATAAAGTATTTAATTGCAGCCTCAACACTCTTCTCGCTACTATGGCGCATCGCTACTAAAGCATAGGTTGGCAAAGCCATCAGCTCTAAACCAAGGTAAAGCGTTAATAAGTTAGCGCCAGAGATCAAAACCATTTGACCCAGTAAGGCCAACAATGCCAGAACAATAAAATCTGGGCGGAATAAGGCGCGATCGGTGAGATACTGTTTAGAGTAAATCAGGCTTACCAAGACTGCTCCACAAGAACAGGCTTTCAGCAAATTAGAAAAAGGGTCAGACTGAAACAAGCCATTCATCGCCACTAATGACACATCAGACATACGCCCAATAAAGGCAATGACCAAGTAGGCCAACAAAATAATGGTAAAGAAATAGACAAAACCTACGCCGCGTGGCGTATGAAAGATATCCTGCTCCACACCAGGAGTAGCAGGCTGATTTTCAGGAATATAAACGCTAATAACCAACAGTAGGCAAGTAGCAACAAGTAAAACGAGTTCCGGCAGGATGGCGTATAGGTCGAATGCTTGCATTTGCTTTTACTCAGAGTTTGCTTACAGCAACATGCTGCAGCAGATTAATAACGGCTGGATGAATGATGTCTGTAAACGGTTTTGGATAAACCCCCATTCCGATAACGCAAATCGAAAGTACTGCCATCATGAAATACTCGCGAGCATTGAGGTCTTTGAGTTCTTCAACATGGGCATTTGCAATAGCACCAAAGAATACCCGCTTCACCATCCACAATGAATAGGCAGCACCCAATATCAATGCGGTGGATGCCAAGATACCAATCACAAAGTCATAATCCACGGCAGCCAAAATCACCATGAATTCACCAACAAAACCTGAAGTGGCTGGTAAGCCGCAGTTCGCCATGGCCATCAATACGGCAAAAGCTGTAAATGCTGGCATGCGATGGACTACTCCGCCGTAATCAGCAATTTGACGGGTATGCATCCGGTCATATAAAACACCAATCGATAGGAACATAGCGCCGGCGACAAAACCGTGTGAAATCATCTGCACAATACCGCCCTCAATACCCAATGGGCTAAAGAGGAAGAATCCTAAGGTAACAAAACCCATATGCGCCACAGATGAATAGGCCACAAGCTTTTTCATATCTTTTTGAACCAAGGCTACCGCCCCAACATAAATAACGGCAACCAATGATAAGAAGATGATAAAAGGCCCTAGGTATTGGCTAGCATCAGGCGCTATGGGTAGAGAGAAGCGCAGAAATCCATAGGCACCCAACTTCAACATAATGGCAGCCAGCACCACCGATCCACCTGTAGGGGCTTCAACGTGGACATCTGGCAGCCAAGTGTGTAGCGGCCACATCGGAACCTTGACAGCAAATGCCATAAAGAAAGCAGCGAATAAAAGAATTTGCTCAACAATATCGAGACGGGCATTTTGCCAAGCCAAGATATCAAAGGTATTCGTAACGTTGTAGAGATACAGCATTGCTACCAGAGTCAGCAATGATCCTAACAAGGTATACAAGAAGAATTTGAATGCTGCATAGATTCGGTTATGACCACCCCACACACCAATAATGATGTACATCGGAATCAAGGTCGCCTCGAAGAATACATAAAAGAGCAAAGCATCTAAGGCACAAAATACGCCAATCATTAATCCCGAAAGAATCATGAATGAAGCCATGTATTGAGATACCTTGGTATCAATGACTTCCCATGCTGCAATAACTACAAAGATATTAATAAACGCAGTGAGAACAATAAACCAGACTGAAATACCGTCAATACCTAAGTAATAGTTAATGTCATAACGAGGAATCCAGCTGATTTTCTCAACGAACTGCATTCCAGGATTTGCAATATCAAACTGCAAGATGAGCGGGAGTGTTGCAACAAATCCAATAACAGAACCAATCAAGGCTAACCAGCGAACGCCGGCAGATGGCTTCTCAGACCCATAAAACAAAATAATGAGTCCAAAAACAATCGGGGTCCAGATGGCGTAAGAAAGAATCATAGTGGCTACTTAAGTAACAAAGGCCTAGCGAACAAAAGGCAGGTAAGCGTATAAAACCCAGGCCAGCAATACCGCCAAGCCCGCAATCATTGCGAAGGCATAGTGATAGAGATAACCGGATTGCAAATGACGAATCAGACCAGCAAAGCGACCTACAGCATGCGCACTGCCGTTAACAAAGAAACCATCTATGACTTTCTGGTCTCCACGGTGCCATAGAATGCCGCCCACCCAGAGAAGTCCCTTAGCAAATACCGCTTGATTCAAATCATCAAGATAGTATTTGTTATCAAAGAGTTTTTTGATGGGCGCAAAGGTTTCAGCAAATTTCGCCGGCAATTTAGGAGCCCACAGATAGCCAATCGCCGCCGTCAGAACACCAAGTACCACCAAAAGTAACACTGGTGATGTAAATGCATGTAAGGCCATTGCAACTGGTCCATGGAATTCATCCTCAAGCTCTTTCATTACCGGATGACGCGCAATATCGATAAAGATGGAATCACCAAAGTAGGTACCGAACAATAAAGGCGTAATGGTGTAGAAGCCAATGATGACAGAAGGAATTGCCAGCAAAATCAGTGGCAAGGTCACCACCCAAGGAGATTCATGTGGCTTCTCACCAGGAGCTAAACCATGATGAGCATGGTCATCGCCCTGCTCTGCATGCTCATGGTGATCATGTGAATCTGCATGTCCCCAACGGGCTTTTCCATGAAAGACCCAGAAGTACAGGCGGAACGAATACAAGGCCGTTACAAAAACGCTAGCCATAACTGCGAAATAGGCAAAGCCTGAACCAGGGATATGACTAGCAGCTACCGCCTCAATGATGGAATCTTTAGAGTAGAAGCCAGAGAAGAAAGGTGTGCCGATCAGAGCCAAATTACCAAGCAACATCATGAGGCAGGTAATTGGCATGTACTTCCATAAACCACCCATCTTACGCATATCTTGCTCATGATGCATACCCAATATAACGCTACCTGCAGCGAGGAATAACAATGCCTTAAAGAAAGCATGGGTCATCAAGTGAAAGATGGCGACTGGATAAGCAGAGACGCCCAACGCTACCGTCATATAACCCAACTGAGACAATGTCGAATAAGCCACAACCCGTTTAATATCGGTTTGAACGATACCAAGAAATCCCATAAATAGCGCAGTAATCGAGCCGATTACCAGGATGAAGCTCAAAGCAACATCAGAGAGTTCAAACAAGGGTGACATTCGAGACACCATGAAGATACCTGCGGTCACCATAGTTGCCGCATGAATTAATGCTGAAATTGGCGTTGGGCCTTCCATGGAATCAGGCAACCATACGTGCAATGGAAATTGGGCTGACTTACCCATTGCCCCAATAAACAGGCAAATACAAGCAACTGTGACTAAATTCCAGCTTGTACCAGGCAAGGTTTGCGCAGCAAGAGCAGTATTTTGAGAGAAGATCACGTCATATTGCATTGAGCCTGTGCTGGCAAGCAGTAATCCAATGCCTAGGATGAAACCAAAGTCACCAACACGGTTGACTAAGAAAGCTTTCATATTTGCAAATACGGCAGACTGTCGCTCGAAATAGAAACCAATCAAGAGATAGGAAACAACACCTACTGCCTCCCATCCAAAAAAGAGTTGCAGTAAGTTATTACTCATCACCAGCATCAACATGGCAAATGTAAATAGTGAAATATAGGAGAAGAAGCGGTTATAACCCTCCTCACCTTGCATGTAGCCAATAGTATAAATATGCACCATGAGTGATACAAAGGTCACTACACACATCATGGTTGCCGTCAATGGATCGATTAAGAAGCCAATATCCAGATTCAACTCACCCAACTGCATCCAACGGTAGACCGTACCATTGAAGTAAAAGCCATCCATCACTTGCGCCAACACATTGCAAGACAAAGCAAAAGCAATGGCAACACCTAAAATAGTCACGAATTGACATGCGCCATGACCGATGCGATTACCGCCCAATTTTGTACCGAAGAAGCCAGCGATGATGGAGCCGAATAAAGGCGCCAATGGAATCGCACAGAGAACGGGAATGTTTAAGGTCACTTGCATGACTAGCCTTTTAGATGGTCAAGGTCTTCAGCATTAATGGTGTCTACCTTACGGAACAGAACAACCAGAATTGCCAAACCAATCGCTGCTTCAGCAGCCGCGACAGTCAAAATAAAGAATACGAATACTTGACCAGCCATATCACCCAAATAGTGTGAGAAGGCTACAAAGTTCATGTTGACTGCAAGTAGCATGAGTTCAATAGCCATCAGCAAAACAATGACATTCTTGCGGTTCAAGAAAATACCGATAACGCTGGTAGCGAACAGAATGGCGCCAAGCACGAGGTAGTGAGCTAGAGTGATATTCATTTTTTCTCTCCTCTAGCATCTTGTTTAGCAGCCATATCTGAACCCATTTTGACGATGCGCATGCGGTCTGCCGCGACCACATTCACCTGCTCATGAATATTTTGTGCTTTAGAGTCTTTACGATTACGCAAGGTCAATGCAACAGCAGCAATAATCGCCACCAGTAGGATCACACCTGCTACTTCAAAGGCATACACATAATCAACAAAGATCAACATACCCAATGCCTGGGTATTGTTTGCCATGATTTCTTCAGGCATGGGTTGAACTGGAGTTTTGGTGCCGATAAAACTGCGGATGATCACAATAGAAAGCTCTAGGACAATTACCGCACCCATTAAGAAAGCCACTGGGAGGTATTTTTTAAAGTCACGACGTAAGTGCTCCAAATCAAGGTCTAACATCATCACCACGAATAGAAATAAAACCATCACGGCGCCAACGTAAACCAAGATCAAAGCCAAACTTAAGAATTCTGCTTTAAGCAGCATCCAAAGACCAGATGCGCAAAAGAAAGCTAAGACCAAAAACAGTGCAGCATGAACTGGGTTGCGGGCTGTAATCACGCGTAATGCAGAGATAACTAATAGCCCAGCAAAGCCGTAGAAGAAAACTGCGAATAATGTAGATGGATCGAATGTCATTTTATTTACGCTCTATTCGATTAACGATAAGGTGCATCAGCAGCACGATTAGCGGCAATCTCTTTTTCATACTTATCGCCCACAGCTAAAAGCATATCTTTAGTGAAATACAAGTCGCCACGCTTATCGCCAAAATATTCAAAGATGTTTGTTTCAACAATGGCATCAACTGGACAAGCCTCTTCGCAAAAGCCACAGAAAATACATTTTGTTAAATCAATGTCATAACGACTAGTTCTTCTAGTACCGTCGTCACGTTCCGCAGTCTCAATCGTGATTGCGTAGGCTGGGCACACTGCTTCACACAGCTTGCAACCAATACAACGCTCTTCACCATTCTCATAGCGACGTAAGGCATGCAAACCACGGAATCGACTCGATAGCGGTGTCTTTTCTTCCGGATACTGCACGGTAATTTTTGGTTTA
The DNA here is from genome assembly GCA_947378095.1 of Betaproteobacteria bacterium. Lineage (GTDB taxonomy): Bacteria > Pseudomonadota > Gammaproteobacteria > Burkholderiales > Burkholderiaceae > Polynucleobacter. The sequence continues at coordinate 28,648 of CANCIL010000003.1, forward strand.
AAGAGATAGCGGCCTGTGATAGACATGCCAGTGAGGATGTCTTTGAGCATCAGGCTATCGAGGAATTGGGAAATTTTCTTAAACATGATTAGTCAACTTATTTCCAAATATTCCATGGTGAGACGACCCATGCGCCGATCACAACAACCCAAAATACGGAGATCGGAATAAAAATCTTCCAGCCCAAACGCATGATCTGGTCATAGCGATAACGGGGCAAAGTAGCACGCAACCAAATAACGCAAGATAAGAGGAAGAATGTTTTTCCAAACAACCAGAAGAAACCGGGTATATCACGCAAGATCGGCAAATCGACAATGGGTAGCCAGCCGCCCAAGAACATAATCGATGCTACTGCTGCGATCAAAATCATATTGGCGTATTCAGCCAAGAAAAACATGGCAAATGACATACCTGAGTACTCCACCATATGTCCTGCAACAATCTCAGACTCACCCTCAACCACGTCAAATGGATGACGGTTTGTTTCAGCAACACCCGAGATGAAATAAATTAAGAACATTGGCAAGAGTGGTAACCAATTCCAAGAAAGGAAGTTCAAGCCAAGGCTTGCAAAATATCCTTGCTCTTGTGAGGCAACGATCGTGCTTAGATTCAAAGAACCTGATGTCAGCAGTACCGTTACCAAAGCAAAGCCCATGGCAATTTCATAAGAAATCATTTGAGCAGATGCACGCATGGCGCCGAGAAATGGATACTTAGAGTTTGAAGACCAACCAGCAAGGATTACACCGTAAACACCAATCGATGAAATTGCCATGATGTAAAGCAGCCCAGCATTGACATCGGCAAGAACCATCTTTGCCTGAAACGGAATCACAGCCCAAGCTGCGAAGGCAGGCATGATCACCATAATTGGCGCAATAAAGTACAACACCTTACTTGCTTGAGCAGGAGCAATAATCTCCTTCATCAGGAGTTTCAATGCATCAGCGATAGGCTGCAATAAACCCAGAGGACCAACGCGATTTGGTCCTAAACGAATATGCATCCAACCAATCAGCTTACGCTCCCATAAGGTAAGGTAAGCAACGCAGCCAAACATAGGCAATACGATGATGACGATACGAATCAAAGCCCAAACTAGTGGCCATAAAGATCCAAAGATGGCTTCGCCATGTGTGGTGATGAGGTTTAAGAAGTTATCCATCTCTTACCTTATGCCTTACTTACCGCTACCGGACCAAACATGGGGCCTAATTTCGCACTAGCAACAGTACCTGCAGAAATTCTGACGGCACCTGGCGCTAGATTTGCTTCTAATGTAGCTGGCATATTTATGGATTGTCCGCCTTGAGTAACGCATACTAAATCGCCCTCAACCAAGCCCAATTCAGAGAATAATTTTTTGCCTAAGCCAACTTGATTGCCTCGTTTTGCATCGCGTGTCAGCTGTAATGCTGATGAACGGCGCACAATCTGGTCGCCAGCATATATATTGACATCGGATACACGCTCTAGCCCTGATTGCAGCGCTAGATTACTATTGCTTAGAGCATTAACACTAGAGCCATTATTGAGTTTTGCGCAATAGTTTTCGCTTAAGGCTTCGCCAAGAACCTCTTCTGGCATATTGAATAAGAATCCATCCAACTCAATAAGTCCGCCCAATACTCTAAGGACTTTCCAGGCTGGACGTGAGTCACCCAAAGGCTTAACAGAAGGTTGGACTGTTTGAACTCTGCCTTCAGCATTTACAAAGGTTGATACTGTTTCAGTGAATGTTGAGATCGGCAGGATTACATCAGCCACCTCCAGTAGATCAGCACTCTGATATGCACTTAAGGCAATCACAGTATTTGCTTTCGCCAGAGCAGCGCGAGCCTGGGCAGGATTTGGTAAGTCGGCATCTGGCTCGATATTCATCAAGATCACCGCACGACGATCGCCCGAGAGTACTGATTCAACACCGGCACCATTAGCGTTAACAAGTGAGGCCCCTACCGCATTACCACCTACCGGCAAGAAACCGAGGGTAGCACCAGTGTTATCTGCAATAAATTGAGCTAACACATGTAAATCAGATGCATTTGGATGTGCAATCGCAGTCGAGCCTAGCAAGACGGCTGTTGACGAACCAGAAAGCAAGCTATCAGCTATCTTTTGCGCTTCAGCAGAAATTGACACACTAGGAGTTCCTGCAGGTACAGAAACTGATTTCGCCTTAGCGACAGCCAAAGTTACTTCACTAAGTGAATTAAGCCATGCGCTGGGCGCCGTAGCAATTGCTGTTACTGGAATCAGCCAATCATCACCACCTGCATCAAGACGCATTACTTGCAAGCCACGTTTTGCCGCTGTACGTAAACGTGCAGCAATAATCGGTTGATCTTTGCGCAAAAAACTACCAATGATTAATGCGCGATCTAGTTCGCCTAATTTTGCAATTGGCATTCCAAGCCAAGGCGCACTAGCTGCACCCTTCACGTTGGGCTGATGCAAACGTGTATCAATCTGATTGGAGCCTAAGCCGCGAACTATTTTTTGCAGGAGATGTAATTCTTCAGTACTGGAAATCGGGTGAGCTATTGCACCTATAGATTCAGCGCCGCTTTCAGCAGAAATCGTTTTAAGTGAGTGAGCTACATAATCAAGAGCGGATTGCCAATCTGTTTCAAGCCATTGTCCACCTTGCTTGACCATTGGCGTCGTTATTCGATCTGCGCTATTGATCCCTTCATATGCAAAACGATCACGGTCACTAATCCAGCACTCATTGATTGCTTCATTCTCCAAAGCAACAACACGCATCACCTTGTTTGATTTAGTTTGGACGGTCGTATTAGCACCTAAGCTATCGTGCGGACTTACTGAACGTTTACGGCCCAATTCCCAAGTACGCGCAGCGTAGCGGAACGGCTTACTAGTTAAGGCCCCCACTGGACACAAATCAATCATGTTTCCAGAGAGCTCTGAATCTACTGTTTGACCTACAAATGTGGTGATTTCTGAGTGCTCGCCACGGTTAATCATGCCTAATTCCATGACACCAGCAACTTCTTGACCAAAACGAACGCAGCGTGTGCAGTGAATGCAACGGCTCATCTCTTGCATCGAGATTAATGGTCCAACATTCTTATGGAATACCACTCGCTTTTCTTCTTCGTAGCGAGAATTTGACTTACCGTATCCAACAGCTAAATCTTGCAACTGACACTCACCGCCTTGATCGCAAATGGGGCAATCTAACGGATGATTGATCAGTAAAAATTCCATTACAGAACGTTGTGCTTCAACAGCTTTAGCTGAGTGCGTAAATACCTTCATGCCTTGCGTAACAGGAGTAGCACAAGCTGGCAAAGGCTTGGGCGCCTTCTCAACTTCAACTAAACACATGCGACAGTTAGCGGCAATGGATAATTTTTTGTGATAGCAGAAGTGAGGAACGTAGGTGCCAAGCTTATTTGCAGCGTGCATCACCATCGAACCTTGCGGAACTTCTACCGTCTTACCATCTAATTCGATTTCTACCATGCTCACTTTAAGATGTCCCGTGCTCAATAACTTATAAAGGGGTTGCAGAATCTAAGCAGCGCTTATGTTCTACGTGATACGCAAACTCATCCATGTAATGCTTCAACATGCCACGCACTGGCATAGCTGCAGCATCGCCTAAAGCGCAAATCGTACGACCCTGAATGTTGGCTGCCACATCGTTTAGCAAATCCATATCTTCTGGACGTCCTTGACCATGCTCAATACGATGAACAATGCGCCATAACCAGCCGGTTCCTTCACGACATGGTGTGCATTGGCCACAGGATTCTTCATGATAGAAATAGGACAAGCGCTCTAAGGCACGAACCATACAACGGGTTTCGTTCATCACAATGACAGCGCCTGACCCCAACATGGATCCTGCCTTAGCAATGCTGTCGTAATCCATCGTCAGATCCATCATCTGAGCGCCTGGAACTACAGGCGCAGAGGAACCACCAGGAATAACTGCCTTTAGGGTCTTACCATCACGCATTCCACCTGCCAACTTGAGTAACTCTGCAAATGGAGTGCCTAATGGAATTTCATAGTTGCCAGGATGAACTACGTCGCCAGACACTGAAAAGATTTTGGTTCCACCATTATTAGGCTTACCCAGATCCAAATAGGCCTGCCCACCAATAGCCAATATGAATGGCACGGCTGCAAATGTTTCGGTGTTATTGATTGTGGTCGGTTTTCCATACAAACCAAAACTCGCCGGAAATGGTGGCTTGAATCGAGGTTGGCCCTTTTTGCCTTCCAAGGACTCTAGTAAGGCTGTTTCTTCACCGCATATATAAGCACCCCAACCAGGAGATGCATGCAATTGGAATGAAAAATCGCTACCTAATATTTTGTCGCCTAAGTAACCAGCTGTACGGGCTTCTTCTAAAGCCTCTTCAAAGCGTGAATAGACTTCCCAAATTTCACCATGGATATAGTTATAGCCAGTGCTGATGCCCATCGTGTAAGCACCAATAATCATGCCTTCAATCAAAGCGTGTGGGTTGTAACGCATGATGTCGCGGTCTTTAAATGTACCCGGCTCACCTTCATCACTATTGCAAACTAAATATTTCTGCCCCGGGAATTGACGTGGCATAAAACTCCACTTCAAGCCTGTTGGGAAGCCCGCACCACCACGACCGCGCAGTGATGAAGCTTTTAATTCAGCAATGATGGCATCTGGTGCAACCTTATCATTAATCAAACGACGTAATTGCTGATAACCACCACGACTCTCATAATCTTTTAAACGCCAGTTGTCACCATTCAGTCCCGCAAGGATCAAAGGCTTGATGTGACGATCGTGCAAGCTGGTCATGCTACTTTCCCTTCTGCACGAAGCTCATTTAATAGAGCATCAATCTTTTCTTTACTCATAAAGCTGCACATACGCTTGTCATTAACGAGCATCACCGGAGAGTCACCGCAAGCACCCATGCACTCACCCTCTTTCAGAGTAAAAGTGCCACAAGGGGTGGTCTCGTTATAGCCAATACCCAAGGTTTCCTTGAGATAGCTTGCTGCAGTTTCACCATGAGTTAATTGGCATGGCAAATTAGTACAAATGACTAACTTATATTTACCAATTGGCTTGGTGTTGTACATGTTGTAGAAGGTTGCCACTTCATCTACTGCAATAGTTGGCATTTCTAAGATTTGCGCAACAGTTGCAATCACTTCAGGAGAAACCCAGCCTACCTCGGATTGAGCAGCGATCAAGGAAGCCATCACAGCAGACTGCTTTTGCTCTGGTGGATATTTGGCGACGTTACGGGCAATGTCTGCCAGCGTTCTGTCGGATAGTTGAAGAGTGGTTGTCATTAAATAATCCTTGGCACGCTGTATTAGCGGTCAATCTCCCCGAACACAATATCCTGCGTACCAATAATGGTTACGGCATCAGCCAACATATGGCCACGCGACATCTCATCCATGGCAGATAGATGCACAAATCCTGGAGCACGAATCTTCATGCGGTATGGCTTATTAGCACCATCCGAAATCAAGTAAATACCAAACTCGCCTTTAGGGTGTTCAACAGCTGAATAAGCTTCGCCATCAGGAACGTGGATACCTTCAGTAAAGAGTTTGAAATGGTGAATCAACTCTTCCATATTAGTCTTCATATCTACGCGCTTGGGTGGAGCAACCTTATGGTTGTCAGACATGACAGGACCTGGATTTGCTTTTAACCAAGCAACGCATTGCTTAATGATTCGGTTAGATTGACGCATCTCTTCCATGCGCACTAAATAGCGGTCGTAAGAATCGCCGTTCACACCCACTGGAATATCAAAGTCGAGGCGATCATATACTTCGTATGGTTGCTTCTTACGTAAATCCCACTCGATCCCAGAACCACGCAGCATGGGGCCTGTGAAACCCAGTTGCAGTGCTCTCTCAGGAGTCACAATGCCGATATTGACTAAGCGCTGTTTCCAAATACGGTTGTCGGTTAAAAGGTTGCAGTATTCATCAACATTGGCATCAAAGCCTTGTGTAAATTGATCAATGAAATCGAGCAAGGATCCACTACGATTTTCATTTAAACGTTTTACTGCAGAAGTACTGCGAATCTTTGACTTGCTATATTGCGCCATTTGATCAGGCAGATCGCGATATACGCCACCTGGACGATAGTAGGCAGCATGCATACGCGCACCGGAAACAGCTTCGTACATATCAAAAATATCTTCACGATCGCGGAAGGCATAAAGGAATACGGCCATTGCGCCAACGTCTAGACCATGGCAACCAATCCAGAGTAAGTGATTCAATAAACGAGTCAGCTCGTCATACATCACACGAATATATTGCGCACGCAATGGGACATCTACCTGCAATAACTTTTCAATCGCCATTACATAAGCATGCTCATTGGACATCATGGATACATAATCCAAGCGATCCATATAAGGTACGTTCTGAATCCAGGTCCGAGTTTCAGCTAACTTCTCAGTAGCACGATGCAGTAAACCAATATGGGGATCAGCGCGCTGAATGACTTCTCCATCCAACTCTAAAACCAAGCGCAATACACCATGCGCAGCAGGATGCTGAGGGCCAAAGTTGAGGGTGTAGTTCTTAATTTGTGCCATGACTTAAACCGGACCTCCGTACTGCTCTTCGCGAACGATACGAGGCGTAATCTCACGCGCTTCAATTGTCACTGGTTGATAGACGACACGTTTTAACTCTGGGTCATAGCGCATCTCTACAGTGCCGCTGATTGGGAAATCTTTTCTGAATGGGTGGCCAATGAAGCCATAATCCGTCAAGATGCGACGTAGGTCATCATGACCTTCAAATAGAATTCCATAAAGGTCAAACGCTTCCCGCTCAAACCAGTTAGCTGAATTCCATACCGGAGTAATAGAGGCAACCAAAGGGTAGCTTTCGTCCGAAGCAAATACCCGCACGCGTAAACGCCAGTTATGCTCTATAGAGAGTAAGTGGCTCACAACACCAAAGCGCTGGCCACCCCATGCGCCATCGCGAAAATCTTGGTAATCAACACCACAGAGATCAATCAATTGCTCAAAAGCTAAAGATGGGTCATCACGCAGCATCATGGCAGACTCAAAATAAGTATCTGCATTCACGACCACAGTGACTTCACCCAATGCAATCTCAATAGATTGCGCGCGCTTACCTAAGACTTTCTCTAGATTGGCGGCAAGTTGCACTAAACGATCTGACATAACTTAAGCCTTCCGCGCAATCGTACTAGTGCGTGCAATCTTTGATTGCAATTGAATAATTCCATAGATCAAGGCTTCTGCAGTTGGAGGGCAGCCAGGAACATAAATATCTACTGGCACGATACGGTCACAACCGCGCACTACTGAGTAAGAGTTATGGTAGTAGCCACCACCATTGGCGCAAGAACCCATGGAAATTACCCAACGTGGCTCTGGCATTTGGTCATAAACCTTGCGCAAGGCAGGAGCCATTTTATTGCAGAGGGTTCCAGCAACAATCATTAAGTCAGATTGACGAGGAGATGGTCTGAACACCACACCAAAGCGATCCAAGTCATAACGGGAGGCTCCAGCATGCATCATTTCTACTGCGCAACAGGCCAAGCCAAAGGTCATAGGCCACAGCGATCCATTTCGAGTCCAGTTAATTAACTGGTCTGCAGTAGTGGTAACAAATCCTTCTTTGAGAACGCCTTCTAATGCCATATCGATTACTCCCAGTCGAGGGCGCCCTTTTTCCAGATATAAACAAATCCCACAATGAACTCCAAAAGGAAAATCACCATAGAGGCGTAGCCAAGCCAACCGATATCACGAAGTGCAACACCCCATGGAAATAGGAATGCAGTTTCTAGGTCAAACAAGATAAATAAAATAGCAATCAGGTAATAGCGCACGTCGAACTTCATACGCGCATCTTCAAACGCTTCAAAGCCGCACTCATATGGAGAGAGTTTTTCAGCGTCAGGCTTAGAGGGAGCCAAAATCTTTCCGAGGAACATGGGGACTAAACCCACCCCAATACCTACGAGGATAAAAAGCAGAACAGGAAAGTAATTAGCGAGATTCAAAAAATGGTCCTGATTCGTTCGTCTGGTAATTCTTTAAACATCAAATTGTTCAATATTTCACTACATACAGCCTTGATTTAGAGCAAAAACTCCTACAAATTCTTTATTTTGGTGCCGACGGCGAGACTCGAACTCGCACAGCCTAAGCCACTACCCCCTCAAGATAGCGTGTCTACCAATTTCACCACGTCGGCATCTTGCAAAACCCATCAATTCTACTGCATTGCACAACTCAACTACCCCAAAATTGAGGCAAGGAAATCCGTAAAAACCTACTTTTTTACTTAGGAACTGCAGGTTTTGTTGGATCTTGGGCTGGAGCTACCGGAGCTGCTGGGGCAGACGCAGGTGCGACTGTTCCAGAGAGAACGCCCGGGCTAACTTCCTTCTTATTCCCTAGCCAGGTGATCCCAAGAGTACTAAGGAAGAAAACGGCCGCAAAAATTGCCGTTGTATGGGATAAAAAGTTCGCAGAACCGCTGGCGCCGAATAAGCTACCAGATGAACCGGACCCAAAAGCAGCACCCATATCAGCCCCTTTGCCCTGTTGCAATAAGACCAAGAGAATCACAGCCAAAGCTGAAACTACCTGCAATACGATTAATAAAGTCTTAAACCATTCCACAACGAATCTCCAATAAAAAATCTATGCCTGACAAATAGCAAGAAAATCTTGAGGGTTCAATGAAGCTCCCCCAACCAATCCACCATCAATATCCGGCATGGCAAACAACTCAACAGCATTGTCAGGTTTAACACTGCCGCCGTACAAAATTCCTACATGAGAAGCAACATCGTCATTAAATTCAGCCAGCTGAAGCCGAATAGTGCAATGCATATCCTGCGCTACCTGAGCGCTAGCTACCTTGCCTGTACCAATAGCCCAAACGGGTTCATAAGCAATCAAGCAATCCACTAATCTATCTTGCAAAACATTCACTTGCTTAGCCACCTGTGAGCAAACAACTTCTTCCGCTCTACCAGAATTACGCTCATCCGCCGTCTCACCAACGCAGATTACAGGCGTCATGCCGTTATCTAATACCTGCAGGGCTTTAGCAGCAACCACTTCATCAACCTCATGATGAAATTGGCGTCGCTCTGAATGACCTACGATGACATAAGTACAACCCATCTCCTTGAGCATAGAGGCAGCAACTTCTCCTGTATATGCTCCGGATTCATGAGCAGAGGCATCTTGAGCACCAAGACTTAAAAATGCCAAGGAGTATTCTTTAATCAAAACACTGCACTGAGCTAAATAAGGAAAGGGTGGACATACAACAAACTGACGCCCTGCAGGCATGCCACTTTCCATTCCGCGAGCAACCGTCTTAACCCAGTCTTGATTAGTTGCAAGACTGCCATTCATTTTCCAGTTGCCGATGATGATGAGTGGACGCATAAACTAGTTGGGTATTAAACCGTTAAAACGATTTTGCCGATATGCTCAGAAGACTCCATCAATCGATGAGCATCTGCAGCCTGATCTAGCGTAAATGTTTTGTAAATTTCAGGCTTCAATTTACCTGCATTGAGTAATGGCCATACATGGTCATACAGTTGTTTGCTAATTTGTTTTTTGAATGCTACTGGGCGTGGGCGCAAAGTCGAGCCAGTAATGGTCAAACGGCGACGCAAAATTTGATTGGTACTGACTTCAGCTTTAGATCCTCCCTGTATTGCAATGATCACAATACGGCCATCATCTGCTAGGCAATCAATTTCACGCTGGACATAGTCACCAGTGACCATATCCAGGATAACGTTTACACCTTTACCGTCAGTAGCCTTTTTGACTTCCTCAACAAAATCTTGTGTTTTGTAATTGATGGCTAGATCAGCGCCCAAGCGCAAACATGCAGCGCATTTTTCATCGTTTCCAGCGGTTACAAATACCTTGAAGCCAAGTGCCTTAGCAATCAAAATAGCAGTAACACCGATGCCACTCGAACCACCTTGCACTAATAACGTTTCACCAGCAGAAAGTTGACCTCGCATGAAGACATTGCTCCACACTGTATAAAAGGTTTCTGGTAGTGCAGCAGCTTCTTGATCAGTAAAGCCCTTGGGGTAAGGCAAGCACTGTGCTATTGGCGCTGTGCATAGATCTGCATAACCGCCACCTTGTACTAAAGCACAAACCTTATCACCCATCTTTAAACCAAAAGCATTATCAGCGTGCGCTAAGTCACCGCCAATAATCTCTCCAGCAACCTCAAGACCTGGGATATCTGATGCGCCAGCAGGAACTGGGTAATGGCCCTTGCGTTGCAAAACGTCAGGGCGATTAATTCCCGCTGCAAGTACTTTAATCAAAACCTCGCCAGTTCCAGCACTTGGCACCGCTGGATCGGGACGAGTTGTAGACACCAACATTTCTGGTGCACCAAATTCTTTGATCTCAATTACGCGCATCAAATACTCCTAAGGCTGATCAGAAATGCTTACTTATGCTGTTTCGTCAGTTGCAGGAGCGGCTTCAGCAGTCGCGCCAGCTAAGGGAGCAATCGTGCCACCTTCATCAGCCATTGCAGCTTTGAGTGATAAACGTAAACGACCACGCTCATCAGCAGCTAATAATTTCACACGAACCACTTGGCCTTCTGCAAGGTAATCTTTAACTTCTTTTACACGCTCATTAGAAATCTCAGAGATGTGCAAGAGTCCGTCCTTACCAGGAAGAATATTGACCAAAGCCCCGAATTCAAGCAACTTCACAACTGGACCTTCGTAGATCTTGCCTACTTCAGCTTCAGCAGTAATGCCTTCGATGCGCGCTTTAGCCTCAGCCATGCCTTCTGCACTTGTAGAGGCGATAGTTACAGTGCCATCATCTTTAATATCAATGCTGCATCCAGTTTCCTTAGTCAAGGCTTGGATAGTCGCGCCACCCTTACCAATTACTTCGCGAATCTTGTCTGGATGAATCTTGAATGACACCATGCGTGGAGCATGAGCAGATAATTCAGTGCGAACTGAACCCATTGCTTCTTGCATTTTGCTCAAGATGTGCAAACGGCCTTCTTTAGCTTGCGCTAAAGCCACTTGCATAATTTCTTTAGTAATACCTTGAACCTTAATGTCCATCTGCAGCGCAGTAATACCATTTGCAGTACCTGCCACCTTGAAGTCCATATCACCCAAGTGATCTTCGTCACCCAAGATATCGGTCAACACTGCAAAACGGTTACCGTCTAGGATCAAGCCCATTGCTACACCAGCAACGTGCGCTTTAACTGGAACACCAGCGTCCATCATGGCTAAGCAACCGCCACAAACGGAAGCCATGGAGGAAGAGCCATTGGACTCAGTAATTTCTGAAACCACACGAATGCTGTATGCAAAATCTTCTGGGCTTGGCAAAACAGGAATCAAAGCGCGCTTAGCTAAACGACCGTGACCAATTTCACGACGCTTAGGGCTACCTACGCGGCCTGTTTCACCAGTAGCAAACGGGGGCATGTTGTAGTGGAACATGAAACGATCGCGGTATTCACCTTCGAGCGCGTCAATAATTTGCTCGTCACGGGCAGTTCCTAATGTAGCAACCACAAGAGCCTGTGTTTCACCACGGGTAAATAATGCAGAACCATGTGTACGTGGCAACACGCCGTTACGAATTTCGATTGGACGAACAGTGCGTGTATCACGACCATCAATGCGTGGCTCGCCATTCAAAATCTGGCTACGAACAATCTTCGCTTCGATTTCGAACATGATGTCGCTAACAGCAACAGCATCAACATCACCTTCTTCAGATAACTTAGCTACTACTTCTTTAGAAATTTCTTTGAGCTTGTCTGAGCGTGCGCCTTTTTGACGAATTTGATAAGCCTCACGCAATGGCGCTTCAGCCAAAGCAGTCACCTTAGCGATGAATGGCTCATCTTTAGGAGCAGCAGCCCAATCCCACTCTGGTTTACCAGCTTCACGGACTAAATCATTGATTGCGTTGATTGCAGTTTGCATTTGGTCATGACCATATACAACAGCGCCCAACATGACATCTTCGGATAATTGATTTGCTTCAGATTCCACCATCAATACAGCAGCTTGTGTACCAGCAACGATTAAATCGAGTTCGCTAGTAGCTTGTTCTGTACGAGTTGGGTTCAAGAGGTACTGACCGTTAGCGTAACCAACGCGAGCAGCACCAACTGGGCCGGCAAAAGGAATGCCTGAAACAGCCAAAGCTGCAGAAGCAGCGATCAAAGCAGGAATATCTGCAGGAACGTCTGGGTTGATAGACAAAACATGCACTACAACCTGAACTTCATTCAAGAAACCTTCTGGGAACAAAGGACGTAATGGGCGGTCGATCAAACGGGAGATTAATGTCTCACCTTCTGATGGGCGACCTTCACGGCGAAAGAAGCCACCAGGGATCTTGCCTGCTGCGTATGTCTTTTCTAAATAATCTACAGTTAATGGGAAAAAGGATTGGCCTGGCTTTGCAGACTTCGATGCAACTACTGTACCCATTACTACGGTGTCATCCACGTTTACGATGACTGCACCACCTGATTGACGAGCGATCTCGCCTGTTTCCATCGTTACTTGATGGTTGCCCCATTGAAAACTTTTTACTGCTTTTTTAAACATAGTCATTCTGATCTTCTCCAAATTGTTCACGCAAAACTCACATGAGCATTGCGCTTGTCGTGGGATAAAGCAGTGTCACGACAACACTGGAGCGAATTAGGATTACAAGGGATGCCATTCCAGGGAGACTCTGAAATCAGAAGCTCATTGGAATGACACGATCCCCTACACAAATAATCGAAAACCGCTCAAAAAACATGCCACCTTCTTAAGACTGCATCTGGAAAGAAACAACCTTAAGTGAGATGGCATTGCAATACCGATAAGAATTACTTACGGAGACCTAATTTCTCGATCAATGCGCGATAGCGATCCAGATCTTTGCCTTTGAGGTAATCCAAGAGGCGACGGCGACGTGAAACCATCTTCAACAAACCGCGACGGCTGTGATGGTCTTTAGCGTTAGCCTTGAAATGGGGGGTTAATTCATTGATGCGGGCTGTTAGCAATGAAACTTGAACTTCAG
>CANCIL010000004.1 GCA_947378095.1 Betaproteobacteria bacterium
ATATATATTAATTATTCCACCATGAATTGCTCTGAAAGGACATTGTGAATAGAACAGTAGTAGCAGAAGTTGAATCCTTTTTTGATCCAGAGACTTGGACCTTCACTTATGTCGTCTCTGCAGGCAAGGGGAGTCCCTGCGTCGTGATTGATTCTGTCCTGAACTACGACTCTAATTCAGGAAGAACAACAACGCGTTCTGCAGATCAGGTGATTGAATTTATTCAAGCCAAACAATTAAAGCTCGAATGGATTCTGGAAACACATGCCCACGCAGATCACTTAACTGCAGCGCCTTACCTTCAAGAGAAATTGGGTGGCAAGTTGGTGATCGGAGATCACATTGTGAGCGTGCAAAATGTCTTTAAAGGTGTCTTTAATTTAGATTCTGGTTTTGCAACAGATGGCTCGCAATTCGATCATCTATTAAAAGAAGGTGAAGCATTACCATTTGGGGGTCTCTCGCTGAAGGCATTGTTCGTTCCTGGACATACTCCAGCCTGCATGGCTTATGAAATTGACGATACTTTATTTGTCGGTGACACCTTATTTATGCCCGATGTCGGTACAGCTCGTTGCGATTTCCCGGGTGGTGATGCTAGAACGCTGTATCAATCTATTCAGAAAATCTTGGCCTATCCAAAGGAAACTAAGCTGTATATGTGCCATGACTATCCACCTAATGGCCGCAATGTAGAGCATTGCACAACCGTAGGTGCAGAAAAAGCCGGAAATATTCACGTTCACGACGGGATCACTGAAGAGCAATTTGTGCAAATGCGTATCAAGCGTGATAGCACTCTAGATATGCCTAAGCTCATATTGCCTTCCATTCAAGTCAATATTCGGGCAGGTCACTTTCCTGAGCCAGAAAGTAATGGCAAGTCCTATCTCAAGATTCCACTAAATGCGCTCTGATATGAATATGACGATTTCAAAATCTGAGTTAAAGAAAATGCAGGCATCAGCAGACGATGCCTGCAAGTTAATGAAGGTACTCTCGAATAGAGATCGCATGATGCTCTTATGTGAGATTGCCCAAGGTGAAAAATGCGTGGGTGAGTTAGAGGCTGCTCTAGATTTGCATCAACCTACGCTGTCACAGCAATTGACCGTATTGCGCAAAGAAAAATTAGTAAAGACCCGCAGAGAAGGCAAGCAAATCTTTTACACGCTTTCTAGTCAGGTTGCAGTTGCAGTAATGGGCTTGCTCTATAAGCACTATTGCAAGAAATAAAGTTTGAAATAAACGGATTTACAGTTTGATAAAGGGAGTACATGATGAAAACTAACGTTGGTGGTATTGATCGGATCCTGAGAATCTCTGTTGGGGCGCTATTAGTGGCTTTGGCAGCAACGAATGTTGTGGGTTGGTGGGGATGGTTGGGCTTAATTCCTCTAGCAACTGGACTCTTTCGCTTTTGTCCGGCCTATCCTTTGTTGGGTATCTCGTCTTGCGGAAGTACGGACAAAGGATCAACAGCAAGTAAGTCTTAATTTAGTAGTAGGCAATATAGAAAGGGGTGCATCGTGAGGTGGGCCTCTTTTTTACCGCCAGCTTATTAAGAGGGCTGAATTCTGGAAGATCTAAGGCTCCATTTCATAAAAACATGAATCATGAAGATCGCAAAAAAGACTAAGCCAGTAAGCCAGTGAAACTGGATGGTGGTTTCACGAAGCTCAGCAGGACCGTAATACAGCATTCCGCCAGTAATGACTAGAGTTAATAGAAAACCGAGTTGGGTAAATCCACTAAAGTACTTTCTTTTTGATTGAAGCCCCGCTTTGAGGTGAAAGGGCAATACCGATCCTAGGGCGATGCTTGCTAACATCGCTGAAAGACCATGGCTTGCCAACACTAGATGATTGCCCAGGAGGGCACGCTCAATCTGAAATTCATGACCCACTAGGTAGGCGCTTCCTGTTGCTGAACAGGTCAACATACCTGCAATCACAAAAGTGCGCTGCCAGGCCGGCATTTTTCCTAGTTGTCTCATAAGGTGATTTCGATTGCTCGTGCACCGTAACGGGCAAAACAAGGATGGTGCTGTTGTCTTGAGAGTGCTAATACCTTTGTTAGCGCATCAGCATATACGCACTCCTTAGCCAAAACCGAATAAGAACCAGAAAACTGCCTATACATACCAGCACTTGTTTGTGCAAGGGGATTAATGATGTAGCTTCCTTGTTGATCTCTTTTGGAAAAATACAAAGCACTTGTTGCGATCGCTCCATTAGATAGTGAGCCTACTTCAATTAAGTGCCTTGGTAATTGGGGGTTGCGAAGATAAATCGTTTGGGGCTGATTTCCAAAGACTCGCAAATCGCCACCAGCATTTACAGTCCCACCGCTTACGCCTTCTGCGATCAGTGCTTTAACTGCCTCATCTACTGCAAAGCCTTTGGCAATTCCGCCCAGATCAAGGCAGATTGGACGTATTGAGCTAACTCTGTCATGGTCAATAAAGTAGAGATCTTCAATTCCGCCAATGTCATAACTTGAGATATCGATATGGCTTGGCAATAAGCCTGCAGCAATGAGGCGATGGCCAATTCCGCAATTAAATAAACCACCGGAGTGAGTATGTAGATCTTGTGCAATTCTGAGTATGCGGGCGGTCCATGGATGAATTCGGATCGACTTGCAATGTACTCGCGCATTAATCATGGAGAGCTCACTCTGAGAGTCATGAAAGCTCATTAGTTGCTGGACTTTTTCTATTTGATCAAAGGCGTATTGGATTGCCTTATCTCCGTTTTGATCCTCGATCGATATCTCTACATAGGTTCCCAGCAGGGGCTTGCAGCGTCTCATTTTTTACTTTGAACTAGGGGATGCTTGAGAGTTAACTCATACAAAACTGCAACCCGCTTCACGCCATCGCTAATATGTTTACATGACAGGGTGGCGCCCCCAATGTTTTGAATATCTTGATTGAGCTTGATTGGATCACTGGCATTTTTGCCAACAAATTGTTTTCGCCATTGAGCTTCTGCTACTTCGTAGCCATAAGACTCAACATATTCTAGGATTTCAATTCCAGTAATGTTGCCGCTAGGGTTGAGCCCTACGGCATACGTAATCATTTCATGTTTACCTACTACTTCATCGACGATAAACCAGCCCCCATCACTGGTTTTCCAAATTCGATCTCCTTGAAAGGGGTGGCGAATACTTGAAGCAATTCGCATCTTTTCCTGAAGATCGTCTGTAATAATGATCGGCATTTTGCTCAGCTGCTTATTAGGCATCAGTATTTTTTGTGCCTGCTCTATCGAAAGATAGATTTTGGCTTGAGCAATCATCGGTGAGCTGATCATGGCTAAGCCTGCAATTACCAGTGGGTGAGGTTTCCAGTTCATCGTCAATGTTCTGTTACTTAACTTAAAGGGAATCCCACTTTGAGAATGAATTCATTCACAGAATGACTATCCCAAACTCGAGCATTTGAGCACTCTGCTGTGCCGTCACCCATACAAGTATTGCCCTTTAATTGATAGCGCCATGCACCTGTGACCCACCAGTCCTTGCTTGCGTAATGAACATTAGGGCCGATAAAGGTGGCTTTTTGAACTTGGTTCTGCAGGTTGTAACTGGAGTAATCATTGTGAAGTCGGGCCTCTACGCCTGCTGACCACTTCGGTGCAAATCGATAACTTGCCCCTAACAAAATGTCGAGCATCGACTCAGGAACATTGCCATTACCAACAAACTTCAATTGCTCGTTAGCAACAACGACGTTCCCAGCCAAGATTAGTCGATCATCAATAAAGTTTGATTGCAATAACAGACGTGCTTCAATCTCATTTTTGTTTCTGCCTAATGTGGGCTCAAGATAAAGCCCCACCCCTACTGGAGAAGTCACTGGATTGGTGATTCGATAAATGGCCTCTAATGAGCCGCCTTCAATGCCACTTTTTCTGTAGGCGGTACTTGGATCGTGGCTTTCGGGGACGCCATAACCACCAGTGCAAGTAGCTAAGTCATCGCATGCTTCAGGATTGGTGTAATTCTGATTGGCATTAGTGTAATAGGAGTTGATATAGCCCGCAATTTGTAAGTCATTGGTAAGGCCATATTCCAACTCAGTTCTTGCAGTCCAAGCTTCATAGGTGCCTGAGGCTTGCTGCTGATTGAGTTGTAGGCGTTGTTCAAATTCAAGACTTCCTTTGGGCTGAAGATCTAGCGTGTAGATCCAGCCAAAGACACCTTCGCCAGCATGGGCGATGGGGCTTGATAAAAGAGTGGCAACACAAAGACTAGTGGCAAGTGGCTTTTTGAAAGTAAATGTCATGTTTTAAGTGAGGTTGTTGGAAAATGTAATTGAGAATGGTTCTCAATATAACATGTCAAATGAGAATAGTTCTCAATTGAGAAAATGACCATTATTGAAAAAATGGCGGTCTTTGTAGGGGCTTTAACTTTTGCTTGTAAGATTTATCTTCAATGGATGCCCAAGCCTTAGAGAAACTGGTTTTAATGAAGATGCCTTTTGGTAAATATGCCGGTCGAGCCCTGGCTGATTTGCCGGGGAATTATTTAGCTTGGTTTGCTCGTGAAGGATTTCCGCAGAGCGAACTTGGTCAACTATTGGAGTTGATGCATACCCTTGACCACAATGGTCTACGCGGTTTGCTTGCGCCTATTCAACGGGCGCATGGCTTAGAGCAAAAATCGAAATTACTTTGAGCGGACGATAGCCGTCACCCTTGCGCGTTCATATTGAACGCCGGGAGATTCTGGTGGGCTGCTTTGACTTAACTCCGGCTGCATCTGTGTTTGCGCTTGAATCTGTGTGGCTAGCTTTTGTGCGAGGTCGCGATTGCGATCAAATTGAATTTGTATGCTTACAACCTTACCTTCCTTGATCTGGCTGATGAGTTCGCTCATCTTCTTGGGAGATTCATCATCAAAGAAGATGGGGTACCAAGCGCCAATTGGCGTGGCTTTAGGTTTGATATTGTCTGCCGCCTTTGCACTTGTAACCTGAGGCTTCAGGGGAAGATGAAAATCAATCCCGGTTTTTTGGACTAACTCCTCATAAGAAATTGGCGGACTCATATTTGCTTCATTGGTGTTTTCTATCCAATAGGCCCAAGCCAAATTTTTATTCGGGTCATAAACCAGTTTGAAGAGGTGGCTTGGAATCGTGACTCGTCCACTACCAATGCTTCCGGATTTACCAACAGACCCGGTGTAAACATAAATATCACCGCTAGCGCGTTTGATGTACTGCCTGGTCGGCTCTTCCACATTCTTTGACCAGATACCCTGATTATTTTGTCTTGCCTGCGGCATCATATTGGCCAGCGAAAAGGACTGAGCCATAGACTGATCGGTGTGCATATCCCCTGCGGGGGCATTGTGCCCCCTGTCATAGCCACTCCCGCGGTAGTCAGAGAGCTGAGCCCGTTCCGCAAAGGGCAGGCGGGCTTCTTCATAGAACTGGTTTGTCCTTTTGGGGTGAGGCGCTAAGAACTGTTTGTGGTGCAGCTTCTCAACCGTGTAAATGGGTTTTTTATCCTGCGGCGAATAGTAGATGGCAAATCCATCAAAACAAAGATCACGTCCAGCTTGGTGGCTAGTAGGGATTTGTTGATTGGGAAAGAGCTCTTTGCATTGATCAAATAAGGCAAATGCACTGAAGTGAGTCAGCAGCAGGGCTAAAAGCAGGACTTTGCGAATGGCTTTCATAGCGTATTAGTGTAGGGCTTACTCAGTTGCCAGAAAATTCTCCCATGTGATCTTATGAGTAAGGTTAGCTGCACGGCTAGTCCAAATTGAGGGGAGAAGCGAAGTCATTGAGTCCATAAATTGGTCAGTAGAGGTCTATTTAGGTAAAGAAATGAAGTGATCTGTGAGTATGGGTCTGGCTACTACCGGTAGAAATAAGAAAGGCCGTAATCACTAGATGTATGGTTTTAACCAAGGAATTTTCATCCCGAATAGTAAAAAAGTCCGAATTTGGCCACTTTTTTATAGTGTGAAATTAGTGCCTCCTTACATCTTTAAGTCATTGATTTTGTTTAATAAAATACCGATGATTGTGCTCATATTCGGGATCTCCCTTAAATTCAGATCAAAAAGTAATGGAATTTACTTTCTTTATTCTTGACTTGATATAAGAACCTTTTTAGGATGACCCATGTTTTTTACATATTGCACTGCAACATAAACACAGCTTCTGAGTTTTATCGAGCATGGCAAAAAATGAATGAGTAAATGTTTATCTAACAATTTGAGTGATATGCAGGATTCAAAGCCAATGACCTTGGCTCCGAAAGAACTGCTTGCCCACGCTATGGCTCCTGTCTATAGAGTGATCAATGGCATCCTCGTTGTGTCTGTATTTATGGCGGTTGGCCTTTGGCTCTCCGGTAATGGAACAAATGCCGGGCCTTTTGATTTGGCTCGTGTTTTGGTGCCCGATGAGGCTCGTCACATGGTCTGGAGCAATGGCTTTGGCGTGCTTGATCAATACAAAGAGCCCCCAGTGATTGCCGATGCGGTTGCGAGTGATTCAGGCATTGCAGCCGTGCTCTATAGCAAGCCTGCGGTTACCCCTGGTAATACGTCTAATGCCGGCCTTGCTAGTGCTAAACAGCAAACCATTGCCTTGCTGATGCCATCAGTGGCCCAGGTGCAGGTGAAATCGATTTCCCATTTGTCTGACCGTATACCGAGTTCAAAGGTAGATCCTCAAGCATTGGATAACAACTTGATGGGGTCCATCCAGAACCAACGTGCAATTGCTGATTTCTTTGAGAAGAAATACAACTTGGATCGCAGCAAGATTGAGGAATATGTTTCGAATACTGTATTGATCGCAAAAGAAGTCAATATTGATCCAGTGTTATTGCTGGCAGTGATCTCGATTGAGTCTAACTTTAATCCCAATAGGAAGAGTCGTGCTGGCGCTGAAGGCCTCATGCAGGTGATGACTTCTGTACACAAAGAAAAGTACGAACACTTTGGTGGCATCTCAGATGCTGTTAAGCCTGAAGTGAATATTCGGGTTGGCGCCTACATATTGAAGTACCTGATTGCAACTGCAGGTTCTTTGCGTAACGGCTTGAAGTTTTATGTTGGCGCCGCTAATGCAGAAGATGATGGTGGTTACGGCGACAAAGTGATGGCTGAAAGAAATCGTCTGATCGACTTGTGTCAAGATCGCCCTGGCAATCGCTTAACCTCGAATGGAAAAAATATTCGCTCATAAGTATGTCATAAGCAAAACAAAGGCCACCCTGAGGTGGCCTTTTTTATTGGTATGAACTACTAAGTTAGTTCACAGCCTTAGCTCATAGTGTCGCTTAATTGACACCATGAAGCTCAACATCAAATACCAGGGTTGCATTTGGTGGAATGACACCACCAGCACCACGTGCTCCATATCCCATTTCTGAAGGAATGATCAAAGTGCGTTTACCGCCCACTTTCATTCCAGCAACGCCTTCATCCCAGCCCTTAATCACATGACCGGCACCCAGGGGAAAGCTAAAAAGTTGTCCGCGATCTAAAGAGCTATCAAACTTTTGACCTTTGTGATCAACCGCTTTGTCGTCGAAAAGCCAGCCTGTGTAATGCACATCAACATGATTGCCTGCTGTCGCTTCTTTTCCTTCACCTACTACCGTATCAATTTTTTGGAGTTCGCTCATGATGGTTTTCCTATTTCATCTAAAAATGACTGACTAGTATATTCTGAGCGGTATTGATTATCTAGGTTTAAAAAACTCCTTAGAAACCCCCACAGAAACTCCTTAGCGCATGACTCAATTTTGGCCACAATCCGCATATAAGACCTTGCTACCCAGTCCTGATGGTCAGCTTCTGGTGACAGATGACTTTTTAAGGACGTATTTGCAAAGACCTGAGCTTAGTCTGGTTCCAGAGTCTTGTGAGGCTGAGCAGGCATTGCATGCCCGTTTAACTACCAATCCACGTGCAGAAGTGAGTGAGGCAGAAATTGCGCAAATGGCAGATGAAGATATCCAGGAGAACTACCGTGTTTGGCTGCGCTATCGCAAGCGCCTATTGGCCGCCAACTCGCTGGAAGCTTTCTATATGAGTTTGTTTCAAGGCGAAGGTGTGGATGTACCGCCTTTGTTTGTGGCCCAACTGGCACAAATCTTTGTTCGCCATATTTTGGGGGAGGAGGCCGATCCCCTGGAGGTCAAAATGGGAGAGTTATTTTTCAGAACCCAAAAAATCAGCGTGATGGAAGATGGGGTTGTGATGGGGGCCGATGATGAAGTCGTAGCTCGCAATTTACAAGCTGGTGAAACTGGCAATATATTGGACTTACTCAAAGGCAAGGCCCTAGCGATGCGATCAGCTGACCTGGATGTTTTGCACGAGGCAAATGCGAGCGAGTATTGGGCGCGCGACGAAGATTTTGATTTAGCTGTCCAGCTGAACTTTGGGCACGAGCCGATTAATCGCTTTAGTCGTCTTCTAGAAAAATGGATTGAACATTTTGTAGGAGTTAAAACCCGAATTACCCCAATGCAACAGATTACCGATCCCAAGTGGTCTTGGCACGTGGGTTTAGATGCTACCGCTACGGGGATCTTGAATAAGCTTTACAACAAAGAGCCATTAGATACAGAGGAGTTAGAGCTAATCATTTGCTTGTTCCGTCTTGATTTTATTGACGAGGCGGCTGTAGCCAAAGCGCAAGTAGGTAAGCCAGTGTATTTAGCTATTGCAATGAATGAGCAAAAGCAATTAAAGCTAAAACCTCAAAATCTATTATTTAATCTACCCTTGGCAAAAGCATCTTAGTCAAACTTGGCTAATGACTTATTTCTTCTGTTTCTTGTAATAACTGCTTAAGTAAATAAGGGCGCCAGCAGTAATAAATACCGGAATCAGGGATCCTAGATTCAGAATATTCCAGCCCTGCGAAGTAATGAGTGCGCCTGAGCCAAACGAAGTAAAAGCCATCGTTCCAAAAACAAAAAAGTTGATGGCTGCTTGAGCCTTATCCCTCTCTTCGGGCTTATAGGCTGTCATTGCTAGAGAAGTCGATGCAGTGAATAAAAAATTCCATCCCACGCCGAGCAAAAAGAGTGCAATTAAAAATTGATGTAGATCTAATCCTGTTAATGCTATCGCGATACAGATGAGATTGAGCGCAACACCAAGCCCCATGATTTTCAGTGTGCCAAAGCGCTGAATTAAGGAGCCGGTAAAAAATCCTGGGGCGAACATACCAATCACATGCCATTCCAATACCAGTGCTGTATCTGAAAAAGGCAGTCCACAGATTTGCATGGCTAGCGGGGTGGCGGCCATGAGCAAGTTCATCACTCCATAGCCTAGAGCCGCGCCAATCACAGCCACCATAAAAACAGGCTGAGACAAAATCTCCTTTAGGCTTCGGCCGTCTGATAGATGATGTTTGGTTTTGAATTCTTCTGGGAAGTGGATGAATTGCATCACGCCAATTCCGATGAAGCCTGCAATAGATAAGGTGAGGTAAGCGCCTAAAAAAGCCGTATCAAATAGATTTTTTGTCCAGGATGCCAAATTCGGTCCAATGACGGCTCCCAGGATGCCTCCAGCCAGGACCCAGGAAACTGCTTTATCGCGTTGACTGAGCTCCGTGAGTTCGGCAGCGGCAAAACGGTAGAGTTGCCCGTTGGCGCTGTAATAGCCAGCGATAAAGGTGCCAGCCACGAGGAGCCAAAAGTTTTTGCTGATGGCAGCATAGGCGCATAGGAGGGCGGAGAGTACGGCAACCAATAGGCCTAATTGAAACGAGATTTTGCGTCCAAAATAATTTTGAGACTTCGCCACAATCGAAGTGGAAAAGGCGCCTCCAACGACATAGCCCATAACGGGCAGGGTGGCCATCCAACTTACTGGTGCCAGGCTTAGGCCCACTAAGCCATTAATGGCGATAAAGGTGACGTTGTTAGTCAGGAAAAGACCTTGGCAAACAATCAGCAACACCAAGTTTTTATTGAGTAGGGGGTGTTTACTGGACATGGATCAGAGTTTAAGGCGCTTTTGGGAATCGAGCTCTCTTGGTGGATTCCCTTAAATTGGGCCTCCTCTGCAGTTTTGAGGGGCAAATATGGCATTTTTGCTGATGCCGATGATTTAAAATAGAAGACTCGCCTCATTGGCAAAGAGCCGCTAAAAGTGGCTTGCAGAATGCAGAACGTGAGAGTGGCAGGGTAAAAACCTGACTCTGTAAATTTATCAATATCGAGGAAATATTAATGGCTTCAGAGAAATCAAAGATTATTTACACCCTGACAGATGAGGCGCCCCTTTTGGCAACTTGCGCATTTCTGCCGGTCATTCGCACTTTTACAGCTCCCGCAGGAGTAGAGATTGTGAAAAGCGACATCTCTGTAGCCGCACGTATTCTTGCTGAATTCCCAGAGTATTTAACTGAAGAGCAAAAAGTTCCCGATAATTTGGGCGCGCTTGGCAAGATGACTTTGATGCCAGATACCAACATTATTAAGCTACCTAACATTAGCGCCTCAGTACCTCAATTGCTGGCTGCGATTAAAGAATTGCAGACTAAGGGTTACAAGATCCCCAATTTCCCAGATGATCCGAAGAATGATGAGGAAAAATCTATTCGCACTCGATATTCCAAGTGCTTGGGTAGCTCAGTAAACCCAGTCTTGCGCGAAGGTAACTCAGATCGTCGTGCTCCAAATGCTGTAAAACAGTTTGCTCGTAAGCACCCCCATTCCATGGGTGAGTGGAGTCAGGCTTCGCGTACCCATGTTTCACATATGCATGGTGGAGACTTCTACTCAAGTGAGAAGTCGATGACGATGACCAAGGCCTGCGATGTGAAGATGGACTTGGTTACTAAGAGCGGCAAGACCATTGTGCTCAAGCCAAAAGTCTCATTACTCGCTGGCGAGATTATCGACAGCATGTATATGAGCAAAAAAGCCTTGTGCGAGTTCTACGAAAAAGAAATCGAAGATGCTTATAAGACTGGCATGATGCTTTCCTTGCACGTGAAGGCAACCATGATGAAGGTCTCACACCCTATCGTGTTTGGTCATGCTGTAAAGATTTTCTATAAAGACGCTTTTGCGAAACATGCCAAACTCTTTGAAGAGTTGGGAGTGAATGCCAATAATGGTATGAGCAGCTTGTACGAAAAAATTAAGACTTTGCCTGAATCGAAGCGCGAAGAAATTATTCAAGATTTACATGCTTGCCACGAGCACCGTCCTGCTTTAGCAATGGTGGATTCTGCTAAAGGTATTACGAACTTGCATTCTCCAAGCGATGTGATTGTGGATGCTTCCATGCCTGCCATGATTCGTGTTGGCGGAAAAATGTGGGGCGCCGATGGTCGTTTACATGACACCAAAGCGGTTATCCCAGAAAGTACTTTTGCCCGTATCTATCAAGAAATGATTAATTTCTGTAAGACTCACGGTAACTTTGATCCAACGACGATGGGGACTGTACCTAACGTTGGTTTGATGGCTCAACAAGCAGAAGAGTACGGTTCGCATGACAAGACTTTTGAGATTCCAGAAGCTGGAGTGGCCCGTATCGTTGCTGATGATGGCACTGTGTTGCTAGAGCAAAATGTAGAAGAGGGCGATATCTGGCGCATGTGCCAAGTAAAGGATGAGCCTATTCGTGACTGGGTCAAGTTGGCGGTAAATCGTGCACGCCTATCTAATACGCCAGCAGTATTCTGGTTGGATGAGTACCGTCCACATGAGGCTGAGCTCATCAAAAAGGTGAACACCTATTTGAAAGATTATGACCTGAAGGGTGTTGATATCCAGATCATGTCTCAGACTCGTGCAATGCGTTACACCCTAGAGCGTGTGATTCGCGGCAAAGATACGATTTCTGTTACCGGTAATATTTTGCGTGACTACCTTACTGACTTGTTCCCAATTATGGAATTAGGTACTAGTGCAAAGATGTTGTCTATCGTGCCATTGATGGCTGGTGGTGGCCTCTTTGAAACGGGTGCTGGTGGATCTGCGCCTAAGCACGTTCAACAGTTGGTGGAAGAAAATCATTTGCGCTGGGATTCCTTAGGTGAGTTCATGGCTTTGGCTGTATCGCTCGAAGACATTGGTGATAAAACAGGTAATGCCAAAGTCAAATTACTGGCACGTACATTGGATGAAGCTACCGGCAAATTGTTAGATAACAATAAGTCACCTTCACCACGCACAGGTGAGTTAGATAACCGCGGTAGTCAGTTCTATTTAGCAATGTATTGGGCTGAAGCTTTAGCTGCTCAAACAGAAGATAAAGAATTGCAGGCCTACTTTGCACCTTTGGCTAAATCCCTTGCTCAAAATGAGCAGAAGATTGTGGATGAGTTCAAAGCAGTGCAAGGTAAACCAGCTGACATCGGCGGTTACTATGTAGCGGACTCAGAAAAGTGCAAAGCGGTGATGCGTCCAAGCGGCACCTTTAATGCTGCTTTGAAGGCTGCTAGAGCTTAGTCGTGTTTTTGACTAGTACGAAAAAGGCAAACTCTCGGGTTTGCCTTTTTCGTTATGGGCAATAAGCGCTAAAGCGAGATCAGTAGCACAATAGAGGTATTACTTCTGATAAAGGACTGATATGTCTTTTTTTGATCCCCATATTCTGCCAAGCGATATTACGCCTAAGGCGGTTTTTGAAAACCGTCGCAACTTAATCAAAGCCGCTGCTGCTGGCAGTTTTGGTATGGCATTAGCGCCTTGGTTTTCACGACAAGCCCTGGCTGCAAGTCCTGAAAAATTAGCGGCTACTTTAAATGCTGCTTATGCTACCAAGGAGGAGTTAACGCCTTATAAGTATGTAACGGGTTACAACAACTTTTATGAATTCGGGACTGATAAGGCTGACCCTGCAGCATATGCTGAAAGTTTGCAGACACGTCCTTGGACTGTATCGATCGAAGGGTTGGTAAAAAAACCCATGACTTTGGATATTGACGCTTTACTCAAGCTTGCCCCGATGGAAGAGCGCATCTATCGCATGCGTTGCGTAGAGGGTTGGTCGATGGTGATTCCATGGGATGGATATTCATTATCCAAACTCATTAGCAAAGTAGAGCCCTTGGGCTCAGCAAAGTTTGTCGAATTTATTTCTTTGGCAGACCGTAAGCAGATGCCGGGCATTAAGAGCAACATTATTGATTGGCCCTATCGCGAGGGACTGCGCATGGATGAGGCAATGAATCCATTAACGCTGTTGACCTTTGGTCTTTATGGCGAAGTGCTACCAAAGCAAAATGGTGCCCCTGTGCGTATTGTGGTTCCTTGGAAGTATGGATTTAAGAGTGCTAAATCGATTGTGAAGATTCGTTTTACAGAAGAGATGCCTAAAACCAGTTGGAGTCAGTTTGATGCACGTGAGTATGGTTTCTACTCTAATGTGAATCCGCAAGTGGACCACCCACGTTGGAGTCAGGCAAGCGAAAGAAGAATTGGTGATGCTAAGGGCGCGTTCGCTCCTAAAATTAAAACGCAGATGTTTAATGGCTACGGTGATCAGGTAGCCAGCCTCTATTCAGGCATGGACTTGAAGAAGTTTTATTAAATGATGAAGAAATACCATCTTGTTTTACTGGGGATCACTCTCGCATTTCTCCATATTCAGGTGCAGGCTCAAACGAGCGATGCTCCTGTTAAAACCATCGCCTCACTAGATGTCCCGCGTTATCTGGGTACTTGGTATGAGATTGCTAAATTTCCGAATTGGTTTCAGAGGAAGTGTGCGAGCAATACCAAGGCGGTCTATTCCATTAAACCTGATGGCAATCTGCGGGTGCTCAATAGTTGCAAACAGGCTGATGGAGAAGTCTCCGAGGCAGAAGGCGCTGCTAGACAAATTGGTGCTAAAGATTCCCCTAAATTAGAGGTTCGCTTTGCACCTGCCTGGCTCTCATTCTTGCCAATGGTGTGGGGTAACTATTGGGTAATTGATTTGGATAGCCAGTATCAGCTTGCAGCAGTAAGTGATCCAAGGCGTGAGTATCTCTGGATTCTTTCTAGAATGCCCCAATTAGACCCCAAGGCATATGAAGAATTGTTAGGCCGTTTGCAGGCTCAACAGTTTGATGTTCGTAAGCTAGAAATCACTCTGCAAAAGAATTAATCCCAATCTAATCGATTAGATGAGTTCATTATTGCTGCCACCAGGAATAGAAATTTACGAAAGAGGTTGGCTTTCGGCAAACAATATTTTCCACTTCGGTGATGGCGATGTTTCTATTGTGGATACCGGCTATTACGCCCATTCCAAGATGACCGTGGATATCGTCACTAACGCTCTCAAGAAGAATGGCCTCAGCAGCTTAAACAAGATTATTAATACCCATCTTCACTCGGACCACTGCGGTGGCAATGCTGCCTTACAAGAGCATTTTGGATGTGAGATTTATGTTCCCGCTGCTGAAGCACTAGCCGTGCAGGACTGGAACGCAGACCTGTTGAGTTATGAAAATCTAGGGCAGGATTGTCCTCAATTTAGCCATCATGGTATTTTGATTCCTGGCCAAGAGATATTACTGGGGCGATACCTTTGGCAAATATTGGCCGCTCCGGGACATGACCCTCATTCGGTGATTTTGTATCAAGCCGAGCATGGCATTTTGATTTCTGCTGATGCATTATGGGAAGAGGGCTTTGGTGTGATATTCCCTGAGCTATGGGGTGAGCCTGGATTTGAGGAGGTTGCGCAAACTCTGGATCTGATTGAAGCCTTGCCGGTTTCCTTGGTGATTCCAGGGCATGGAAGACCTTTTACTGATCTCGCCAAATCTATTGAGACAGCTCGATCTCGCTTGGATTACTTAGCGTCTAGCCCTGATCGAAATTCGAGGCATGGCGCTAAAGTGCTGCTCAAATACAAATTGTTGGAGTGGCAAAAAATAGAAATGCAAGCAGCTCATCGTTGGATTACTGATACACCCGCCTTGCAACATGCTGCGAAACAATTGCATATGGGCATGGATGAATTTGCGCAATGGTTGCCGCAAGCCCTTGTCAAATCAGGTGCGGCTAAATTAGAGGGCGCATACTTAATGAATCATGAACCTACTTATTGAAGGGCAATCCCATATATGAAACACACCGTTTTGATAACTGGAGCCACAGCAGGATTTGGAGAGGCGACAGCGCGACGATTCTTGGCTAATGGGCATAAAGTGATTGCTGCTGGTAGAAGAGCGGAGCGATTAGAGGCGCTGAAAGCATCACTGCCCGCAGATCAGCAAAAAGACTTATTTACTTTGGTGCTAGATGTTTGCAATAACGCACAAGTCGAGGGCTTCATTGTAAATCTTCCAGCAGCTTTTTCTCAAATCACAATCTTAGTCAATAACGCCGGTCTTGCGCTTGGATTGGATCCTGCGCACAAAGCATTGATTAGTGATTGGGATCGCATGATGGATACCAATGTCAAGGGCTTGGTTCATATGACGCATGCTGTGTTACCAGGTATGGTTGAGCGTAAATGTGGGCACATCATTAATATTGGATCAGTTGCAGGCCTCTATGCGTATGCTGGTAGCAATGTGTATGGGGCTAGTAAGGCTTTTGTAAAGCAATTCAGTATGAATTTACGTGCAGACCTGATCGGAACACCGCTAAGAGTAACGTGTATTGAACCTGGCTTAAGCGCCGGCACAGAGTACTCAAATGTTCGGTTTAAAGGAGATACCGCTCGTGTTGAAAAGATCTATCAAGGAGTCGAGGCCTTAAGTCCTGATAATGTGGCAGAAGCTATTTATTGGACGGCAACCTTGCCATCTCACGTGAACATTAATGCCCTAGAGATCATGCCGGTACAGCAATCCTTTGCTGGTACAACGGTCTACCGCGGTTAGCGGGGAGCTATTCTTTCCATTGGTAAAACTGTGGATAGACTCGCATAACGACTGGGCCATCAAAATCCCAAGATTTGCATTTACCTAAGTAGAGCGGTGGCTTTTTCTCATCCGGATGAAACAAGGCGCCTGGAATAGATTGAAAAGCCGCTGTTGCTAAGTTATTCAGAAGATCGCGTAAATGCGTGCAGCCCTGTATCCCGCCTAGGTGCGTTTCAATCGTTTTGCGCCAGCCTTTTCCAAGTCGCGCTCCGATGAGTGCATCCATGGGTGGAACAACTTCTGGGCACTCTGGATGTGGATGCGCATCCATCGACACCTCAATAGCCTGTATCACCAGCTCTTTATTGACTGTTACTCGAATCCACATGTCGTGGATTGCTTCGCCAGGAGTCCAGGTTCTACTACCTGTTGTGAAGGGGTGGGATTTGGTATCTTTCAAATGCGCCTCAATATCCCAAAGTCCATCTTCACGGGCAAATCCATTAAAGCTGATCTCTCGTGAATGTAAAGGGGTGCGTGGTTTAGGGTTGCTTAGCATGATGTGTTGTCGCATTTCAAGGTCATGCAAGTGATGATAATGAATTGCCTACATCCCTGCCGAACAACTGTCTGTGCAATGATGAGAGAAAGCGCTCTGTAGTATGCTCTGCTGCATATATGGCAAAACCAATTTCCCTTGAAAAAATACTTTTTAGCCAAGGCTTCGGCACGCGCAGGTATTGCGCGGACCTAGTCTATGCAGATTTAGTAAAGGTTAATGGCGTCTTAGCAGAGGATCCTGAAGAGCGTATCGCCACCGATGATTTGTTACTCAACGTAGAGGGCAAGGATTGGGAATACCATGAAAAGGCCTATATCGTTTTTAATAAGCCGCCTAACTATGAGTGTTCTCATAAAACTACGCATCACCCTAGCGTATATAGCCTTTTGCCCAGCCCCTTTGTTGAGCGTGGCTTGCAATGTGTGGGACGTCTAGACTATGACACTACGGGTTTATTGCTGATTTCAGATGATGGGCAATTTATTCACAAAATGACGACACCCAAAAAAAATATTGGCAAGGTCTATCAAATCACTACGCCTAATCCGATTACTGAAAAGCAAATCGATCATTTGTTAAAAGGTGTTGTGTTGGATGATGATCCCAAACCTTGTTTTGCGACAGCATGTGAGCAAGTGTCTGAAAATATCTTGGCAATGACCATTGTTGAAGGACGCTATCATCAAGTAAAGCGAATGATGGCTGCAGTAGGTAACCATGTGGACCAGTTGCATCGCAGTCAAATTGGCGCTTATCGCATGCCCGCTGATTTGGCCCAAGGGGAGTGGCGTTGGCTATATCCAGATGATTTAAAACAACTCTCTCAAAGCATTGATCAATAGGCCACTATGTTACTAAGCGAAACCGATATTCGTGCTTCCTTATCTTTATGGGAAGTGGATACCCAAAACCAAGTCATTACTCGTACATTTATATTTGCGGATTTTATTCATGCATTTGAATTTATGAAGCAATGCGCTCAATATGCAAATGAGATAGACCATCATCCAGATTGGTCTAATTCATGGAATAAAGTAGTCGTACATCTATCAACCCATTCAGCCGGGAAGATAACTAAATTAGATATCGATTTTGCTCAGAAGATGGATGTTCTTGCTGCGCAGATTAATGCTCATCCCCCTCAAGATCCTCTTCGTTGATACTCATGAGAATGGTGGCTAATAAGCCATAAACCACTTCGGTGGCAATCATGCCATCTTCATCCAGTTCGTCAATAAGGTCGTTTAGGCGGTCTTCAGTAGGTTCATTGAGCAAGGTCATGGCGCACTCGCACCCATAGTCAAAGTCTTCGTCGTTCTGGGTTTTGTCTTCGTTTGTCATGGTTATCCTTAGTTGAGTCTTCAGAATAGCAAATTCAGCGTTAATTCGATAGTAGAGCCCGGAGATATATTGCTCCAAAGAGCTCAAATTCTTGGTTTTCTCGCTAAGTCGATATGTCTGGACATCGGGTTTATATGCACTGCAAAATATCCATATTCATTTATAGTGTTCTAAAAATAAAACCACCAATGGAGGCAACATGCAGTTAAGTGTTAATGGTCAAATGTTCGACATTGATGTTGAACCAAATATGCCCTTGCTTTGGGCAATTCGCGAGGCTGTTGGTCTCACTGGCACGAAATATGGGTGTGGAGTTGCGCAATGTGGAGCCTGTACTGTTTACATGAATGGTGAACCAGTGCGCTCTTGCTCAATTCCGGTTTCCGCTGTGGGTAGCGCGAAGATCACCACGATCGAGGCCCTCTCTAAAGATAATTCTCATCCAGTGCAAAAAGCCTGGATTGCATTAGACGTTCCGCAGTGTGGCTATTGTCAATCTGGTCAGGTGATGGCAGCTGCTGCTTTGCTCAAAAGAATTCCTAAGCCAACCGATGCTGATATAGATAATGCAATGTCAAATCTATGCCGTTGCGGTACCTATCAAAAAATTCGGGACGGTATCCATGTAGCCTCTGGACAGAAAAAATTAGCGGATGTGTTGGCGCAGTATGAAGCATCTCCAGCGACTCGTGGTTAAGGAGATAGACATGACAATAGATCTACAAAGTAAGACTTTAGAAAGCAACTCACGTCGCGAATTTATTATCAAAGGCACC
Source organism: Betaproteobacteria bacterium (assembly GCA_947378095.1). Taxonomy (GTDB): domain Bacteria; phylum Pseudomonadota; class Gammaproteobacteria; order Burkholderiales; family Burkholderiaceae; genus Polynucleobacter. Next base: position 18,503 of record CANCIL010000004.1, read on the forward strand.
TTATTGGGTGGCGGTTTGATGTTGGGGGTCGGCGCTATTCCAGATTTAGCCTTCGCACAAGCAGACACTAAATATGATCCCAATACGCCAACGAAGTATGGCGATGCTGAGGTGAATGCCTGGGTCAGCATTCTGCCTGACGAAACTGTTTACATTAGAATCGCCCGCTCAGAAATGGGTCAGGGTACGCGTACCGGATTGGCACAGCTTGTCACGGAAGAATTAGAGTGCAATTGGAAAAAAGTGAAAACTCAATCTGCAACACCAGCTCAAAGCTTGGCTCGCAAACGGGTTTGGGGTGAGCATGGTACTGGCGGTAGCCGCGGTATTCGAATTTCTGAGGACTATGTTCGTCGTGGCGCAGCAGCAGCTCGCATCATGCTGGTTCAAGCAGCTGCGAATCAGTGGAATGTTCCTGTCAGCGAGCTCAAGGTGGATAAAGGTGTTATTACCCACGTACCTACTGGACGTAAAACGACTTATGGCAAGGTGGCAGAGCTCGCGTCTACTTTAACTCCGCCTGATCCAAAGAGTATTACGCTCAAAGATCCTAGAAATTGGAAGGTAGCGGGTCAACCTTATGCTCGCATCGATACGGCTAATAAAGTAAACGGTACAAAGGTATACGGTGCAGATTTGCAGTTGCCCGGTATGTTGTCTGCATCCATTAAATCTTGCCCTGTTTTTGGCGGTAAGCTGGTTAGCTATGACGAATCCAAGATTATGGGTATGCGTGGCGTCAAGGGTGTTGTTAAAGTAAATGACAGCACGGTTGCCGTAGTAGCTGATACTTGGTGGCGTGCTAATAAAGCATTAGGTTCTTTGCCTATCGTATGGGATGAGGGCAAAGGCGCCAATGTTTCACAAGATGACATCAATAAAATGTTACGTGCTGGTCTTGATGAGCAGGGTGATTTTTGGCAGCGTAAAGAGGGTGATGCACCTGCCGCTATCTCGGGGTCAGCCAAGAAGGTAGAGGCGATCTACTTCACTCCATATCGTGCTCACGTCACAATGGAGCCGATGAATGCTACGGTCAAGATTACAGGTGATCGTGCTGAAGCATGGGTGCCCACACAAAATGGTGAAGGCTCTTTTGCGGCCTTGTCGGAGGCCACTGGATTTCCTTTGGAAAAGTGTGAGGTCTACAAACTAGATTCTGGTTGTGGTTTAGGTCGCCGGGGTTCTACTCAAGACTTCACTACTTATGCAGCTAAAGTTGCACAAAAATTTCCAGGCGTTCCTGTGAAGGTGCTTTGGAGTCGTGAAGAAGATCTCACGCACGATTTCTATCATCCGATTGCCATGGCAAAGATGACTGCAGGATTAGATAGCTCTGGAAATGTAACCGGGATGCATATTAAAGTTGCAGGACAGTCGATTAATGCTCTGGCATCACCCCAATCAATCAAAAACGGAAAAGATGAACGTCAGCTCCAGGGTTTTTATGAAAAAGGTCCTGATGCACAACTAGGTTATACCTTCCCAACCTTGCTGACTGAATACGTCATGAAGAACACCCATGTCCCAGTTGGACCATGGCGTGGTGTGAATACTAATCAGAACGGTATTTTCATGGAATGCTTTATGGATGAGTGTGCAAAGGCTGCAGGAAAAGATCCAGTGCAATTTAGACAGGCTCTCATGCAAAGTCATCCAAAGCATTTAGGTGTGTTAAATGCTGCCGCTAAAAAAGCAAATTGGGATAAGCCATTGCCCCCAGGAAACTTTAGAGGTGTTGCGCAATTCATGGGTTATGCCAGTTACTCTGCTTGTGTTGCAGAAGTCTCAGTGCAAAACAACATTGTGAAAATCAATCGCTTGGTATTTGCTTTGAACTCAGGCCATGTCGTCAATCCATACCTGACTCGCGAGCAAATCGAGGGTTCAGTAGCGATGGCTTTAGGCGCTATCTTTACTCCTGAGATTAGCGTCGAAAATGGCCGCATCAAGGAGCAAAACTTGGATTCCTATCCACTGCTTAAGCTATCTTCTACGCCACGTATTGAAACGGTTTTGGTTCCAACCTATGACTTCTGGGGTGGGGTTGGTGAGCCAACGATTTGCGTAGTGGGTCCGGCGGTAGCAAATGCTATTTCTGCCGCAATTGGTAGGCCTGTTCGTAACTTCCCGCTTTATAAGGAAGGTTTGAGCTTAGCTTAACAAGTTCAGCAACCCAAAAAAGGCCACCGCAAGGTGGCTTTTTCTTTTTTGCCATTCTAAAAATATGTCGTCTAATATGTCTTATGCTTTTTCTAAAGACTAGCTTTTTTATTCTCTCGCTAATGCCGCTGGCTCGCCTCGTGTGGCTTGGAACGCATGATGACTTGGGTGCTAATCCAGTAGAGTGGATTACCCGTTCAACAGGCACTTGGGCCTTGGTATTCTTATGCATCACCTTGGCGATGACGCCACTACGTCTTTTGACTGGTTCGACTATATGGGTCAAGATGCGACGCATGTTTGGGCTATTCAGCTTTTTTTATGCTTTACTGCATTTCCTTATCTGGATTTGGCTTGATCAAAATTTTGATGTGTATGCCATGTTTAAAGATGTCATGGATAGACCTTTTATTACGATGGGTTTTATTAGCTTTGTATTGCTAATACCTTTGGCCTTGACATCTAATCAGTGGTCCTTGCGTTCACTTGGTAAAAATTGGAGCCTATTGCATAGATTGGTATATGTCATTGTCTGTACTGTAATAGCCCATTATTGGTGGCATAAAGCAGGCAAGAATGATCTTGGAACGGTCAGCATCTATGCTGTGATTATTTTGCTATTGCTCACTTTCCGGATTCCGAAAGTGAAACAATATTTCAAGTAATTCGACTTAGAATTCTCTTTGATAGCGTAATGCTAAGCGCCGACTTTCAAAAAATCCGTTTTTAATTTCCATATCACGACCATATTGCAAGGTGATACGTCCAATGGGATAGTGAGCAACTGCACTGAGTAAATACCGTTGGGTATTAACGGTATTGTTTTGGTAAGCATTCCCTATAGTAGTGGCGCCGCCAGCAACATAAAAATAACTCGCGCCCAGAGTGTAGGTTTGATCAATTCTAAGAATCGGCCCTAATTGGGCAGTTGTTAATGGTTTTTGATTAAGGGATGTAGTTCTGCCGGAGAAGCATGCTGCTGCGCACTGATTATTAGCGCCAAACCACATCGTATCTACTGCAATCATGCCGTCTAGATTGCTCATGATGGGTTGCTGGTAACCCATTTGCAAATCTGCTTTCCAACGATTCTCACTCAAATTAAAAGCTTGCTGGCTGTTATAGCTGCCGGTAGGCGCGATGAGATAGCCGGCTACTCCAAGATAACGTCGAGCCTGTCGGTCAGAGTAGGGCCAGATTGCCGTCATCAATGCCAGATCGCCAATGCCAGTATCGGACGAGTATGCTGATAAAGATCCAGATGGCTTAAGAGTGCCATAAGGAAGTTGTATGTAGGAAGCTGCAGGCAAATCTGCAATCGCATAAGTCGTACTAAAGCGAAGCTGCGCAGCTTGTCCAGTAATAACGGGACTTGCGAAGGGTTTAGAGCTGACTACTGATCCGTTTTTATAGTAGGTGTCATTATCAGTATTGAGATAGCTGACGCTGACATAATTTTTTCCAGGTAGCGGCGCAATAATATCGTTCGGCTGCAAGTCAACAGCCCAAGCTGGGTGAGCGCAGATCAAAATAATTGCTGGGGCTATTTGTTTAAAACGCATGCTTTATTTTACGCAATTGAGGCATTTTTGTTCAACTAGTGATTAGTCTTCAAATATAAGCTCTGGGATTGATGTGAGATTGAGGAGGTCTTTTGCTGTGTCGGGAGTAGCATTTAACCAGTCATTAAAAAGCTCGGGCCTCAAGGGCAGTACCGTCCGTTTCTCGTCTTCTGGTTTATGTAGGCGATTCATGACGGGATGCTCATCCGCATTGATAGTCAGCATTGAAAAAGATACGATTAATTCTCCCGTTTCTGGCTCTGTCCAGGTATCCCAAATGGAGGCTATAGCCATGGGTTGCCCGTTGGATTGCTTTATTCGGGTTCGAACAGCCTTACCCGATTCATAGCTGGGTTCATAAAATGCATCAGCTAAAGCTAAAGCGTAATGGCGCTTTGACCAGGCATGTTTATATGATGGCTTCTCAGCAACAGTTTCCGTTCTGGCGTTATAGGTTCTTCTGCCAAAATCACCATCCTTCGCCCAAGAGGGTATGAGGCCAAAGCGGGCCAAACCAATTGCCGTTCGTTCAGTGTTGTGACTCTTTAAAACAATAGGGCCAGGATAGGCTGGAAATATGTCATGAGAACTGGTGACGGGAAGAGCTAAGTCGAAATGGGATTTAACCCAATCTACATTAACGGTGGGTAGATATTGAACGCACATATCAAAAAACGCTTAGTTCGTAATCAGCTCTTAGGCAGTACTTGTTGTAAGAAGCGAGAGATATCGATGAGCTCTTCATGATTGACTGAGTGTTCCATGGGGTATTCATTCCAATCTACCGGATAAGCTAATTTTTCTAGCAATGCATGGGAAGCTTGGGCCCTATCTAAAACAACAACTGGATCATACGTGCCATGGGCCATAAAAATGGGCGTACTCTGATTGGCGCTATGTTTCTCGATGTTTAAAGATAGGGCTAAAGGCAAGTAGCCAGACAAAGCAATAATGCCAGCCAGTTGATGGGGTAAACGTAAACCAATGTAGAGTGCCATCGCACAGCCTTGCGAGAAGCCAGCAAGCACAATATGTCGATAATCAATACCGCGTTGAACTTCACGTTCGATTAATTCAATAATAGAAGCGGCAGAGCGTTTAATACCATCCGCATCTTCCTGATCCATCAGATTTCTACCCAGGATGTCATACCAGGCTGGCATAACATATCCGCCATTGACGGTTACGGGCATGCTGGGCGCGCTAGGGAAGATGAATCGAATTGCCAGATTTTCTGGAAGATGTAACTCTGGAATGATGGGGACAAAGTCATTACCATCGGCGCCGAGTCCGTGCAGCCAAATTACTGAGCAAGTAGGGTTAGGTGAGGTTTCAAGTTCTATACAAGGTAGCATGGCTTGATCATCTATATTGATATGGAGTGATCATTGTAGTGTTTTGAGCTCACTGGTTTCAGTGGCTCATTCATTAATCGAATGCCATTAGTTTTCTATCACCACGAAATCACCACAGGACACTTTTTCCCTGAATTGGGAGAAGGAAAACAAGGCTTTTATTTGCCTAGTTACCAATACTTCAATTTTTCCTTCTGGGGTGAGATTAGCAAAATACTCGCCAACCGGAAAAGGGGTCTCCAGGCTATTTTTTGAGTCGTTTACTTGAGTGAGAAGTGTCTGACTTTTAGTAATTTTGATAAGCATGCCTTATCTTAAGAACTAAAAATGTATATCAATTTCCGCAATGCACAGTTCAAAAACAGCGCGCACCATCCTGAGGATGGAGTCGAAGGGCGCTAGATCCCAGGTGGTTACGGGCTTTAAGCGGATCCGTTGTGGAAATGCTGACTTTTGTCGCACTTTTATAGTGCAGATTGTTTTGGCGGGCCTAGCAATTTATCGTTTAATCAAAACCATAGATATATTGTGCAATGCACCATCTTTTTTGATCTTCAATATGAAACTCATTACTGCGATTATTAAGCCATTTAAGCTCGATGAAGTTCATGAATCTTTATCGCATATTGGTATAAACAGTATGACTATTTATGATGTTCGTGGTTTTGGTAGGCAAAAGGGGCATACCGAGCTTTATCGCGGTGCAGAGTACGTCATTGATTTTTTGCTTAAGCTCAAAATTGAAGTGGCGGTGGACGATACAAAATTAGAAGAGGCATTACACGTGATTTCTAAGGCAGCGTTTACTGGCAAGATTGGCGACGGCAAAATATTTGTTTCTTCTTTAAATGAGGCTATTCGTATTCGCACAGGCGAAAGTGGACGGCCGGCACTATAGGCTTAAGTCGTGAGCTCTCAATATTTATTTGTTTATGGCACGCTGAAGTCTGACGCTACCAATGCACATGCAAAACAGTTTCATTCGCAAGCGCAATTGATTGGCGCGGCTGCATGGCAGGGGTGTTTATATTTGGTTACGAACTATCCTGCAGCTATAGCCTCATCTAATCCGCAAGACCGGGTAATTGGAGAGTTATGGAAACTGATTGATCCCGAGCCATTGCTGCAAGCTCTAGATGAGTATGAAGAGTGCGCATCTTCTAGCCCACTTCCTCATGAGTATCAACGTTTAATTCAGCCTATAGAATTTAATGCTCAAGTGATTCAAGCTTGGATTTATATTTACCTGCCCAGTACTGCCGAGCTTGCAAGGATTGATTCTGGCCTATTTATTAACCAGAATCAAAAATTGCTTAGACGTAGCGCGCAATAAATACTTTATCGCCCTGAGGCTTGAGTTCAATCCAGACGAAATGACCAGAGCCGGGAGCAACATCGATGGCTTCATTTTTGCTATTCCACATTTTCTCTAATGTGATGTCATGATTGCCAACTGGCTCGATGATTTCTAATTTATCACCGACTGCAAATCGATTTTTGACATCAATCTTGACTCGTCCTGCAGCCTGATCTATTTCGATCACTTCGCCAACATACATGCTGCGACCAGATAATGAGTGGCCTCTCATGTAGAGCTGGTATTCCTTGTCATGGTGACGCTCGTAAAAGCCATCGGTATAACCACGATTAGCCAAGCCTTCGAGACTTCCTAAAAGTGCTGGATTTAATGGACGACCTGCAACAGCATCATCAATTGCAGCGCGATAAGATTGGCTTGTGCGAGCAACGTAGTAGGGTGACTTGGTGCGTCCCTCGATTTTGAATGAGTCCACACCCATTTTAGTCAGTCGTTCAATGTGTTCGATGGCACGCAGATCTTTGGAGTTCATGATGTAAGTGCCATGTTCATCCTCTTCGATTGGCATGAGTTCACCAGGCTTGCCAGTTTCTTCTAGTAGGAAGACGTCTCCACTAGCTGCTTCTTCTGCTGGGAGCACTTTATAGTCCCAACGGCACGCATTGGTACAGGCGCCTTGATTGGGATCGCGATGAGACATGTAGCCTGAGAGAAGGCAGCGTCCAGAGTAGGCCATACATAAAGCGCCATGTACAAAAACTTCTAATTCCATTTCTGGACAATCTTGCCTCACCTCTTCGATCTCATCAAATGAGAGTTCGCGAGATAGGATCACTCTAGAAATTCCAACTGATCGCCAAAACTTAGCAGCAGCACCATTCACGGTATTAGCTTGAACCGATAAATGAATTGGCATATCTGGCCATGCTTCTCTTGCCATCATGATGAGCCCTGGATCAGACATGATCAAAGCATCTGGTTTTAAGTCCACTACAGAGGACATGTCTTTGATATAAGTGCGAGTCTTGCCACCATGCGGCAATACGTTAGAGACTAGGTAGAATTTCTTGCCAAGCGCATGGGCAGTATCAATACCCTCTTTCAACACCTCTATCTTGCCGAAGTCATTATTACGAACTCGTAGTGAGTAACGAGGTTGTCCGGCATAGATTGCATCCGCTCCAAAATGAAAGGCGGTTTGCAACATATTAATGCTGCCGGCAGGGGCAAGAAGTTCTGGTGTTTTCATCATCCGCCTATTTTATGAGTTTTAGCGATTAAATGAGTTGATGGCCTCAGCAAGGGCAAGAATGCGCTTTGCATCCTGTATATGGAGCTCTTCAACCAATTTTCCGTTGAGTACGGCAATACCCGCCCCAGATTGAATTGCCGCTTCATAGGCGGCAATTCTTTGTTGGGCCTCTTCAATTTCTGCAGGGGATGGTCCGAAAGTCTCATTGGCAAGGGCAATTTGGCTGGGGTGAATGAGCGTTTTGCCATCAAAACCCATATCCCGCCCTTGAATGCAAGATGATCTCAGGCCTGGCTCATCATCAAGAGAGAGATGCACACCGTCTAGTGCGCAAAGTTGGTGAGCGCGTGCAGCTAAAACAGATAGTGAAAGCGCTGTGAGTGTTTCTTCTCGGCCTGGTGTGTGACGTGCATGTAAATCTTTGACTAAATCAGACGTGCCCAGAACTAGCGCCTCTAGTGATGGGTGTGCGCTACAAATTTCTGGAAGTTTAAAAATAGCCATCGGTGTTTCAATCATGGCCCAGATAGTTAGTTGATGTGACGAGTTGAGTTGCCTCAGTTCTTCGGCTACTGCTTGGATTTGGGCGGCGGACTCTACTTTAGGCAATAGGATGGCATCTGCTTTACTGTGGGCAAATACTTTTAAATCATCCAATCCCCATGGCGTATTAAGTCCATTGATTCTGACTACCGCCTCTCGATGACCAAATCCAGACGCTAAGGCAGTATGGACGTTAGCGCGTGCTGCAACTTTCGCATCTGGAGCAACTGCATCTTCCAGATCTAATATAAGAGAGTCGGCAGGAAGAGATTTGGCTTTTTCAAGTGCTCGTGTATTGGCTCCAGGCATATACAACACTGAGCGTCTAGGTCGATTGGTATTAATCATGGTTATTCATGTCGCTTAATAAAAGATCATATATGAGTGCTCTTACTTAAATTGCCCGCCTAGTAACTCAGTAAGTCTTTGCGCACTTGCTTTTACTGTCGAAGCCTGTTTCGTATCAAAGCGATAGGTCGGCATGGTCAGTGTGATGACGCCAATCAATCCCTCTGCACTAAAGACGGGCGATGAAATACCTGAGATCTCTTTTACCCTATCGCCTGATACAGCAAGCACCATCGCTTCTCGTATCTGAGTATTGGCTTTACCGGGAGCCCCCTCAAAGGCGCGCAATACTTTCCCTCCGGCACCTTTATCAATAGGCAAAAGATCACCCACCCGAATATGGTCTCGTAAGGCTTGCTTCGAATCTACTCTATAAAGACAAAGTCGTTTATCACCTTGCCTGACATGAAAGGCAGCACTCTCTTGGGTGGATTTCATGAGCTGCTCTAAAACAGGAATCACTACTGTCTCGAGTGATTGCTGTTGCTGATAGGCTGCATTGAGTGAGGCAATAGCTGGACCAAGAACGTACATACCATCAGAACGTTTCATGACTAAAAGCGCATTGCCTAGTGAGGCAAGCATTCTGAGGGCCGTGCTTTTATAAAGCCCAGTTGCCTCTGCTATTTGGATTAAAGAAAGTGCATTATTTTGTGAAGAAAAAAGCCGCAAGATCGTCAGCGCTTTATCAACTGAAGCCACCCCAGACTCAGCTATGGCAATTTTTTCTTCGCTTTGCTTGCTTGATTTTCTTGGCATAGACAGTGATGGTGAATTCTGTTTTAATAATAGAACGATATTCCATAGGATAGAACATAATGAATTCTGCGTCAACCGATGTTTTGATTAGTGAAGTAGGGCCGCGCGATGGTTTGCAATCGATTAAGTCCATCATGCCAACTGCTCAAAAAAATAGATGGATCGATGCTTTATATCGGGCGGGCGTTCGGGAGATCGAAGTCGCCTCTTTTGTTCCAGCTAAGTTATTGCCACAGATGGCGGATGCCGCAGAAGTTGTAGAGCACGCTAAAACACTTCCTGGTTTAACAGTGATGGCTTTGGTACCGAATTTAAGAGGAGCACAAGCCGCAATTGAAGCTGGTGTACATAAATTAACTTTGCCTGTTTCGGCTAGTGCTGCGCATTCTTTAGCGAATGTGCGAAAAACACGCGAAGAGATGATTGAAGAAGTTAAAAAGATTGTTGAGTATCGAAATGCACATGCACCTCAGGTCAAGGTAGAGGCTGGGATAGCCACTGCATTTGGTTGTACCTTACAGGGCTTAGTTGCAGAGGATGATGTCATTTGGATGGCTGAACAAGTGATCGCTGCGGGTGCGGATGAGTCTGGCTTATCGGATACCACAGGCTATGCAAATCCAGCGCAAATCAAAAGATTATTTAAACGCCTTAAAGCGGCTATCGGCAATAAGGCGGGCGCAGCGCATTTACACAATACTCGTGGCTTAGGTCTCGCTAATTGTTTGGCTGCCTACGAAGAGGGTGTCACCTCCTTTGATTCATCTATGGGTGGCTTAGGAGGTTGTCCTTATGCGCCGGGTGCTTCAGGTAATGTCGTGACAGAAGATTTGGTCTTTATGTTTGAAGCTATGGGAATTAAGACCGGCATTAATTTAGATTTACTATTTGAAGCACGCAAGCCCCTGCAGGCTGGAGTCCCTAATGAAATACTTTACGGCATGGTTCCTGAAGCTGGAATGCCTAAAGGATTTACGCCTGCAAGCCAATGGAGCCTTGCATGAGTGAATTAACTGCCCTTCCATATGCAGGTATTCGCGTAGTGGAGTTTACGCATATGGTAATGGGCCCTACCTGCGGGATGATTTTGGCTGACTTGGGAGCTGAGGTTATTAAAGTTGAACCAATCGATGGTGATAAGACCAGAAATTTATTAGGTTCAGGCGCAGGCTTTTTCCCCATGTTCAATCGCAATAAAAAAAGTATTGCGGTCGATATGAAAACTGCCGATGGAATGGAATTGGTCAGAAAGTTAGTCGCTACCGCAGATGTGATTAGCGAGAACTTTAAGCCAGGCACCATGACTAAGTTGGGCTTGGATTACGAATCCTTGAAAAAAACCAATCCTCAATTGATATACGTTTCGCATAAAGGTTTTTTACCGGGACCATACGATCACCGGACTGCCCTGGATGAGGTAGTGCAAATGATGGGGGGTCTGGCTTATATGACTGGACCCGAAGATAGGCCCTTACGAGCAGGATCTTCCGTTAACGACATTATGGGAGGTGTCTTTGGTGCCATTGGAGTGATGGCGGCACTAAGGCAACGAGAGTTGACTGGTCAGGGACAAGAAATCCAGAGCTCTCTATTTGAAAACAATGTGTTTTTGGTTGGTCAGCACATGATGCAATATGCAGTGACGGGTAATCCTGCTAAACCGATGCCTAGTCGCATCTCAGCTTGGGCTATATATGATGTGTTCGAAGTGGCAGAAGGCGAGAAAATATTTTTAGCTGTTGTCACTGATACTCAGTGGAAAATCTTCTGCGATGTCTTTAGCTTCGCTGATTTATATGCAGACCCTAATCTCAAGCTAAACAATCAACGTGTTCAGGCAAGGCCAAGCTTGATTCCAGAAATAAAAAAACGTTTAGCTGGATTTACTGCAAAAGAAATAACAACTATTTTTGAGAAAAATGGACTGCCATTTGCTCCAATTACGCGGCCTGAGCAGTTGTTTGATGACCCACATCTCATTGCAACGGGTGGCTTAGCACCTATTACCTTAACGGATGGCCCCAAGGCTGGAACTCAAACAACAACGCCCTTGATGCCCTTAATGATGAATGGCAAAAGGCTGGGAGTGCGTTTAAATCCACCTAAAGCAGGGGAGCAAACGCTCGATATTTTGAGTGAGCTTGGATATAGTGCAGATCAAATGAAAAAACTCTCATCCGACGGGGTGATTGCATGAATAAAAAATTCAATTTAGCTTTAATAACTTTTCTCTTAAGTCTGCACTCCTTGAGTAGTTTTGCTCAAGCTTATCCCGATAGATCTATTAAGCTGATTGTTCCATACACCCCAGGTGGTGGTACAGATACGGTAGCTCGTATGTTGGCCGAGAAAATTTCATCCGATCTAAAGTGGACCATTCTGATTGATAACAAGCCAGGGGGCGGCGGAAATATTGGCATGGATCTAGTCGCAAAATCGAAGGCTGATGGATATACCTTGGGTATGGGGCAAACTTCAAACCTAGCTATCAATCCTGCACTCATGTCAAAGATGCCTTTTGATGCAGTGAATGATCTTATTCCAGTGGCTTTTGTTGCAGAGGTTCCGATGGTGTTAGTCGTGACTGCAAATTCACCATGGAAGTCTTTAGCTGATTTGGTGAGGGCAGCTAAAGCAAAACCTGATTTTTATAAGCAGGCAACCGCTGGTGCTGGCACAGTAGGGCACATCGGTGGCGAAATGCTGGCAGGTAAGGCAGCTTATACGGTTTCCTATATTCCCTATAAAGGGGCGTCTCCTGCAATTACCGATTTGATTGGAGGTCAAACTGATTTTATGTTTGCCACTCCACAATCGGTGCTCGGCATGATCGCTGGTGGAAAGTTACGCGCATTAGCGGTGACATCAGCCAACCGAATTGCTATTCTGCCTAAAATTCCGACGGTGAGTGAAGAGGGTTATAAGGGGTTTGAGGCAACGGATTGGAAAATTGTAGTTGCCCCTGCTGGTACGCCATCTGATGTGATTAAGAAGGTCAATGAAGCTGTTCAGAAAGCACTAAAGCAACCGGCCTTAATTAATAAATTAACAGAAGAGGCAAGCTCTCCGATGTATGGTGACCCTAGTGCGGTGCTGAAATATATTCGAGCTGAACAACGCGAGTGGGATGCTGCAGTAAAGGCTGCCGGAATTAAACTAGATTAATCTTTAATGGCGGCTGCAACACGCCTTGTAATTTTTGGAGGGTGCTCAAGAATATGAAAGCTATGGCGCTCTTCTTGCATCTTGAGATCTTCGGTTGTAAATCGATCAAATCTTCTTAAATAGTCAGCCCAGGTTTCGAAGACGAATTCTTCTACAAATCGACCTTGATGCTCCGTATCTTCAAATAGACTCCAAGAAAGTGCCCCTTGTTTTAGGCGAGACTTCCTTGTTGTAGCCATCAATTTTTTGAACTCTTCTGCCTTCTCGGGCAAGGTTTGATATTCAATAGAAATCACAATAGGCCCCGCATGTAAATCAACATCGGGTATGGGGAGTGGGCGCTCTATTGGACATACTGGTGTGAAATCTTCCAATGGGTGACGATCGATTCTGAATTTGCGCAGAAAAAATAATACGATTAATCCAAAAATGGAACTCAAAACAATGCTGGTTACAACGTCAAATTCATCCGCCAACTTGCCCCAGACTGCAGCGCCTGCTGCGCTTCCTCCCATTAAGCCCATTTGATAGATCGACATTCCCCTAGCCCTGACCCATCCTGGCAGAGTGAGTTGAGCTGATGTGGTTAAGGAGTTGGCAATGCTAATCCAAGCGGCACCACAGATCAGCATTAAAAAAGAGGCCAGCCAAATATTAGGCGCAACAACTACGCCAACAGAAGTAAACGCAAGAATAAATAGCCCATAACTAATGAGATCTGTTGATTTGACATATTTTCTTAAGCGGGGTAATTGTGATCCTGCGATGATGGCGCCCAAGCCCAAGCAAGCAAGCAAAAGAGTAAATGTATGGGCATCTCCTCCAAAATGGGTCTTGGCAATGACTGGTAGCAGTGCAATTAGGCCGGTTGATTGAAAGAAGAATAAAAACGCACGAAAAATAATATTGCGCATGCGATTGGACTGCCATGCGTATTGCATACCTACACGCATAGCACCCACAAATCGCTCTCCTGGCAGTGTGCTGACATAACCTTGATATTTCCAGCGCATCACCACCACGGTCGTGATCACACACAAAACCATATTCAAGGCAAATACATAAGTGCTGCCTGCTAATGCAATGATGGCTCCAGCTGTGAGTGGGCCCACAATGCGTGAAGTATTCATGGCGATGGCATTGAGTGCCAGTGCAGAGGAAAGAGATTCTCTTGGGACAATCTCAGGAACGATGGCGGCAAAGATAGGCCAGCGCATCGCTAGACCAATTCCGTTGGTGAAGGTGAGAAAGAGTAATAGGTAGGGATTCAGGACGCCGAATACTAAAGTCAACATCAAGGCTGTTGCATTGGTTGCTAGCCAGATTTGTGCAAAGACAAAATAGTGCTTGCGGTTAATAATGTCGGCTAGAGCCCCGCTAGGTACACCTAATAGCAATACAGGCAAGCTTGATGCAGTTTGTACCAATGCAATTAAGGTGGCTGAAGTGGTTAATGATGTCATAGTCCATGCAGCGGCCACATCGTTCATCCACATACAGATGCTGGCTGTTAACCAGGTTAACCATAGGGTGCGAAATACTTTATGTCTTAAAGGCGCAAGCCATCCCTCTGAAATTAAGGGTTGGACTTGCAGTTGCTTCATGGTTCGATCTTAGACGCGTTCAATGACCATGGCGATACCTTGACCTACACCAATACACATGGTGCATAAGGCATATTGTTTTTGCTGTTCTTCTAGCTCTACAAGAGCTGTAGTAATGAGGCGTGCACCGCTCATACCCAATGGATGTCCTAATGCGATGGCACCCCCATTAGGATTAACTCGAGCATCGTCATCAGCGACGCCTAATTCGCGAAGTGTTGCAAGTCCTTGCGCAGCAAAAGCTTCATTGAGTTCAATCACATCGATTTGATCAATGCGCATTCCTAAGCGTTTGAGTAACTTTTGCGAGGCTGGTGCAGGGCCGATACCCATAATGCGTGGCGGCACTCCAGCAGTTGCCATGCCAACAATTTTTGCTCTTGGTTTAAGACCATATTTTTTAACTGCTTCTTCGCTAGCAAGTAGAAGAGCACATGCGCCATCATTTACACCAGAGGCATTACCGGCTGTGACTGTTCCATCGGGCCGCACAATCGGCTTGAGTTTACTGAGCGCATCAATCGTGGTGGCGCGGGGATGCTCATCTTGAGAAATGACTAGCGGCTCCCCTTTTTTCTGAGGAATGACGACTGGAGTAATTTCTTTAGCAAGGCGCCCATTAGCTTGCGCAGCAGCTGCTTTATTTTGACTTCTAAGCGCCATTTGATCTTGGTCGGCGCGATTAATCTTGTAATCATCGGCAACATTCTCGGCTGTCTCTGGCATGGAATCTACACCATGAGCGCTTTTCATTAGTGGGTTGATAAAACGCCAACCAATAGTTGTGTCTTGTATGGAGTGACTTCTTGAAAACGCAGAATCTGCTTTACCCATTACATAGGGTGCGCGACTCATGCTTTCAACGCCACCTGCAATCGCCAGTCCGATTTCACCAGCAGCGATGGCTCTTGCAGCGGTGCCCACTGCATCCATTCCAGATCCACATAGGCGATTAATCGTAGCGCCGGGGACTTTGGGTGAGATGCCAGCTAACAATGCACTCATGCGAGCCACATTGCGATTGTCTTCGCCTGCTTGATTGGCGCATCCATAAATGACTTCATCTACTTCATCCCATTTGACCTGTGGATTACGTTGCATTAAAGCCTTAATGGGCACTGCGCCTAAGTCATCAGCGCGAACGCTAGATAGGGATCCGCCGTAACGGCCGATAGGGGTTCTGATTGCGTCACAGATATAAACAGAATTCATGATTTTTAATTTACCTAGTTTGATTTTTTGATCTCAAGCTCAATCTTATCTTTTAATTCAAAAAGTGCGGGGGTGTAGTTTTCCAAAAGTTCATTTAACTTACTTTCTGCTGGGGTGCTTAAATTAAGGGATGCATAACTTCCATTGAGTAGCTGAACTGAAGTAGAGATCGCAGAAATTTCAGGTAACCAAGTAGCAACACAATACCCTTTATTTGACATTGATTCTATGGCCTCATGGATTTCCATCTCTATTTGAGTCCAGTTCTTGATTTTCTGATTTTTCAATTCTTGAAGAAGCTGCGTTCTGCTTTCGAGATCTAGCTTAGCAATCCATGCTCTACCCAAAGAAGTTCTCTCGATGGGCACTCTTTGGCCTGCAGCGACCGTTCTCAGGGCAACATTCTTGGTATAGCGGATGGATTCTAAATAGACCATTTCAAGTCGGTCAGCTACTGCAAGACCAACATTGAGCTTTAACTTTTCCGAGGTCTTACGCATGATTGGCTCTGCCAGTTTGATCTCGGTCGAGCCTGTTTTAAAGGCATGACCCAGACATAGGACTGTGGGAGCTAAGCGATAGGCTTGACGGGCTGAATCATGCTCCAAAAACCCGGAAAGAACTAAGGTCTGGGTAAGGCGGCTAATAGTGGATGGGGGTAAACCAGTCCGTTCCGCGATTTCACTATTACCCAATAGGCCCATACCGGGCTTGAAACACCGTAGAATCTCTATCCCCCTAATCAGGGAGCGATTGGTTTTGAAGTTGGGCTTAGCTAATTCCATCTGGTGGAATTAAACCATAAATTTTGGGTGGATTTCGGCCATACTGCCATACCCATAATCAAACTCATAAAAAACGGAGACCAATGTGCTTTCTAAGCTCGTAAACGTCAAAAGCCTGAAGTGCATTGCCGGGACTTTGCTTTGTGCGATGGTTTTGAGTATGAGCCCTATTGCAAAGGCTGCTTATCCAGACAGACCAATCAAAGTCATCGTGCCATTTGCCCCAGGTGGTGGGACAGATTTAGTGGCAAGGACTCTGGGCGTAGCGATGGCTGAAGATTTACGTCAGCCAATCGTCATTGAAAATAAGCCAGGCGGCAGCACTGTTGTTGGTACCGAAGCGCTTGCTAAAAGTCCTGCCGATGGTTACACCCTAGTTGTCGCGACATTAGCTCACGCTGTTAATCCTAGCTTGAAAGCAAAACTTCCCTATTCACAAGATAAAGATTTTGCCCCTGTTATTTTGGTTGGCGTTTCTCCAAATGTGGTTGTTGTCTCAGCAAATAGCCCCTATAAAACATTTTCTGAATTCTTAGCTGCTGCAAAAGCGAACCCTGGAAAATTATCGTATGCATCCCAGGGAGGTGGTACTTCTGCACATTTAGCTGGTGAATTATTTAACTCAATGACAGGTACAAAGTTAATCCATGTTCCTTACAAGGGTGCAGGCCCTGCATTAACTGATGTGATTGGTGGCCAGGTAGATGTCATGTTTGCTACTGCATCAGCAGTTGGCAGTCTTGTAGATGGCGGAAAATTACGCGCACTTGCGGTGACCACTCCGGCACGCTCTCCATCGCCGCAATTATCTATGTTGCCAACGGTTGCCGAGAGTGGCGTGCCAGGATATTCAGCTGGAAGTTGGTATGGCTACTTTGCGCCTGCAGGAACGCCTTCTGATGTCATTAATAAGTTAAATGCATCCATCAAAAAAGCGGCACAGTCTTCAGCATTTAAGGCTCGCGTTGAGGGCGAAGGTCTGGTTATTCGAGCTGGAACTCCCGAAGACTTTGGCAAGTTCGTGAAGGCCGAAGAGTTGCGTTGGCGCACTGTAGTTAAAGACGCCAATATCAGTGCAGATTAAACAATATTAGTTAGGAATCGGAATGACTTATCAATTAATTGAACTCGTCGTAGAGCATGGCATTGCAACTTTGCGCCTGAATCGCCCTGAGAAACGCAATGCGATGAGCGACGATATGCGCTCAGAATTTATTGAAGCCTTGGAGATGATTGCTGCAGATAAATCTATTCGTGCTTTAGTGTTAACTGGCAATGGAAAAGGTTTTTGTGCTGGCGGCGATATCTCTGGCATGGAAAAGCGGATGCAGGCACCAGCAGGCGAAGTTGCCTACAACGGTTGGCATCGTCAGCAACGCGTTCACCACGCAGTTTCTCTTTTGCACACCATGCCCAAGCCAACTATAGCTGCCGTGAATGGTCCTGCTTCAGGTTTGGGTGCAGACACGGCATTGGCATGCGACTTCATTATTGCTTCTGAAGGGGCAAATTTCACATGGTCATATATCAATCGCGGGATTATTCCGGATGGCGGCGGCATGTACTTCCTGCCAAGACGCGTGGGACTGGTAAAGGCCAAGGAATTGATATTTAGTGGTAGAAAAGTAGATCTAGAAGAGGCTACGCAGATTGGTATCGTGGATCGCATCACTAGTGCAGATGCCTTAGTAGTTGACGCGCAGGCTTGGGCGAAGGAGTTAAGCAAAGGTTCAGCTACTGCGCTGGCTTTAGGAAAAACAATCCTGAATCAAACCTTTGAAACTACTGCCGCTCAGATCTTTGCGCAAGGAAGCCAAGCCCAAGGGATTTGCTACACCAGTACTGAACATCGTGAGTCTGTAATGGCTTTTCTAGAAAAAGCAGCTACTAAGAAATAAATAAGGTAGATACATGAGTAATGCAATTCAAAAATTGATGGAGCCTCGTAGTATTGCGGTAATTGGTGCATCAACCGATCCAAAAAAAACGGCAGGTAGGCCCATCGCGTATTTGCAGAAGCATCATTTCAAAGGAAAAATTTATCCTGTCAATCCTAGGGTTGAAGAGATTGCCGGCTTGAAATGCTATCCAGATATTGGATCACTTCCCGAGACTCCAGATGTCGCCATCATCATGGTAGGCACTGATAAGGCACTTAGTGCAGTTCAAGATTTATCTCAGCGCGGAACACCGGCAGCAATTGTTTTGACAAGTGGTTTTGCAGAGCATGGATCAGAGGGTTTAAAAAAGCAAGAAGAGTTAATTGCTGCTGCTGGCGCAATGCGCATTCTGGGGCCTAATACGATTGGCATGGTCAATGTGACCGATGACATTCCTTTATCGCCGAGTAGCGCATTAGAGATGGATGAATTTCCAAAAGGTGTTGTCAGTGTGATCTCGCAGAGTGGTGGCATCTTGGGCTCACTTCTTTCGCGCGCAGCGGCTTCAGGCTTGGGTCTTTCAAAATTAGTTTCCACTAGTAATGAAGCTGATTTAGGAATGGCTGATTTTGTCGATTATTTGATTGACGATGCTAGTACCAAAGTGATCGTGTTGTATATCGAGAGTATTCGACATCCAGAACGCTTTCGGGCAGCGGCCTTAAGAGCAAGACAGGCTGGGAAGCCGATCGTGGTTTACAAGGTTGGCAAGTCCGAGGCGGGTATTAAAGCAGCGGTTTCCCATACCGGCGCATTGGCTGGAACCGACAAAATGTATGACGCCTTATTTAAACAAACTGGCATTATTCGTGCGAATAAATTCTCTGACTTTTTGGATATCCCTGCGGCACTTTCTTCTGGAAGAGTTTTAAAGGGTAA
The DNA here is from genome assembly GCA_947378095.1 of Betaproteobacteria bacterium. Taxonomy (GTDB): domain Bacteria; phylum Pseudomonadota; class Gammaproteobacteria; order Burkholderiales; family Burkholderiaceae; genus Polynucleobacter. The sequence continues at coordinate 37,388 of CANCIL010000004.1, forward strand.
GCGCGTTGCCATCTTGACATCTACTGGCGGAGCAGGAACATTAGTTGCTGATAGTTTGGGTGAATGGGGTTTTGAAACACCTGTGCCTGATGAGAAGACAGCAGCACGACTACGCGCCTTGCAGCCTGGCGATCAAGCAGTGTTAGATCGCAATCCAATTGATGTCACTCTTGCTGGCTTGCAGCCAGATTTACTACGGGGCGCTATCAGTGCATTGTTAGATAGCCCTAGCTATGATGCCTTGATCTTAATTTTGGGTTCTTCTAGCTTATCGATGCCAGACTTAATGGCAGGTGCGGTGCGTGATTGCATGCAAACTACTGATAAACCTGTTATTGCTTACGTTAGCCCTCATGCACCAATTGCTGGTGCTTTAATGACAAAGCTCGGTGTGCCTGCGTTCTCACAGCCTGAAAGTTGTAGCGTCGCTTTATCAAGTATGTTGCATGCCAGTGGTTTGCGAGGTGGCATTACTGCTACGGGTTCCGAATCTGCTATTCCTAAGGATTTGGATACTTCTGCATTGCATGGATCTTTGAATGAGCATCAAGCGAAGAATCTCTTTGCAGCATTTGGTATTCCGGGCGTTCGGGAAGTAGTGGTGAATGCGAATAAACCCAATTTAGACTCTGTAAAAGATCTAGGTGAAAAATGTGTTCTCAAGATTTTATCTAATGAGATTACGCATAAAACCGAAGTGGGTGGTGTGGCATTAAATGTACCCATTGCAGATATCGCAAGCAAACTCAATGCGATGACAGCAGAAGTGAAGACGAAGTCTGGAGCCAATATTGAGCAGTTTCTTATTCAAGAAATGGCTTCTGGTGGAATGGAGTTCATGGTGGGGATGCACCGTGATCCTTTGGGCACAGCCATTTTGGTTGGAATGGGTGGAGTTACAGCGGAACTCTTTAAAGATACCAATATGCGTTTGATTTCTCCTGGTAAATCCTTAAGCTCAGCTGAGGTATTAGAGATGTTGCAGGAACTAAAAACATGGCCTTTGCTTAATGGCTATCGTGGTAGACCTCAATGTGATGTCAATGCTTTGGTAGATGCTATTGTTCAATTTTCAACCATGGTTGCTGCGATGGATGATCGCTTGATTGAATGTGAAATAAATCCTATCTTTGTCTTCTCTGCAGGTCATGGGGTGAAGGCTGCAGACGGTATTGCTGTGTTGAATTAAATCAAAGCCATTTTTGAGATGACACACACTTTAGAAATTCAAACCCAACACATCCCTTATCGGGATGGGTTGGTGGCTTGGCATGAATTCGGAAACCCCGTAGTCAACCAATTGCCATTAATTCTTTTGCATGGCGGGCACGGTAGCTGGGAGCATTGGGTTCGTAATATTGATACCTTGGCTCAGCACTTTCACGTGTTTGTACCTGACATGCCCGGTTTTGGAGAATCTTCATTTTTTGACAATCAATTTCAGTCGGGAGTGATTGATCCCATGATTGCCACAATGAATACTTTACTTGGTGAGCATCAAGATATCAATATTGCTGGTTTCTCCTTTGGTGGTTTTGTTGCCGCCCATTTGGCTAATCAACGTAAACATATTTCTAAACTAGCTCTCTTAGGTAGTGCAGGTCATGGTGGACCACGACGTCCAAGGGGTGAACTGCTTGCTTGGCGAGATGTTTATGCAAGCGGAGATATGCCTCGTTTGGGTGAAATCATGAAAGAGAATCTCTTTTTGCAAATGATTAGCACTTATGACAGGATAGATGCGCAGGCCATTCGTATTCATCAAGACGCTTGCGTAGCGACTCGTTTTAAAAGCAAGCCGATTGCAAGACCAGGTGGCTTGGCAGGGCAGCTTGAGCAATATCCTGGACCAGCTCTATTAATATGGGGTGAGCATGACCTCACCTGTACTCCTGAATATCTGATTGAAAACTTAGTCAGTGGGCGCGGTAATAGGGCAAAAGAGCTCGTTGTTGACGCCGGTCATTGGGTTCAATATGAAAAAGCGGATCAAATCAATACTACTTTGATTCAATGGTTTGAATCGGTATAAGAATATGACAAGTAAAATCCAGATTCATCACGAAGCAGATGTCATGGTAATTACCGTGAACAATCCGCCAATCAATGCGGGATCAACCGAGGTCCGTAAGGGCTTATTGGATGCTATTCATCTTTTTCAAGATGATGCCAATCTAGCGGCTGCCATCATTATTGGAGGAGGCAGTACTTTTATTGCGGGTTCAGACATTAAAGAGTTTTCTCAGCCTTTAGCAGAGCCCCACTTGCCTAGCGTGATCGCGGCAATTGAAGATTGCCCTAAGGTAGTTATATGCGCCTTGCATGGTGCCGCACTGGGAGGTGGGTTTGAGTTAGCCTTAGGTTGTGATGCTCGGATTGCTTTAGAGGGAACAGTAGTTGGATTGCCAGAAGTTACCTTAGGCATTATTCCAGGGGCTGGCGGTACTCAACGTTTGCCAAGATTAATCGGGATTGAGAAATCCATTGAATTCATCTGCGGTGGAGTTCGAATTAAGGCAGTAGAAGCCCTTAAGTTAGGCATCATTGATAAGTTGGTAACAGAAGATTTATTAGCTAATGCTGTTATTTATGCTAGATCTTTAATTGGGAAAAAATCCCGTATTCGCGATATAGCGGCACCACATGCTGAAGCTGACGTTATTCTAGCCGCCTCACAAAAGGCTCTTAAAGTGGGTAAGCAGCGCCCTAACGTGCACCAAGCAATAAAAATGATCACGAATGTGATGACTATGTCGATAGATCAGGGGCTAGCTACTGAGAGGGAAGTATTTCAAACCTTAAGAGTGGGTACAGAAGCAAAAGCATTGCGCCATCAATTTTTTGCGGAACGAAAGCTATTTAAAGCCCTGGGCAATAAAGAATCTAAACCCAAGGATTTGAAGCGTATCGCCATCATTGGCGCTGGCACTATGGGTTCTGGAATTGCAATTGCTTGTTTATCTGCTGGTTACTCTGTATTAATGTTGGATCAGAATGAAACTGCCCTCCAAAATGGCGTTAAGAAGATCAGCGATTTTTATGATGCCCGTGTTGCTGGTGGCAAGATGGCCGCTGATAATCTAACTACATTGCTAAATCGTTTCACATCTTCTTCTGAATGGAGTGATATTGCTTCTGCTGATTTGGTGATTGAAGCAGTATTTGAGGATATGCAAGTAAAGCATGCGGTATTTGAACAAATAGATACGCATGCTAATCCACAGGCCTTGCTGGCATCCAATACGTCTTATTTAGATATTGATGCTATCGCCGCTAAAACTAAAAATCCATCGCGTGTATTTGGCTTACATTTCTTTAGTCCAGCTCAGGTGATGAAGTTGATTGAAATTGTGCGTTGTAAAGCAAGCGATCCCAGCGTTATTGAGGCTGCCTTACAGTTCACTAAGCGCTTAGGTAAAACACCTGTGATTAGTGCCAATGCCTTTGGATTTATTGGTAACCGAATTTATAACGCTTATCGGCGTCAGTGTGAATTTATGCTGGAAGAGGGCGCCTATCCAGAGCAAATCGATCAAGCTCTGGAGGGGTATGGTTTTGCTATGGGTCCTTTTGCGGTGGCTGATATGTCCGGCTTAGATATTGCTTGGGCGATGCGCAAGAGTTTGGCTGCCACTAGAAATCCAGATCACCGTTACGTCAGTATTCCTGATGCTCTGTGCTTAGCTGGACGCTTTGGGCGTAAAACGGGCTCAGGTTATTACCTTTACCCGCAAGGGGCAAAATCTGGTGTAGTTGATCCTGTAGTGAAGGGCGTCATTGATGAAGCTAGTGCTGCTAAGGGAATCACGCGCCGCTCATTTACAGCACAAGAAATTGTTCAGCGTGTTTTATTGGCAATGATGAACGAAATTGCTCACCTAGTATCTGAAAAAGTAGTAGGTGATGTAACGGATTGTGATGTTGCACTAGTCAATGGTTATGGATTCCCACGTTGGTGTGGCGGACCGGTGTTTATCGCCCGTGAAATGGGAATGGAAAAGCTGAGATCCGAGATGGATGCTTTGGCAAAATGGAGTGGACCTGGGTTCGTCAAAGCTGAGCTTAGTGGTTTATTTGAGACGCATGGATCGGAATAAGGAAAGCATCAAATGCATATTGTGATTTCTGATGACCATCAAGACTGTAT
>CANCIL010000005.1 GCA_947378095.1 Betaproteobacteria bacterium
AACGTGTATTCCGCGCTTTGTGGATTGCTCGTATTAATGCGGCAGTTCGTCAACATGACATGACCTATAGCGTATTCATGAATGGTATGAAGAAAGCTGCGATCGAACTCGACCGCAAAGTACTTTCAGATATGGCCATTGCTGACAAAGCGGCTTTTGCTGCTTTGGTTACTCGGATCAAATCCGTAGTAAACGCTGCAGCTTAATTCTTAGTTTTTAAAAACTAAGCTGCAATGGTTTCTCTCGACCAAATTGTCGAGGATGCTAAACGTGATTTCCTCGGAGCTGCCGATGCGGCGGCTCTGGAGGACGCGAAAGCCAAGTATCTCGGTAAATCAGGTGTTCTCACTGAGCGTCTAAAAGCGCTTGGTGGAATGTCGCCTGAGGAGCGCAAGAGTGCTGGCGCCCAAATTAATCAAATCAAGACCCAAGTAGAAGCTGCATTACAAGAGCGTCGCCAAGCTTTGGCTGATGCTGTATTGATGCATCGTCTTGCGGCTGAGTCTATCGATGTTTCCTTGCCTGGCCGTGGCCAAGCAGTAGGAAGTTTGCATCCTGTGATGCGGACCTGGGAACGTGTTGAAGAGATCTTTCGCTCGATTGGTTTTGATGTTGCTGATGGACCTGAAATTGAAACCGACTGGTTTAATTTCACAGCATTAAATAGTCCAGAAAATCACCCTGCGCGTTCAATGCAGGATACTTTTTATATTGATGGCAAAGATTCCAAAGAGAAGCCTTTGTTATTGCGTACGCATACCAGCCCAATACAGGTTCGTTACGCGAGTGAGCATGTGAAGAAATACGCTAACTCCGATGTGATGCCTCCAATCAAAGTGATTGCACCCGGCAGAACTTATCGGGTGGATAGTGATGCAACCCATTCACCAATGTTTCATCAGGTTGAAGGTTTGTGGATTGCTGAGAGCGTTTCATTTGCCGATCTTAAGGGAGTGTATACGGACTTCTTGAGAACTTTCTTTGAGACGAATGAATTACAAGTGCGCTTTCGTCCTTCCTATTTCCCATTCACAGAGCCTTCTGCTGAAATTGATATGGCTTTTGGTAGCGGCAAGTTGGCTGGTCGTTGGTTAGAGATTTCTGGAGCAGGGCAGGTTCATCCTAATGTGCTGCGCAATATGGGCATTGATCCAGAGCGCTATACCGGTTTTGCCTTTGGCTCTGGTTTAGAGCGCTTAACGATGTTGCGTTATGGCGTGGATGACTTACGCCTTTTCTTTGAAAATGATTTACGTTTTCTAGCTCAATTTCCTGCATAAGAAAAATAATCCCTGTAAAAACATATGCAATTTTCTGAATCTTGGCTTCGTCAGTATGTAAATCCATCGCTTGATAGCGAGGCATTAGGCCATGCCATGACCATGGCCGGTTTAGAAGTTGAAGAGCAGCATGCAGTTGCCCCCGCATTTACGAAGATTGTGGTTGCTCAGATTTTGTCTGCTGAGCAACATCCTGATGCAGATCGTTTGCGCGTATGTAAGGTAGATGCAGGCACTGGTCAAGAATTGCAAATTGTTTGTGGTGCTCCCAATGCACGTGCTGGTATCAAAATTCCATGCGCCTTAGTCGGTGCAGAGTTGCCTCCAGCAGAAGCGGGTAGCAAGCCATTTCTGATTAAGGTTGGCAAACTCCGTGGCGTAGAAAGTCAAGGTATGTTGTGCTCCGGTCGTGAGCTCGGTCTTGGTGATGATCATGAAGGTATTTTGGAGTTGCCTGAAGATGCGCCAGTTGGTCAAGATATTCGTAAATACCTTGATCTAGATGATCAAATTTTTGTTATTAAGTTAACACCGAATAAAGCTGATTGCCTGTCCTTGATGGGAATGGCAAGAGAAGTTGCCGCGATTACAGGAGTATCACTTTGTTCTCCGCAGTGGAATGCACCAGCTGTTTCTAGTGATGACAAGCGCAAGGTGACTGTAGAGAATAAAGAGCTCTGTGGTCGTTTTGCTGGACGCGTCATTCGTGGTGTCAATCCACAAGCTAAAACACCTGACTGGATTGTGAAGCGTTTATCGCGCGCTGGTCAAAGAAGTATTTCTGCATTGGTTGATCTATCTAACTATGTCATGTTGGAAATGGGTCAACCTACCCACGTGTTTGATATTGATCAATTGAATGGTGATATCACTGTTCGTTGGGCAAAAGCAGGAGAAACTCTTGAGCTTCTCAATGGCCAGACGGTGACATTGCAGGGCCCGGATTCTGCTGGCAGGATGCAGGATGCTGGTGTGGTGGCAGATCAAACAGGTCCAGTAGCTCTTGCCGGAATCATGGGTGGTAATCACTGTGCCGTAAGCGATGACACTAAAAATATCTATGTTGAGTCTGCTTACTGGTTGCCCTCAGCTATTCAAGGACGTGCCCGTCGCTTCAATTTCAGCACGGATGCCGCGCATCGTTTTGAGCGTGGCGTCGATCCTCAAAATACGGTGAACTGCTTGGAATATCTCAGCGCCTTAATTATTGAGGTGTGTGGTGGGCAAGTAGGTCCGATTGACGATCAAATTTTGAATGTGCCGGAGCGTAAGCCAGTCAAGATGCGTTTAGCTCGTGCGGAAAAAGTCATCGGTATTCCGCTGACAACAGAAGTTATTTCTGATGTATTCAAGCGACTTGGATTTGATTTCAAGCAAGAGGGTGATGCATTTATTGTTATTTCTCCAAGCTATCGCTTTGATATTGAAATTGAAGAAGATTTAATTGAAGAAGTCGCACGCATGTATGGCTTTGAAAATATTCCAGATACACCGCCAGTAGCAAAGCTCAAAATGAGTGCTAAGGCCGAAGCTAAACGTGGCATTCATTTGCTACGTCAACGTTTAGCCCTACAGGGCTATCAAGAGGCTGTGAACTTTGGTTTTACTGATCTTGAGAGCGAGCAGCGATTAACTGGTGCGACTGAAAAAGACATGATTGCCGTTCTCAACCCAATTGCTAGCCAATATGGGGTGATGCGCAGCACCTTATGGGGTGGCTTATTGGCTAACCTCAAAGCCAATTTAAATCGTGGCTCCAGCCGTGTACGCCTGTTTGAAGCTGGGCGGGTATTCAAGCGTGATTCCAATGTGCAAGATGAGGCTGGCAAAGTGGCTGGTTTTCATCAACCGCAGAAGATTGGTGGTTTAGCATATGGATCTTTTGTCCCTGAGCAATGGGGAAGCGCAACGAAAGCAGTTGATTTCTTTGATGTTAAAGGAGATCTTGAGCGAGTCATTGATCCGCTACATTTTGTAACGCAAGCTGCACAACATCCAGCATTGCATCCAGGGCGTAGCGCTCAAGTGCTTTTGAATTCTGCTAGTGGATTACATGTCGTGGGTTGGATCGGTGAATTGCATCCTGGCTTACAACAAGCTTATGAGTTGCCACAAGCACCAGTTCTATTTGAACTGGATTTAGAGTCTATTCGTGATCTGGGTTTACCGATTCCACAGGAGTTAAGCAAGTTCCCTGCGGTGCAGAGAGATTTAGCTGTCGTTGTGAAGCAATCCGTTTCTGCACAATCATTATTAGATGCCATGATGGGGGCAAAACAGAATTTTGTTCAAACCATCGAGCTCTTTGATGAATTCAAACCAAAAGCAGGTTCGGGTAGTATGGCTGACGATGAGAAGAGCTTGGCTTTCCGTATTACTCTGTTAAACCCTAATGAAACATTGCAAGATCCCCAAATTGATGCAGTAATGGCTACTTTATTGGGAACGGTCGAGAAAAAGTGCGCAGCCCGTTTGCGCTAGGTTTAATATTAGGCATAAATCAAATAATTAATTAGTTACCAAAGAGACTAGCAATGACTGAATTGATTTCTAACGATACCGTTACCAAAAATGAACTTTCTGAAGCACTCTTTGATCAGGTAGGTTTAAACAAGCGTGAAGCCAAAGATATGATTGATGCCTTCTTTGACCGCATCGGCCATTCTCTTGAAGCAGGTGTTGAAGTCAAAATTTCGGGCTTTGGTAATTTTCAGCTGCGCAATAAATCGGCTCGTCCTGGCCGAAATCCCAAAACAGGTCAAATGATTCCGATTGCAGCCAGACGCGTGGTTACCTTTCATGCAAGTCAAAAGCTAAAAGATGTAGTGGAGTCACATGCTCGAGAAAACCGAGTTTGATGCAAGCTCGGCATTGCTGAGCTCTCAACTTCCCCCAATTCCTGCTAAGCGCTACTTCACTATAGGTGAAGTAGCTGACCTTTGTGGCGTGCGCTCCCATGTGCTGCGCTATTGGGAGCAGGAGTTCTCACAACTCAATCCCCAGAAGCGTCGTGGCAATCGCCGCTACTATCAACATCATGAAGTCGTGCTGATTCGCAAGATTAGGGCACTTCTCTATGAAGAGGGCTTCACCATCAGTGGTGCTAGAAATCGCCTCGAAGAAGCACGCGGTGAGCTCAAGCTCCGTGATGAATTGCTGGCCGTTCTCAATATTCTCTCTAAGTAGTACTGATACAATTTTGTCTTCGTCGGGGCGTAGCGCAGCCTGGTAGCGTACTTGCATGGGGTGCAAGTGGTCGGAGGTTCAAATCCTCTCGCCCCGACCAACTTATTTATTCTGACTTCTCCTCATTCTTGTGCAACTATGACTGCTAAACAAAAACCGACTCAATATTTTGGTTTAACTATTCCTTTTTTGGATCATTTAGGGGTTGTGCCTGAATTTGCTGAAAAAGGAAAATCGCGTATCACCTTAACGATGCAAGCAGAGCATGAGAATAGCTTTGGGGTTGCGCATGGCGGCGTGATCATGACACTACTGGACTTTGCAATGGCCGCTGCTGCCCGCAGCGCCATGAATCACCCCTTAGGTGCCATCACGATTGATATGACCATTAGTTTTTTGCGTCCCACTGTAGGCAAGATTGCGGTAGAAGGTTCAGTGCTGAAGTCTGGAAAGTCGATTAATTATTGTGAAGCAGTGGTATTAAATGAGGCAGGGGAGATCACCGCTAAATCGAGCGGCACTTTTGTACTGCGAAAAATAGATGCTTAATAATTAAGCATAGTATTTATAATTAATATATTAATAATATTTTAATTACAGATATTATTTCTGAATCAATATGGGTATAAAGGCTTTATATTGCTAGGTTAATTAATTTATATATAATTAATCCTTTAAATAGCGTAATTATCGTTACTTGACATAACCTATTATTTGGAGATTATGAATATATGGCTTCTTATAAAGAGCTCTTGGCCCAGCGTGAACATTTAGATAAACAGATTAAAGAGGCTATTGCACTCGAGAAGGCGGATGGTATTGCTAAGGCCAAGCTGATTATTGAGCAGTATCACTTAACTGCTTCTGACCTGTTTAGCCGTAAAGCGGGCACGCGTAGCCCTGGGGGCAAGGTAGCGCCTAAGTACCGTAATCCCTCTACAGGCGAAACCTGGACAGGCCGTGGCAAGGCTCCTAAGTGGATTGAAGGTAGAGATCGCAATAGCTTTGCAATTTAAGTGATTGATATTAATAAGATTTATGAAAAGGCCGCTTTTAAAGCGGCCTTTTTTCTAGAGGCACTTCCTAGATAGAGCCTCAATAAATACGGGTTCTAATAATTCATGACGACTGCGATGACTCCACGCAGGATCAAGCTCAGGATTGGTGGCTGGGTAGGCAACAATTAGTGGATTTAGCTCAATTAAGCCCTTTTCAAGCTCTATTTTGAGGTTTTCTGATAAAGGCGGCCTAGCGCCACTGTTTTCATCAACGAGAGAGACAACACCAGGATGAAGCTTAATAAAACCTTCATCTACTAGTATAGGTATGCGCTGTGTATCCTTGTTTTTACTAAGGTAATGTATTAGATGCACCTGTTCAATCGGGGGAATGAGGGCATCTAGAAAGATCAGGTCGGGGGCAATCGATACCGCCTTCATTAGGCCCTCAAGACTATCGATAGCAACCTGCATTTCTACTTTTAATTGCCAATCTTGAGTAGATTCCAATAGCTCCTCACTATTTTCAGCTCTTCTAAATATGCCTAGGGCTAGGCAATGGAGGGTAGATTTTTGCCGCATTGCCCGTTTTCGACGCTGAAGTTGCTGTTCTAGCGAGCTGGCCAGTATTCGCCGATGGCCTCCACGGGTTTTCCAGGCAATTAATTCGCCTAGTTCCACCATTTTTTGGACTGTACCTAGTGATACTTGCAGCACTTTGGCACTTTGCCTAGTGCTGAGATATTCCATATCTGGGGTAATTGTTTTCATATTTCCCTTTTTTATTAATCTAATTGAAGATTTAGAGAATAAGAATCAAATATGTTTGTATCTGTCGGTGAATATTGAAAGGGCGGTAGGAAACTTCTTATTAACTAATGATTTCAGGGGAAATACCCTCAATTTCAGAAAAATCAGGGAAAGCCCTTTATGAATCAATGGGTAATCGTGTTAAATTATTGGTGTTGTAGATGTATTTGCACAGAGCAATTCGTCAAGCGGTGTAGCCGCGTAGCGAATGGTTATAACCACAGTTTTTATTCGGGAAACCCGATGAAAGGTGAGCATCATGATGCAGGACCAAAGAGATAATTCCTATCTCTTCGGCGGAAACGCCCCCTATGTAGAAGAGCTCTACGAATCCTACTTGCACGATCCGACTTCTGTAGAAGCGCATTGGCGAGATTATTTTGATAACGTGAAACAAGTTCCTGCGGTTGATGGTTCATCTAGAACCGATATTGCGCACGGACCCATTGTTGCGTCATTTGCCGAGCGTGCTATGCAAGGCCCCATCAGAACGATTTCTGATTCGGCTGATTCGGAAATGGGGCGCAAACGCGTTGCTGTTCAGCAATTAATTGCCGCATATCGAAACGTCGGCAATCGCTGGGCTGATATTGACCCCTTGAAGCGTACGGAGCGCCAGGATATTCCTGAGCTTGACCCTGCCTTCTATGGTTTTACTGATGGCGACATGGATATCGTCTTCAATACCAGCAATACTTTCTTCGGCAAGTCAGAAATGAGATTGCGCGATTTGCTCCAAGCTTTACGTGAAACTTACTGCGGCACGATTGGTGCTGAGTTCATGTTTATCGCGGATCAAAAAATTAAAAAATGGTGGCAAGAGAAGTTAGAGTCCATTCGCTCTACGCCCAGCTTTAATGTGGAAGAGAAGCGTCAGATTCTGGACCGCGTCACAGCGGCAGAAGGCTTAGAGCGTTATCTTCAGGCTAAGTATGTAGGTCAGAAGCGCTTCTCTCTTGAGGGTGGTGAAAGCTTTATCGCTTGTATGGACGAGCTCATTCGTGAAGCAGGCGCCAAGGGTGTGCAGGAGATTGTGATTGGTATGGCCCACCGCGGTCGTCTCAACGTCTTGGTGAATACCTTGGGCAAAATGCCGAAAGAGTTGTTTGCCGAGTTTGAACACAAGGGCCCCGAAACCTTGCCAGCAGGTGACGTTAAATATCACCAAGGCTTCTCGAGCGATATTTCTACTCCTGCAGGCCCAGTCCATTTGTCATTGGCATTTAATCCATCCCATTTAGAGATCGTGAACCCAGTAGTTGAGGGATCTGCACGTGCTCGTATGGAGCGTCGTGGGGATCTAACTGGTGAGCAAGTGTTGCCAGTATTGGTTCATGGCGACGCTGCGATTGCTGGTCAGGGTGTCATGCAAGAAACTTTAGCAATGTCAGAGGTTCGTGGTTATTCCACCGGCGGTACGGTCCATATTGTGATTAATAACCAAATTGGTTTCACGACATCTGATCCGCGTGACTTACGTTCAAGCTTGTATTGCACCGACATCATGAAGATTGTTGATGCGCCGGTATTGCACGTAAACGGTGATGATCCTGAGGCGGTTGTTCTGGCGACTAAATTGGCGATTGAGTTCCGCACCAAATTCCACAAAGACGTTGCGGTTGATATCGTTTGTTTCCGTAAGTTGGGTCACAACGAACAAGATTCACCAGCGATGACTCAGCCATTGATGTACAAGATCATTGCAGCCCATCCTGGTACCCGTAAGGTCTATGCTGATCGATTGGAAGCGCAGGGCGCCCTGCCGGTTGGTACTGGGGACTTGATGGTGAAGGAATACCGTGCTGCTATGGATGCTGGTAAGCAAACTTCAGATCCGGTATTAAGTAACTTCAAAGGCAAGTACGCAGTAGATTGGTCTCCATTTTTAAACAAGAAGTGGACTGATGAAGCAGATACTGCGATTCCATTAACAGAGTGGAAGCGTTTAGCAGAGAAGATCTCTACCATTCCAGATAACTTCAAAGCACATCCGTTGGTTGAGAAGGTCTATAAAGATCGTGCTGCCATGGGACGTGGTGAAGTGAATATTGACTGGGGTATGGGCGAGCACATGGCTTTTGCTTCTCTAGTAGCCAGTGGTTATCCAGTACGACTCTCAGGTGAAGATAGTGGTCGTGGCACCTTTACCCATCGCCACTCTGTATTGCATGATCAAAATCGTGAGAAGTGGGATATCGGTACTTACACGCCGCTTCAGCACGTTACTAAAGATCAAGCCCCATTTGTGGTGATTGACTCGATCCTTTCTGAAGAGGCGGTTCTTGGTTTTGAGTATGGTTATGCGGCAGCAGAACCAAATACACTCACTATTTGGGAGGCGCAATTTGGTGACTTTGCTAACGGCGCTCAAGTGGTGATTGACCAATTTATCGCTTCCGGTGAGGTGAAGTGGGGTCGTGCTAACGGATTGGTCATGATGTTGCCACACGGCTATGAAGGTCAGGGACCAGAGCATTCTTCTGCACGTCTTGAGCGTTTCATGCAATTGTGTGCTGATACCAATATGCAAGTGATTCAGCCGACTACTGCTTCGCAGATTTTCCATGTCTTGCGTCGGCAGATGATTCGTCAGTTCCGTAAGCCGCTGATCTTATTTACGCCAAAGTCTTTATTGCGTAACAAGGAAGCTGCCTCACCATTATCTGAATTTACAAAGGGTGGATTCCACACTGTATTGGGCGAGCGTGATGACTCCATTGATGCCAAGAAAGTAAACCGCTTAATTATTTGTTCCGGTAAGGTCTATTACGATTTGGTAAAGGCCCGTGCCGAGAAGAAGATTGACGATGCAGCGATTATTCGTTTGGAGCAGTTGTATCCGTTCCCGCACAAGGCGCTTGGTGCTGAATTGAAGAAATATCCAAAATTGGAAGAAATCGTGTGGTGTCAGGATGAGCCACAAAACCAAGGTGCATGGTTCTTCGTTCAACACAATATTTTGGAAGGCATGTCTGATGGCATGAAGTTGGGATACGCAGGTCGCCCAGCATCAGCTTCACCAGCTTGCGGTTATGCCCACCTCCATCAAGAGCAACAGAAGTCATTGCTCGCGGCGGCATTTGCCAAACTTAAAGGTTACGTGATTACGAAATAATCGTTCTCATTACTCTACATATAAATTACTAGGATTAATCATGGCTATTTTTGAAGTTAAAGTTCCCCAACTCTCTGAGTCAGTTGCTGAGGCAACTTTATTGCAGTGGAAAAAGAAAGTCGGCGATGCTGTTGATCAAGATGAGATCTTGATTGAAATCGAAACAGATAAAGTAGTTCTCGAAGTTCCAGCGCCATCAGCTGGTGTTTTGACAGAAATTATCGTCGGCGATGGTGGTACTGTAGTTGCCGAGCAATTGATTGCCAAGATTGATAGCGCAGCTGTTGCTGCTGCTGCCCCTGCGGCCTCTGCACCTGCACCAGCTGCTGCTCCAGCCGCAGCGCCTGCAAAAGCGGCAGCTCCAGCAAAAGCTTCTGGCGCAGCCGCTTCGCCTTCAGCTGCAAAAATTCTTGCTGAGAAAAATGTAGATGCTGGCCAAGTTGCTGGCTCTGGACGAGATGGACGCATCACCAAGGGTGATGCCTTGAATGCTTCTGCAGGTGGTGCTAAGTCTGCTGCATTACCAAGCGCACCAATTCCGACGGGTGATCGCCCAGAAGAGCGAGTACCAATGAGTCGTTTGCGTGCTCGTATTGCTGAGCGTTTGCTTGAGTCTCAAGCAAACAACGCCATCTTGACGACATTCAATGAAGTCAATATGGGTCCAGTAATTGCCTTGCGTAACAAATATAAAGACCAGTTTGAAAAAGTACACGGTGTGAAGTTAGGCTTTATGTCCTTCTTTGTCAAAGCAGCCACCCATGCCTTGAAGAAATTCCCATTACTCAATGCATCTGTTGATGGTAATGACATCGTTTATCACGGTTACTTTGACATTGGTATTGCAGTGAGCTCACCACGTGGCTTAGTAGTTCCGATTCTGCGTGATGTTGACCAAATGAATTTGGCTGATATTGAGAAGAAGATTGCTGAGTTCGGCGCTAAAGCTCGTGAAGGTAAGTTGTCTATTGAAGAACTCACTGGCGGTACATTCTCCATCTCTAACGGTGGCGTATTTGGCTCCATGCTCTCTACTCCAATCATCAATCCTCCGCAATCTGCCATTTTAGGTATTCACGCTACTAAAGACCGCGCTGTTGTTGAGAACGGTCAAGTAGTTGTGCGCCCAATTAACTACCTTGCTTTGTCATATGATCACCGCATCATTGACGGTCGCGAGGCTGTGCTTGGTTTGGTTGCCATGAAGGATGCTTTAGAAGATCCTTCACGTCTCCTTCTTGATTTGTAAGAAGGGAAGATCATGAGCCAAGCTTTTGATGTACTTGTAATTGGCGGTGGGCCTGGTGGCTACATCGCTGCGATTCGTGCAGCGCAACTCGGTTTTAAGGTTGCTTGTGCTGAATCAAATGCTTATGACGATCCTAAGGGAGAGCCACGCTTAGGCGGTACTTGCTTAAACGTTGGCTGTATTCCATCTAAAGCATTGCTAGCCTCCTCAGAAGAGTTTGAGAAGATCGGTCATCATGCTGCGGATCATGGCATCAAAGTTGGCTCTGTCAGCATTGATTCTAAGAAGATGGTTTCCCGCAAAGACGATATCGTTACCAAAATGACTGGCGGTATTCAGTATCTCTTCCGCAAAAACAAAATTACTTTGTTAAAAGGACACGCGTCTTTTGAAGGTAAGAGTGCTGATGGCTATCAAGTCAAGATTGATGGCAAAGACAAAGAAACAGTGTCAGCAAAGAACGTGATTATTGCTACTGGTTCTAAAGCTCGTCACTTACCTGGCTTAACTGTAGACAATGTCTTGGTTTGCGATAACGAGGGCGCACTGAAATTTGATTCTGTGCCTAAAAAGCTCGGCGTTATTGGTGCTGGTGTTATTGGTTTGGAGCTTGGTTCAGTATGGCGTCGTCTTGGATCTGAAGTCACTGTTCTCGAAGCATTGCCCACATTCTTAGCAGCATGTGATCAAGGCATTGCTAAAGAAGCGCAAAAGCTTTTTACGAAGCAAGGTTTGAACATCAATATGGGCGTGAAGATCGGTGATGTGAAGGCGGATAAGAAGGGTGTAGTGGTTAAATACACTGATAGCGCTGGCAAAGCCGTTAAATTGGAATGTGATCGCCTCATTGTTTCTGTTGGTCGTGTACCCAATACTGATAACTTAGGTTTAGACAAGATTGGTTTGAAAGTGGATGAGCGTGGCTTCATTCCAATTGATGACCATACTTGCGCTACTGCTGCACCTGGCATATACGCTGTAGGCGATGTGGTACGTGGTCCTATGTTGGCACATAAGGCAGAGGACGAAGGTGTGTTGGTTGCTGAAGTGATTGCAGGACAAAAACCCCATATCGATTACAACTGCATTCCTTGGGTGATCTACACCGATCCTGAAATTGCCTGGGTTGGTAAAACAGAGCAAGCACTTAAAGAAGCTGGCATCGCTTATAAGGTTGGACAATTTCCATTTGCAGCCAATGGTCGTGCCTTGGGGATGGGTCGTGCTGATGGTTTTGTCAAAGTATTGGCAGATGCTAAAACAGATGAAATCCTTGGCGTTCATATTATTGGGCCAAATGCTTCTGATCTTATTGCTGAAGCCGCTGTGGCCATGGAATTCAAAGCAGCAGCAGAAGATATTGCACGTATCTGTCATCCGCATCCAAGCCTGTCAGAAGTAATGCGCGAAGCAGCATTAGCAACGGATCAACGCGCATTAAATATGTAATTGAAAACGATTGAGTTTTATCAGCAAGAGTTAAAGACGCGCGGGTATCAAAGCGATCCCGCGCAGCTTCGTGCTATTGAGCGCTTGCAACAGTGCGAAGACGAGTGGATTGCCTATAAAGAAATTCGCAGTAATAATTTTAAAAAGGCGATTTTTAAGCCTGCCTTGCCGCAAGGCCTTTATTTGTGGGGCGGTGTAGGTCGTGGCAAATCCTTCTTAATGGACTGCTTTTATGCTGCTTCTCCATTAGAAAAAAAGATCCGTATCCACTTTCATGAATTTATGCGCGAAGTCCATCGAGAGCTACATGAGCTCTCGGGCTTAGCAGATCCCCTTGATGAGTTAGCTAAAAGAATCTCCAATCGCTATCGCTTGATTTGTTTTGACGAGTTTCATATCAACGATATTGCTGATGCGATGATTTTGTATCGCTTGTTAAGTGCGCTTTTTGAAGATCGAGTGCAGTTTGTGATGACCTCAAATTACCGCCCTGATCAGCTTTATCCAAATGGCTTGCATCGTGATCGCTTAATTCCGGCAATTAAATTACTGGAAGAAAAGCTGGATGTTTTGAATGTTGATGCAGGTAATGACTACCGTCGTGTTCAGATGGCACAAGTAGAGGCCTATTTAACCCCAGTCAATGCAGAAACACAGACTAGGTTGGGTCAAATGTTTCAGACTCTCATTGGCAATCAAAAAGAGAAGCGCATGCCAGTACTCAATATTGAGTCTCGCGAACTGCGACCCTTGCACATGGGGAATGGCGTAGTGTGGTTTGACTTTCAGACTTTATGTTGTGGCCCGCGTTCCCAAAATGACTATCTGGAGATTGCTAATCAATTTCATACGGTCATTCTGTCTGGCGTACCTTATATGCCGCCTAGGATGACGAATGAGGCGCGTCGCTTTATCTGGCTAATTGACGTTTTATACGACCATAAGATCAAACTCATTATCTCGGCTGAAGTGCCGGCCCCAGATTTGTATACCGAGGGCCAAATTACTGCTGAGTTTTCTCGAACGGTATCGCGTTTGATCGAAATGCAGTCACGTGACTACCTAGATGCGCCTCGCCGTGTCATTGATACCAGCTTGACCTAAAATAGGGCTATGAGCTCCATTTCAACAATGAACGCCGATTTGCACTGCCATTCAGTAGTCTCTGATGGCACGTTAACGCCTGAAGCGCTTGCGCAACGCGCGCATGCAAATGGAGTGCAACTGTGGTCGTTGACTGATCATGATGAGTTGGGCGGTCAAGAGCGCGCTAAAGCTGCCGCCGCTGATTTAAAAATGGATTATCTGGCTGGAGTGGAAATTTCAGTCACATGGATGGGCCAAACCATTCATATTGTAGGCTTAGGAATTAATCATCAAGATGCAGATATTTTGGATGGACTAAAGCGTACACGTGAAGGTCGAGGTGATCGCGCCAAGCAAATGGCCGATCAATTACTTAAGGTTGGCATTCCTGGTGCCTACGAGGGTGCATTGCATTACGCAGGTAATCACGATTTAATTTCTAGAACACACTTCGCCCGTTTCTTAGTAGAGAAGGGTGTATGCAAAGATACAGAGCATGTTTTCAAAAACTATTTAGTTGAAGATAAACCAGGCTATGTCCCGCACCGTTGGGCCAATTTGGATCAAGCGATAAGCTGGATTAAGCATGCTGGGGGTGTTGCAGTCATTGCCCACCCGGGACGCTATAAACTGAATGCCATGCAAAGGGATGAACTCTTCCAGTTCTTTAAAGACCATGGCGGCCTTGGAATCGAAGTTATTACAGGAAGTCATAGTCCCGATCAGTATCAGGAGTACGGAAAAATTGCTAAACAATATGGATTTTTAGCATCTCGAGGTTCGGACTTTCATGATCCTTCAGAGAGCCATATTGATTTAGGAGTTTTGCCGCTTTTACCCGAACACCTCACACCTGTTTGGTCTGTGTTTCATTAATTTATATAGTTAAAGATAAAAATAAGATGTTTGCTGAACGCGTTCTCTCTGGCATGCGACCAACTGGTAACTTACACCTGGGTCACTATCATGGTGTCTTAAAAAACTGGGTGCGCTTGCAGTCAGAATATCCTTGCTTCTTCTTTGTGGCGGATTGGCATGCTTTAACAACCCATTACGAAACTCCTGATGTCATAGAGCAATCCGTTTGGGATATGGTGATTGATTGGTTGGCTGCTGGCGTTGATCCCAACCAAGCTACTTTATTTATTCAAAGTAAAGTGCCCGAGCATGCTGAACTTTTCTTATTGCTCTCCATGGGAACCCCATTGGGCTGGCTTGAGCGGGTGCCCACCTATAAAGATCAGATTGAGAAATTAAAAGAAAAGGATCTGCAAACTTACGGCTTTTTAGGTTATCCCCTGCTGCAGGCAGCTGACATTCTGATTTATCGCGCGCAATTTGTGCCGGTTGGCGAAGATCAGGTTCCACACGTTGAGATGACTCGTGAAGTAGCACGACGCTTTAATTATTTATATGGTCGTGAACCTGGCTTCGAAGAAAAGGCTTTAGAGGCAGTTAAGAAACTGGGTAGCAAGCGCGCCAAAATGTATACGGAACTCCGGGTTGCTTTTCAGGAGCGTGGCAATGATGAGGCGCTAGAGCAGGCAAAAGCCTTATTGCAAGAAGCTCAAAGTCTTTCCATGGCAGATCGCGAAAGATTATTTGGGTTCTTAGAGGGATCTCGCAAGATCATCTTGCCAGAGCCTCAGGCTTTGTTGACGACAGCTTCACGTATGCCAGGTATTGATGGACAGAAAATGTCCAAATCCTATGGCAATACCATCGGTATTCGGGAGTTGCCAGAGGATGTGATTAAGAAAGTCAGAACCATGCCAACCGATCCTGCTCGGGTACGCCGCACAGATGCTGGTGATCCTGCCCGTTGCCCTGTATGGCAATTGCATACGGTCTACTCCAGTGAAGAGACTAAGCAGTGGGTAGATAAAGGCTGCAAGTCTGCTGGTATTGGTTGCCTTGAGTGTAAGCAGCCAGTGATTGACGCTATTCTTGCTGAGCAACAACCGATGTTTGAGCGGGCACAAAAATACCTTGACGATCCTAGTTTGTTGCGCTCCATCATTGCTGATGGTTGCGATCAGGCTCGCAAGGTCGCTCAGGAAACCATGCGTGAGGTCCGTGAATCTATGGGCCTAGCATACGATTAAGGCCAGTGTTGCTGCCAAGTCATGACGCAATACTGGACGCTTCACCATGGGTGCAGCGTTTTGCTACTCTGATTCCAAGTCATGGCTCGGTATTAGATCTTGCCTGTGGTTCAGGGCGACATTCTTACTATTTGGCCGATGCGGGATTTTCCGTTACCGCAGTTGATCGCGATCTCAGTCTATTTGCATTGGGTAATCAAACGCAAATCACGACCCAAGAGCTGGATCTTGAGCTTGATGCTTGGCCCCTAGAGGGTCGTTTATTCGACGGCATAGTGGTGACGAACTATTTATATCGACCCCATTTGGATCGATTGCCCCAAATGCTTGCTCCTGGGGGCGTATTCATATACGAAACCTTCGCCCAGGGGAACGAAGCTTTTGGCAAACCCTCAAACCCCAATTTCCTCTTAAAAACAGGGGAATTGCTCGCTTTAGCCCAAAGGCATAGCCTAAAAGTAGTGGCTTACGAGGATATTTATCAGGACAGCCCCAAGCCAGCCATGATGCAGAGGATCTGCGCAGTAAAAGCGGTCTAAAAGCGCACCTTCCGTTACAATTTCAGGGTTAAGACAGCTAAAAATCGGTATACATTCGGTGACAAATACAGCTCATTCCGCAGGAAATAAAAAGCCCATATCAGGCAGTATGCCGGCTATCGTTACGCCGATGCTGGAAGATGGCAGCCTGGATTACGCCAGTTTGCGATCATTACTGGATTGGCACGTCTCCGAGGGAAGCGATGGCATTGTGATTGTAGGAACCAGTGGAGAGTCTCCAACCGTTTCTGTTGATGAGCACTGTGAGTTGATTCGCGCAACAGTTGAACACATCGCCGGCAGAATTCCGGTGATTGCCGGTACCGGCGGAAATTCCACATTGGAAGCAATTGAGTTAACTCAATTTGCAAAAAAGGTTGGTGCAGATGCAAGCTTGCAAGTAGTGCCTTACTACAACAAGCCAACCCAAGAGGGTATGTATGCCCATTTCAAAAAGATTGCAGAGTCAGTCGATCTACCAGTTATTTTGTATAACGTACCAGGTCGTACTGTTGCTGATTTAGCGGGCGAGACTGTAGTTCGTCTAGCAAGCGTTCCTGGGATTATCGGCATTAAAGATGCGACTGGTAGTCTTGAGCGCGGCACATTATTAATTGCTGATTTGAAGCGAGCAGGTCATCAAGATTTTTCCGTGTTCTCTGGTGATGACCTGACTGCTGCGATGCTCATGCTGATGGGTGGACAAGGCAACATCTCAGTTACAGCCAATGTGGCCCCGCGCTTGATGCACGAACTCTGTGTGGCGGCGATGTCTGATGATGTCAAAAGGACGCGCGAGATTCAGTACAAACTAATTGCAGTACATAAAGCAATGTTCATCGAGGCCAACCCAATTCCTGTGAAATGGGCTTTACATCAGATGGGCAAAATTACCTCTGGCATCCGCCTGCCATTAACACCTTTAAGTGAGCCTTTGCGCGAGCCTCTTAAGGCAGCCTTAAAACAAGCGGGCCTACTATGATAAGTTTTACGCAATTTCTGCGTCGATATTGTTCGATTCTTGCTTTGTTAATGATGGCGCTTGCTACCTTAACGTCATGCAAATCCGTTACTAGCAACGATACGATCGACTACAAAGGAAGTGGCGCGATTCGTGGGCCGAACTTGGCATACCCACCCGACTTGATCACATCTCAGGCGGACCGCCGTTATATTGTGCAAGACGGCACAGCCACCATGTCTGACTACAATGCGGCTGTAAAGAAGTCTTCACAACTGAGAACCAATGTCATGACCGGTATTCCGGGAATGAGAATTGCCCGTGATGGAGAGCGCCGTTGGTTGGTAGTTGAAAAGCCAGCTGTTGAGTTGTATCCACAGGTAAAAGATTTCTGGCAGGAAAATGGTTTCTTATTAGTCATTGATTCTCCGTCCACAGGAATCATGGAAACTGATTGGGCAGAGAACCGTGCGAAGATTGCACAAGACTTTATTCGCTCTGCTATTAGCAGCACGATTGGTACCATTTTTGATACCGGTGAGCGCGATAAATACAAAACTCGTCTCGAGCCAACTAAGCCTGGCGAAACGGAGATCTTTATCACTCAACGTGGCGCGGTTGAAGAGTGCGTTCGTGACGTTACCCAAGCCTGTCTCTCCACAATCTGGACGCCTCGTCCGAATGACCCAGAATTAGAAGCTGCTTTCTTAGCGCGCCTCATGGAGCGTTTAGGAATGACGCAAGAGCAGGCTAAGGCGATGGTTGCCGCGCCTTTGGGTCCAAAGACTCCAAAAGCGAAATTCATTCAAGATGGTGTTAACACAGCCCATATTGAAATGAGTTCTGGCTTTGATCGCTCTTGGCGTGATGTCGGTTTAGCTCTTGATCGCTCGAACTTCTCTGTTGAAGACCGGAATCGTTCAAACGGCGTCTATTATGTGCGTTACGTTAATCCAAAAGACTTGGGTGATACCAAGGGCTTCTTCTCCAACTTGTTTAGCAGTCGAGATGATTCCAGTCTAAAGGCCAAGCGATATCAGGTGATTGTGAAGTCTAATGGCGATAACGCATCGAGTGTCTATGTCCAAGACGCCGATGGTAAGCCAGAAAACACGCCTGCAGGATTTCAATTACTTACTTTGCTTGCAGAGCAATTAACTCGCTAATCATTGCATTAAGGCAAATAAAAAAGCCGCTTTTCAGCGGCTTTTTTTCTTCATGAAGAAGATTACTTCTTAGCGTCAGCAGCAGGAGCGGCTGGAGCAGCTGGAGCAGCAGCAGGAGCTTCTGCAGCAGGAGCAGCAGGAGCAGCAGCAGGAGCAGCTTCAGCAGGTTTTGCTTCTTCTTTTTTACCGCAAGCGGCCAAAGCGATAGCTAACATAGCAGCGAGTACGAGTGACTTCTTCATTTGTAGTTTCCTCTTATAAAAATTACAGCAATTACCGGTAATTGTTGTTGGATCATTCAAGGGATTATCCCTAGGTATATTCCAGTAATTATTATATCCATCTCTTCATTGGGACTGGAAAATTAGCCATCCGGATAAGTAGGCCTCATACAGGCTTGAGGCTTCAACAGATTGGAGGCCCTTTTGAGTCAGTGCTTTGTGGGCAGCCAAGGTTCGCCAAGCCCCTTGTATTTGACTAGTTTGATCACGAGAAACCAGTTCTCCATTGCAGTAAATATTGGGGCGAAGGCTGAGGATCCGAGTTTGCGGGTGGGGTAGCAGAGCATGAGAGCTTATTTTTTGAGCAAATTGACTTGGTGATAGTGGCATCATCGGCCCCGTGAAATAGGCCGCTTGCTTAGGCTCAGTCAAGTAGGCCGTGATCCCCGGTAAAAACTGCTGGATTTGATCAAGCTTTAATCCTGTGAGCTTCTTTTCTAATTGCTTAATGAGTTCGATGGGCAACTCTTCTGGGTTTGTGCTCGCAGCTTGTTTTGGATCAGCAAATTTTTCTTCTAAACCAGGAATCTCTTCTAAAGATTCAGCGAGTCTCCATAAACCTTCTTGTAATAATTCTTTAAAGCTAGGGGAACGAAATCCTACTGACCAGGTTTGGCAACCTGCATCAAGCGCAATACCATCATGCGCAATATGTGGCGGCAAATACAACATATCCCCAGGCTCTAATACCCATTCTTGTTCGACCTGAAAGTGCTGCAATATTTTGAGCGGAAGATTCGGGTTCAGACTTAAATCTTTCTGCATGGAAATTTGCCATTGTCTTCTGCCAGACATCTGAATTAAAAACACATCATACGAATCAAAATGAGGCCCAACTCCACCACCAACCCCAGCGATGCTAATCATTAAGTCATCTAAACGGGCATCTGGAATAAAGCGAAACCAAGACAATAAGGTTGCGGCAGCAGGGTGGTGCGCTTCCATTCCCTGAAGTAATAATGTCCAATCCTGGTGATCCACTTTAGGAATAGATGATTTTTTAAAAGGACCAGATTGAAAGCTCCAGGGTTTAGATTGAATCAAGCGAGACTCTACTAGATCATCCGTAGCCAACTTAAAGAGTTCCGATGCAGAAATGGGACTGGTAAATTCTTGATGATTATTCTTAGCAAGCTCAAAAGCAGGGATAGCGCCTCTCACTAAGAGAGGCTTTTTATGCCAATACCGTTTCATGAACTGCTCGGGGCTCATTCCGCCAAATAATGCCCATGGCTGGTTCAAAGGCAGGTTTTTGGGGGCCTCTGGAGGCTGATAGGGCTTGCTCAAGTAAAATGATGGCATATGTAAAAGCTTGATAGAAATTGATTAAAAACGAATGTTTGATAAGTTCCGCATGAAGATTGAAAAAAATACCATCGTTTCCCTACGTTATAAGTTAACCGATGCACAGAATAATGTCATCGAAGAACCAGATTCTCCGATGGTATACCTGCACGGTGGCTACGAAGGCACTTTTCCTAAAATTGAGACTTTGCTTGATGGTCAAGATATTGGTTATGAAGCCACTATTCAGCTAGAGCCAAACGAAGCCTTTGGTGAGTACGATCCAGAATTACTCAAAATTGAACCTCGCACGCGTTTTCCTGAGCCCTTGGAAGTGGGTATGCAATTTGAGGGCGTGCCTGATGCAGATGAAGAGTCTGCTGAAGCTGGCGATGACACTGACGATGAGCCTTTAATTTATACGGTGACAGACGTCGCTGATAATCAAGTAGTGTTGGATGGTAATCATCCGCTCGCTGGAATGGCATTGCGTTTTTGGGTTCAAGTAGAAGATGTACGCGCAGCCACTGAGGATGAGATTGAAAATCGGCATCCAGAAGGTGGTGAGAGTTTCACATTTGGCATGCCAAATGATGACGGCGATGATGATGAGGAAGAAGAATTTCCAGGCGGCAACTTAGGTTCTGGAAATCCGAATCCCCGCACGCTTCACTAAAAACGGATTACTCTTTAAGCCATTCTTTAATGGCATCTAGATCGCGCTTGGTATCGCTTGTAGCCGCTGCATCGCTCGAGCCGGCAGGCGTGTTATTCAGCTTGGAGATCATTTTTTCTAGAGCCGCTATTTTGGCTTCTTGTTCAATTGTGGCATCGATCAAACCCTTGAGAGCCATTGAGACTGGGTCATCTACATTTGGTGTGACGCCATAAGCTGAAAAATAGTCTTTAGTTTTGCTATCGGCACTTTGCGGCAAATCCGGATGCAAAATACGAGCCGGTATACCCACTGCAGTAGCGCCTGGCGGAATTTCTTTTAGCGCCACCGCATTAGAACCTACACGAGCACCATCACCTACTGTGAAGCCACCAAGAACTTTTGCGCCAGCACTGACAACAACACCTTTGCCTAAGGTAGGGTGACGCTTAACACCTTTGTATAGGGAAGTGCCACCTAAGGTGACGCCTTGGTAAATGGTGCAGTCATCACCAATCTCAGTAGTCTCGCCAATCACAATGCCAAGACCATGATCTAAAAAAACCCTGCGGCCGATTTTGGCGCCTGGATGAATTTCAATACCCGTTAAGAAGCGCGCAAATACGGACATGAGGCGCGCAATCCATTTGAGACCTAGGTTCCATAAAAAATGGGAGACTCGATGGAACCAAACAGCGTGTAAACCAGGATAGCAAGTAATGACCTCAAGGCGATTTCTAGCGGCAGGGTCTCGAGCAATGATCGAGTCGACGTGGTCAAAAAGGGAATTAAACATTGCTCGATTTTAACGGGATGTGCTTATTTTCTCAGGAGCATCTGCTTTGCAATGCCACGCAAGAGATCAATCTCTTCTTTTTGGAGGCGGCTGCGGGCAAATAAGGCTTGCAAGCGCGCCATCAATTTCTTGGGATTGGCAGGGTCTAGATAGCCAATGGCTTCTAGCCCATAGCGCCAATGATCGAGCATGGCAGAAATCGCTGCAGGATCCGCATACTCAATTTGATCTGGGCTTACTAAAGGATCCTCAGAATCGCTATTTAAAGCCTCTCTGAGGGTGAAAGCACAAACCATGAGGGCTTGTGCCAGATTTAATGAGGGGTACTCAGGATTGGCGTCTAGCCATACCCGATGGGTGCATAGGGACAGGTGCTGGTTATCGAGACCAGTTCGCTCAGGACCAAACATAAGGGCAACCCTTTGGTCAGACTGCAGGGTTTGCCTAATCAGGGTTCGCGCTTTCGCCCAATCAAGTGAGGGCGGGCCAAACTCGCGGTCGCGACTGGTCAAACCAAGGACTAAGGAGCATCCCTGTACTGCCGACTCCAGAGAGTCGCTCTCTTGGGAATTACTTAGGATGTCGCTTGCCCCGCTAGCCAAAGCAATCGCCTCGGGTTCATGAGCAATGTTCTGCATCTTGGGGTTTATCAGGCGCAGATCACGAAAACCCATGGTTTTTAAAGCTCGGGCGGCAGAACCCACATTTCCGGGGTGGCTGGTTTCTACCAGCAACCAGCGAAGGAGTTGAGCTTGCTTGGAATTCATGGTCGTATAGGGCAGGGATAGCTTTAGGGTAAAAAATGCAAATCGTTTAGAATCAGTCTGTTAGCTTCGTATTGTCATGCAGTTTTGCGTTTTTGCTTGGCAATATTACAGGCTTGTTCTTATTTAATTTGTCCATCAATACTATGCATCCCATGTTAAATGTGGCCGTGAAGGCCGCCCGTCGTGCCGGAACCGTGATTAACCGCGCTTCATTAAATTTAGAGCGCTTACAGGTTGATCGTAAACAGCATAACGATTTTGTTACCGAGGTGGACAAAGCTGCAGAAGTAGCAATCATTGAAACGCTCAGCGAAGCTTATCCAAGCCATGGATTTTTGGCTGAAGAAACTGGCGAGCACAATACTGATGCAGAGAATGTCTGGATCATTGATCCATTGGATGGCACAACTAATTTTATTCACGGATTTCCGCAATACGCTGTATCGATCGCTTTAGCGGTCAATGGTGTAACTCAACAGGCAGTGGTTTATGACCCCACTCGTGACGAGTTATTCACAGCAACCCGCGGAGCAGGGGCATATTTAGATCGCCGGCGTTTACGTGTTGGCACCCAAGATCGATTAGCGAATTCTTTATTGGGTACTGGCTTCCCATATCGTGAAGATCAAGACTTAGAAAAGTATTTGAAAATCTTTGCAGAGATGTCACGTCAGTGTGCAGGACTACGTCGTCCTGGTGCTGCTTCATTGGATTTGGCTTACGTTGCAGCAGGTCGTTACGATGGATTTTTTGAGAGCGATCTCAAGCCCTGGGATATGGCTGCTGGTGCCTTGCTCATTACTGAAGCAGGTGGACTGGTTGGCAATTACCGCGGCGAAGAAGGCTTCTTAAAAAGCGGTGAAGTGATGGCAGCAAACCCGCGCATTTATGCCCAGATGGTGCAAAGTCTCTCTAAGTACTCGATCGGCTGAGTAGCCTTAAAGCAGTTTCTGTTGCTGGGGCTTAATCAAATCCATAAATCGTGGACCTAGTCCGTCGATATAAAGCGCATTTGCTTTAGGTAAGACGCTTTCAGGGTGATCTAAATCCCAATCGGAAAGCACCCAGCGTTGCCATGTTTGTTCGCCCAATTGCTCGCGGTGATGAGCGGTAAGGTGGGTATGCCCATGAATCAGACGTATTGCTGCATGTTCACGTAATAAAGCTGCACAGGCATCCTGAGTCACATTGGTTTTGATGCGATATTCAGGCGATGGGATGCGTACTGCGCTTTGGCCATTCATATGACTATTGCTACGTAATTGCTTTGCTATCGACTGACGCCAATCGAGGGGTAAGCGTATAAATAGTTTTTGTACCCAAGGCTTTCGTACCCACGTTCTAAATACTTGATAACCGACATCAGCAGTGCATAGCGCATCACCGTGACTTAGTAGATATGGAGTACCAGCAATTTCAATTTGCGCGGGATCTGATAACAAGGTCATGCCTGTCTTTTTCAGAAAGTCAGCGCCAACTAAAAAGTCTCGGTTTCCATGGATATAAAAAGTAGCTACCTTGGTTGAGAGCTTGGACAGTGCGCGCCTGACTTCTTGTTGAAAAGGGGATGAGCTGGCAGCATCATCACCTATCCAATATTCAAATAGATCTCCCAAAATAAAAACCGCCTCCACTTTGGGGGCGTCTTTTTCGCAGAAGTCAAAAAAACGTTGCGCCGTCAATGGCATTGACGGCGTAAGGTGCAGGTCTGATATGAGCAGTGCGCTCGAGTATTGCGGGATCATTCCTCGAGAACAGTGGCCTTCTCGATCACAACGTCTTCAGTAGGAACATCTTGGTGAAAACCTGAACTACCAGTTTTTACCTTGCGAATTTTGTCAACGACATCCATGCCATCGCTTACTTTTCCAAAAACTGCGTAACCCCAACCTTGAGCGCTTGGTGCGGTGTGGTTTAAGAAGTCATTGTCATTTATGTTGATAAAGAACTGTGCTGTGGCAGAGTGAGGATCGCTGGTGCGAGCCATGGCAACTGTGCCGCGCTCATTTTTCAAACCATTATTAGCTTCATTCTCAATTTCCGCACCAGTAGGTTTTTGTTTCATGCCAGCAGTCATGCCGCCGCCTTGAATCATGAAGTTATCGATAACACGATGAAAAATAGTGCCATCGTAGTGACCGCTTTTAACGTACTGCAAAAAATTAGCAACGCTCTTAGGCGCTTTAGCGGAATCAAGGATGAGGGTGATATCACCCTGATTAGTTTTTAACAGTACTTTCGCCATTGCTTGGTCTACTTTCTGGAGGGTTGGTTGGTGAATTGGTATTTTGTAATGCATCGCTAGCAGGTTTAGCTGGAACATTTCCAGCAGGGCGTCTAGCAGGTGGCTTGAGAACGTCTAACAAGGCTTTGGCGCGAAGGGTGTATTGACGTTGATTGGTCTGGGCGCCTTTGGCGGCATTTTCATAAGCTTGCGCGCCAAGACGAATATAGATCTCACCTAAGTTAGCAGCCGCAATCGCATAAGTGGGGCGCAGTTTTAGAGCAAGCTCTAGATAGTCTCTTGCTTCAATCCAATTCCCTTGATTTGCAGCAATTGCCGCCAAATTATTGTATGGCTCAGGGAGCTCAGGAAATTGTTGTGTAATTTCGATTAAGGTTTTCTTAGCATCATCAAACTTGCGCATCTCAATCTGGAGTCGCGCTTTCACAAAGCGGATTTGCACATTTCGTGGATTGGCTTTGAGTTGTTGATTAATGAGATTGACTGCGTCTTGAAATTGTCGTGCCTTGACTAATCTTTCTACCTCTGGCGGCACTGCATTTTTAGGAATAGGGTCTGGCTCAATAATCAGAAATGAGAGAAAAGGAATAGCAACGGTTTCTGAGAGTTCTGGGTTTAAAGGGTCATATCCCGCATCAGCAGAAAGTCTAGGGGGGTCAGTTGGGCTGTAACCTCCCAAATAAGGTTGGGTTGCAGCCAATGGAGAGTTCATTCTCTGCGCATTGAGGGCAA
Source organism: Betaproteobacteria bacterium (assembly GCA_947378095.1). Classification (GTDB taxonomy): domain Bacteria; phylum Pseudomonadota; class Gammaproteobacteria; order Burkholderiales; family Burkholderiaceae; genus Polynucleobacter. The sequence goes on from CANCIL010000005.1 coordinate 24,705, forward strand.
AGAGCTCTGCTTGAGTGCGCTCTTGAGCAGGGGTAGTGCAACCCCCCAAAAGGAGGAGTGATAAACCCGCTATCAGGGCAATTTGTACGGCTGGGCGTGGCACGGAGACGGTTACTGACATAAGGTAAGGGTTTAAAACGGGCTCATTCGATATACTCAGCGCTCAGTCTAACAAATTGGCGCCACTTGCCCAACCTTTATAGCCCTATGCTGCAAATCTATAACACCCTTAGCCGATCAAAACAGGTCTTTAAGCCCATCGTACCGGGCAAGGTGAAAATGTATGTCTGCGGCATGACGGTGTATGACTTTTGCCATATTGGCCATGCCAGGGTCATGATTGTGTTTGATATGGTCGTACGGTGGCTACGGGCTAGCGGTTATGAGGTCCTTTACGTGCGCAATATAACGGATATTGATGACAAAATCATTAATCGGGCCATTGAGAATGGCGAGCCTATTTCAGCCCTGACTGGTCGTTTTATTGATGCGATGCATGCTGATTCGGACGAGCTTGGTTTGATGCATCCAGATCTGGAACCAAGGGCAACGGATTACATTGCGCAAATGCAAGGCATGATCGGTAAGCTGATTGAAAATGAATTGGCTTATCAAGCGGATGATGGCGATGTCAATTTTGCAGTGCGCTTACTTCCCGACTATGGTCGCCTCTCTGGTAAATCATTAGACGAACTGAATGCAGGCGAGCGCGTAGCAGTGACAGGTGGTAAGCGCGATCCATTAGATTTTGTGTTGTGGAAAAGTGCTAAGCCAGAAGAGCCGGCAGATACCCGTTGGAAATCGCCTTGGGGTGAAGGACGACCTGGCTGGCATATCGAATGCTCTGCGATGTCATGCGATTTACTTGGCGAACACTTTGATATTCATGGTGGCGGGGCGGATTTACAGTTCCCACATCATGAGAATGAGATTGCCCAAAGTGAAGGTGCTTTGTATGGCAAAAATCGCAGCGCGGATGATGCGCCATTTGTGAATTACTGGATGCATAACGGCCATATTCGAGTAAATGAAGAAAAGATGTCCAAATCTTTAGGTAATTTTTTCTTGATCCGCGATGTCTTGAAAAGTTTTGATCCAGAAGTCATTCGGTTCTTTATGCTCAAAGCGCACTATCGTAGCCCAATTAACTATAGCGATGCGCAGTTAGAAGAGGCACGTTCAGGCCTAGTGCGTCTATATACCGCGCTATCCCAAGCCCCTGAGGCTCGTGTCGAGACGCTTGAGATTGAAAACCCATGGGTAAAGCGCTTCTCAGCCGCAATGAATGATGATTTCAATACGCCTGAGGCAATTGCAGTCTTATTTGACTTAGCAAGTGAAGTGAATCGAGCTTCAGGGCATGAAAAATCAGGATTGGCGAACACGCTAAAAAGCTTAGGCGCTGCGCTCCACTTCTTGCAGCGAGATCCAACCCATTTCTTGCAGTCTGGGATTAAATCAGACGATGGTTTAAGTCCTGCTCAAATTGAAGCGCAAATTGCAGCGCGCGTAAGCGCCAAGCAAGCAAAAGATTTTGCAAAAGCGGATTTGATTCGCAAGACGCTATTAGAGCAAGGAATTGTTTTGGAAGATAAGCCGGGCGGCATTACTGAATGGCGAAGAGCATAGTGACTGCTGTTAAAGAAAAGAAGATCATTGAAGAGATTGCGCCGGATTACTGGGAGCAGGCGTGTCGCGAGCTGATGAAGCAAGATCGCATTCTCAAAAAAATAATCCCTAGGATCGGCTCAGGTTTTTTAGTAACTCGTGGTGATGCATTTAATACCTTAGCAAGATCCATTGTTGGACAGCAGATTTCTGTAGCAGCAGCGCAATCAGTTTGGAATAGAGTCTTGCTGGCTTCTAAAAGCAAGGTGAATCCAAAAAATATCCTGGCGCTCACAGTAGAAGAATTGCGTGCTGCTGGATTGTCGGGGCGTAAAGTGGAATACATCCGAGATCTAGCCGATCATTTCCATTCTGGTCGCTTGCATGCCTCTCAATGGAAAGATATGGATGATGAAAGCGTCATCAAGGAACTGAGTGATATTCGGGGAATTGGACGCTGGACCGCTGAAATGTTCCTGATTTTTAACCTAGTACGACCCAATATCTTGCCATTAGATGATGTGGGGCTAATTAAGGCTATTTCTCTCAATTATTTCAGTGGAGAGCCCGTCAGCCGGCATGAAGCCCGTGAAGTGGCGGCTAACTGGGCCCCATGGCGAACGGTTGCAACCTGGTATATGTGGAGAAGTATCGACCCCATTCCAGTTGAATATTAAAATCAAGCTATGAAAACGACTTTCTTAGATTTTGAGCAATCAATCGCTGAATTAGAAGCAAAGATTGAAGAGCTCCGTTTTGTTCAGGATGAATCCTCAGTAGATATTTCGGATGAGATCAAAACCCTGACAGAAAAGAGCATGCAGCTCACCAAGGATGTCTATGCAAATCTGACGCCTTGGCAAGTCTCCCAAGTTGCGCGTCACCCACAACGTCCATATACATTAGATTATGTGAATGCTTTATTCACAGACTTTCATGAGTTACATGGCGATCGCACTTTTGCAGATGATCAGTCGATCATTGGCGGCTTAGCGCGTTTTGATGGTCAGGCCTGCATGGTAATAGGTCATCAAAAGGGGCGCGATACAAAAGAGCGCGCTCTAAGAAACTTTGGCATGAGCCGTCCAGAAGGTTATCGCAAGGCAATGCGCCTGATGCGCCTTGCTGAAAAATTTGGACTTCCAGTATTTACCTTTGTAGATACACCCGGCGCATTTCCAGGGATTGATGCGGAAGAGCGCAATCAATCTGAAGCGATTGGTCGCAACTTATATGTTCAGGCCGAGTTAACGGTTCCAATTATTGCCACCATTATTGGTGAAGGTGGATCTGGAGGGGCATTGGCGATTGCCATGGGTGATGTCGTGTTGATGTTGCAGAACTCTACTTACTCTGTAATTTCTCCTGAGGGATGTGCATCCATCTTATGGAAAACGGCTGATAAGGCCTCCGAGGCGGCTGAGCAGTTGGGCTTAACTGCCCAACGCATTAAAGCCTTGGGTTTAATTGACAAGATCGTAGCTGAACCTGTTGGTGGTGCCCATCGTGATTACGACACGATGATGGTCAATATGCATAAAGCACTTGCTGAGTCATTAAAGACCTTTGATGGCATGAAAGAAGATGCGCTACTTGAGCGCCGTCATGAGCGTTTAATGAGTTATGGCAAGTTCAAGGAAATCACAGCCAAGTCCTAAGTTCGGACAACGAATTGCGGTTGCCTTAAGTGGCGGCCTCGATTCGGTAGTGCTTCTTGATACTGTTTGCAAATCCGCTTTAGCAAACAAATACCCTTCAGAAATTTGGGCATTTCATATTCATCATGGTTTGCAAAAGGCAGCTGATGAATGGTTTGTCTTTTGCGAGAAGCTCGCAAAAAAATATGAGATTCATTTTGATTTTCGACTCTTGCATTTAAGTGATGATGTAAAGCAGGGCAATCTTGAAGCCAGGGCTAGAACAGCCCGCTATGAAGCGCTCGCTGAGTTATGCGCTGATCATGGTGTTCAGGATTTATTACTGGCACATCACCAAAATGATCAAGCCGAAACGGTGCTCTTGCAACTTCTTCGCGGGTCAGGTGTAGCGGGACTTTCTGGTATGTCTGAGGCACGTGAGCTCAAGCAGGGTGATACGGCGATTACCTTGTGGCGACCTCTGATTCAACAAAGTAAGACTGAGCTAGAGGCATATGCCAAAACCAATAAGCTCAAATGGGTTGAAGATCCTAGCAATCAAAATACCCAATATCGTCGCAATGCCATTCGTAAAGACATTATTCCTAGGCTAGAAAAAATCCAGCCTGATGCCATTGCTAGTTTGGCGCGCAGTGCAAAAGTGTTGGCGCAATCACAAACCTTATTAGATCGTTTGGCTAAGCAAGATGGCAAGTCGATCATAGGTAAGGCTGGTTTAAAGGTGCCGCCATTAATAATCCTAGCTGAGAATGATTTACCTGCCGCTAATAACGTAGTGCGATATTGGCTTAAGACCCATGAGTTGGCGATGCCATCTCAAGAGCGTTTGGCTGCGTGGTGGAAAGATCTTGCCAGTGCCAAAAAGGATGCACAACTGGAGTGGTTGCATGATGAACGCAAGATTCGTCTCTGGAGAGGTCTATTACAACTTACTGATGAGCAAGTTGGTGAGTGGGTATTTAAAAAAGTGAATGCCAAGAGTAAAGAGCCTGGTCTACCTGCGCAATGGGTAAAGGAAGCTCAGAAAAACGGTCAGATTGAAGTTAGGCCAAGGGTAGGGGCTGAAAAGATTCAAATTAAGCCCAATAGCCCTCGTAAATCGCTCAAGAATCTATTTCAGGAGGGTGACATCCCTCCTTGGCAGAGACGGGCCCCCTTGTTGTTTATCCGGCAGGAGCTTATTGCTGTGGCCGGGGTTGGGGTAAGTTATCCCCAATTGGTTCATTCAGGCCCCCGCGTATTGCCCGAGTGGTGCCAAGCGGGCTTTGAGGTTTAAAACCCTGTAAAATAAGGCCTTTTTAGACCCTTGGGGAACAGTGTTCCTCCTTAAAAGACGGTTTTATGGCTCTTATCGTTCATAAATATGGCGGCACCTCAATGGGCTCAGTCGAGCGCATTGGAAATGTTGCTAAACGCGTTGCGAAATGGATGCGTGCAGGTCACCAGGTGGTGGTGGTTCCTTCTGCTATGTCTGGAGAAACTAATCGCTTGCTTGGTTTGGCAAAAGAAATTAATCCAGAAGCGCATCCCCGCGAGTTAGATCAAATTGCATCTACAGGCGAGCAAGTCAGTTCTGGCCTTTTAGCCTTAGCTTTAATGCGCGAAGGAATTGATGCAGTTAGCTATGCTGGTTGGCAGGTGACGGTGCATACAGACTCTGCTTTCACTAAAGCACGCATTAAAAGTATTGACGATAAAAAAATCTTGGCCGATCTTAATGCGGGACGTGCAGTAGTAGTCACCGGATTTCAGGGGGTTGATCCAGATGGCAATATCACCACCCTAGGTCGCGGTGGATCAGACACTTCTGCAGTAGCAATGGCTGCTGCCCTGAAAGCAGATGAGTGTTTAATCTACACCGACGTCGATGGTGTTTACACCACAGACCCCCGTGTTTGCGAAGATGCGCGTCGTCTAGACAAGATCACCTTTGAAGAGATGCTGGAGATGGCCAGCTTAGGTTCAAAAGTATTGCAGATTCGATCTGTTGAGTTTGCAGGTAAGTACAAAGTTAAAACCCGCGTTCTGTCTTCTTTGACAGATCCCTTGATCCCCCTTGATCAGGAGATGAAGTCGGGCACCTTGATTACATTTGAAGAGGACAGCACTATGGAAGCCGCCGTTATTTCCGGCATCGCCTTTGCGCGTGATGAAGCGAAGATTACCGTTCTTGGCGTACCTGATCGCCCAGGGATTGCTTATCAAATCCTGGGCCCGATTGCCGATGCCAATATTGATGTAGACATCATCATTCAGAATCAATCTGTTGATGGCAAGACCGACTTTACTTTTACGGTACCGCGTTCAGACTATCAAAAGGCCTTGGACTTATTAAAGAACACGGTTCAATCTCAAATTGAAGCAAGAGAAATCTCTGGAGATCCAAAAGTATCTAAGGTTTCTGTTGTCGGAGTTGGCATGCGCTCTCATGTGGGCATTGCCAGCAAAATGTTCCGCACTTTGTCCGAAGAGGGCATCAATATCCTCATGATCTCCACGAGTGAAATCAAGATTTCCGTAGTGATCGATGAGAAATATATGGAATTAGCAGTGCGTGCTTTGCATAAGGCATTTGAGCTGGATCAGAAGTAATTAGGCATCAAAATTGCAGTAAAACCCTCAGCAGACGGTAATCCGTTAAACTGTGGGTCTTTGTAAGAGTAACAAGTACGGAGACGTGGCCGAGCTGGTCGAAGGCACTCCCCTGCTAAGGGAGCATCGGGGCTAAAACTCTGATCGGAGGTTCGAATCCTCTCGTCTCCGCCAGTACTTGTTTAAAGAGCCCCATACAAGGGGCTTTTTTTTCTCAACTCTTATCCGAGCAGGTTCGTGGCTTTGGTTGAGTAATCGCTTATGATCTTTGGTATTAATTAGGCTAATTTGTGGGGCGAAATATGACCTTAGTAAAAATTTCAATGGCATTAATAACTCTGGGTATGACAGCTACAGTTTTTGCTGCCCCTCTAATCAGTCCAAAAGAAGCTGAGTTGCCAGATACACCACCGACTTTATCTACTAGAGGTATTTCACGTGGACCTTCTATTAAGCTAAATTCACCAGAAGCAAATACTCCAGTGATGTCCCCATTTGAATTCAAGGTTAGCTTTGATGCTCGAGGTGAATCTAAGATAGATCCAAATTCGGTGAAGGTGATCTACATGAAATCTCCATTTGTGGATCTCACTCCTAGATTAAAGGCAGCAATTTCTGCGAGTGGAATTGATTTTGCAAAGGCAGAGGTCCCGCCAGGTACTCATGTGATTCGCATTACTGTTAAGGATACTGAGGGGCGTGAAACAAACTCCGTAATGAACCTCGTGGTTGCAAAATAATGAATTGCCCATATTGTTTATCGGAGGTTTCTGAGGAAGCGGTTGTTTGTAAAGTATGCACTCGAGATCTCTATCTATTTAAGCCAATGATGGCTAAAGTGGCTGATCTAGAAAAACGACTTTCAGAAATCCCGAATCAAGAAGCTTACGAAAAGCGGATTGCTGAATTAGAGTTGATGCTTGATGAACACGAGCAAAATTCAGCATCACATAAAACCTTGAGCGGCTGGTTTTCTGACATTGCGGTTTATTTAATCATTCCATTATTGCTACTGCTATTGGCCCATTGGCTTATCGCAGTTGTTTATGACGCGAAGATGGTTTATCTCAGAATTATTTCAATGGCATTGCCACTGCCTTTTGCTTATTTTTTATTCAAAGAGCATCAGCATAAATTATTGCCCTGGTTTATTGGTGCTGCATTTCTTTCTATAACCTCAGTCATTGGAATGAGTTGGATTACTAGCTTGGTAGATCAATCGCCAATCTTTCCGCAAAACTTATTTGAATGGAAAGAGGTCATTGAATATTCAGCAAGTATTGCCTTTAGCTTTCTTACTGGGATGCTGCTTGGTGGGGTTGCCTATGCAAGTAAGCAAAGACACCGTCGCAAAGCCATTCTTAGCCCATTTATGAAGGCGGTTGCATCTGGCTTGGGTGATGGAAAAATCAGCCCAAGCAATGTTTACACCATCATGAAAACCCTACAGGATTATGGAGCTACTATCATTGCTCTAGGAACAACGGCATTATCTCTTTACACAGGATTAAAAGGGATTATTGGAAATTAGGCTATGAAAAAAATAATACTAAGCTTACTGTTCTTATGCCTTCAACCTTTAAGCGTTTTTGCTCAAGCTGATTGTCCATCATCGCAAATATTGAGATATGAGGATGGAACGTCTGGATGCATGACTGATAATAAAGTATTTAGTATCCAGCGCAATCTGAGGGCGGGAAGGCTCTCAATAATTGACTCAGTAGCCTCTAAGGAAAAATACCTTATTGCTATGACTAAAAATCCCAAAAGTTGCCCTATTAATTTCATGAGTATCGATTGGGGTGGAAGGATGCTTGCTCAGTCTTCTGTTTTAAATAGGTGCGAGGATGAGATTGCTGATCGAGCTGCTAAACAGAACAAGAGCCCCGCTGGTTGTGAGTGTGAAATTGTTTATGACAGCACCCGGTCAAAGAATGTCACTCTTTCAAAAGCTGGATTTGAGGCTAAAACTAGAGCTTGGCTGGCTGGCGTGCAGGACTCCGGCCAGTTTAAGGATCAATTCACAGATGAGGAAAAGAAGGCAAACTCAATATTTCTTGCTGAATATATGAAGATGCCTGATGGTTCCCCATCCACCAGTTTGGCGTCGAATCAATCTGCAGATAAGAGACTCCAAGATGAGCTTGCCAAAAAGCAGCAATTGGATCAAAAGGAAAAAGAGCTTGCTGAGAAGGCTCGGGTAGAAAAAGAAAAGGCCCTAGCTGAAGACAGGCGTATTGCACAGGAAATCGCCCAAAAAGGTCAGCTTGACAAAGATGCGGTTAATAAGGCACGCATTGAAAAGGAGAAATCTCTTGCTGAGGAAAAACGGATTGCTCAAGAATTAGCCAAGGTTCAAGCCCTTGAAAAGGAAAAGGCAGATCTAATTGCTAAGCTTCAACAAGAAAAAGATGCTCGAGAAAAGGCAACTGCCTCTAGGGTTGTGAGCGACGAAGCTCGTATCTTAGCTTTGCGTAAGGAGCTTGAGAAAGAGATTCGTGCAAGTATTCAAAGCGAATCCTCAAGTAACTCTAAGACTGCCCCATCCAAAGTATTCGCTAATCGAAAAGCACTAGTTATTGGCAATGATTCCTATCAAAAGGTATCTCCATTGGCAAATGCACGCGAGGATGCCAAGGTCTTGGCAGATAGTCTCAATACTCTTGGGTATAAGGTAACTCTTAAATTAGACGTAACAGAGAAGCAATTCAAATCTGAGCTACGATCATTTAAAAACCAGGTTCAACCAGGCGATGAGATTGCTTTATTTTATGCCGGACATGGCGTTCAAATCGCCTCTACCAACTATCTACTGCCGATTGACATTGGTGGGCAGAGTGAGGAAGAGGTTAAAGATGAGGCAGTTTCCTTGCAGAGGTTGCTTGATGATATGAATGAGAAGGGTGCTAAATTCACCTTAGCAATGATTGATGCCTGTCGCGACAACCCCTTTAAGGGAAATGGCCGAAGCATTGCCGGTGGGCGAGGATTGGCTCCAACCACAGCTGCAACAGGGCAGATGATCGTATTTTCTGCGGGATCTGGTCAGCAAGCCCTTGATAAGCTGGGGCCTTCTGATAAAAGTAAAAATGGCCTATTTACAAGGGTTTTTGTTAAAGAAATGCAAAAGCCTGGAGTCACTGTTGATCGAGTCGTTCGAAATGTCCGCACTGAGGTCGTTTCTCTGGCGAAATCAGTAGGTCATGATCAGGTGCCTGCAATCTATGATCAGGTGGTTGGCGAGTTTTATTTCAAGCAATAAGCCGCATTTATTTCGTAATAAGCCCCTTATTGGGGCTTTTTTCATTTCTAACTAGCCACATACCCATCCAATATAGGGGCTGATCTTCGGCCCTAGGCATTTTCACTTATTTTATTGCTATAGTTGTGAAGTTCAGTACTTCTGTAGTATATTTAGATCAATGAAGCGACAAATACCGAAAACTCAATTGGCTTTGGAATGGATAGGGAAGGGGATGACTGCAGCCCAAGCAGCTCGAAAACTAGAAATATCTGAGTCCGGTGTCTATGCAGCTTTAAGAAAAACCAAGGCAAAAGATCTTGGTTGTTGTCCTACTTGTGGTCACAAACTAAGGAAATAGAAATGAAAAAAACGCTTTTAGCAGTTGCATGCATATCTGTGGCCGCAATTGCTTATGCAAATAACGTTTCGGATTCAAATGAGCTTGTGACGCAGCAGTGCAAGATTTCTGCAGAAGCAGTATCAACCCTAAAGAGATTGCGTTATGGAAATACGGTCATTCGCAAGGACGTAGCCAGTCTGATCAATCAAAGTCTCAAAACACCAGAAAATCGCGAGATTGCCAATAAAACCCTGAATCAAATGGTGGATGACAAGGTGAGTGATGCTAGGAGCTTGGAAGGCAAGTATTGCTCTTAAGAAATTTCATTTAATGGGTGTTTCTGGGGAGCGCATCGTATAAACTTTAATCATAGGAATTGATATGATTCGGAGATAATGAGTGCACTTCAGAAAGAGTAAATGTATATCCATATTGATGCGCCAATTGGGATTAGCTTCTAGATGAAATTACTGATCTCCCTTTATTTCTTTGTATTGGCCATTGTTCAAGGTGGGCTGCTGGGCGGTATTGTCTATTACCATCTTGCAAATCTTTCTGTACGCGCTGGGCAATACTGGATAAGCTCCTTGTTTTGTAGTGTATTAGCTTTATTTAGTTTTGGGGCTGGCGTCTTGTTTGTGACCGATGTCACAAATCCTAATTTTAACTTTACCGTTTCCAACACTCTTTTTTATAGCGCTGCAGTTCTGCAAGCCTTATTTTTCTCATCGCTTAATAAAGCCGTCTCTAAAAAGTTATTTATTGCTGTTCTTGTTTCGATCCTAGTATTTTTTGGCATATTTGAAGTGATGAGGGTAGCGGGCGATTATCTGAGTCGTACTATATTTTTAGCTAGTATCACAGCGCTACTTTTTCTGTGGCAAATCATTGAGCTCAAGATTAAAAGGAAAGGCAACCCCTCAATTGCACTTCGCTTATTACAGTATTTGAGTGTTATTGGTCTGGGATTAAATCTTTATCGCATTATTTTCCTATTTTTTATTCCAGCTAAAATTGTCCACGTTTCTGAGGTTCCCCAGGAATTAATTCTGATTACTTTAGGTCAGATGGTGGCGAATACTTTGTCATATATTTTCATAGTTGCAAATTGGGCTGAACGTATTGCAATTGATAACTATCGAAAGAGAATTGAAAATACTGAAATTAGAACGCTTTTGGAGGAGCGAGAGCTATTAATTGGTTCCTTGTTAAAAGCCAATAAAACATCAGCAACTGGCGCTCTATCTGCTTCTATTGCCCATGAATTGAATCAACCCTTGGCTGCTACTAGTTTGAATATTCAGCTTTTGCAGAAGAAATTAGATAAAGGTGATTTAGGCCCCTCAACCCAAAGAGAAGTTTATGCCACCTTATTGAGTGATAATGAGCGCGCTGCAAGCATTATTCGCTCACTAAAAGGAATTTTTTCTGATCAAGATGTCGCTACAGAAAGTGTTTCTTTCCCTGACTTATTGAGTTCCATTGTTACCATCCTGAATCCTGAACTCAAGTCCAAAGAAATTCAACTGAAGCTGGATCTAGATCCCAGGCTAACAATGCAGGGAAATCGTGATGAGTTGCGGCAGCTGATGATGAACCTGTTGGGTAATGCTATTCAAGCTTTAAGCGATAACAATAAATCTCCTAAAATTATTACTGTTAAAGGGCGGTACATTTTCGAGGGTATTGAAATTGCCGTTGCTGATAATGGTATGGGTATCCCGGCTTCATCCCAAGATGCACTTTTTGAGTTACTTACTGGTAGTAAAACAAAAGGTATGGGCTTAGGGCTTTGGCTTTGTAAGCATATTGTTACTCGTCATGGGGGTAGGATTTATTATCAGAAAGCTAAAGAAGGGGGTGCAGAATTTGTAATGATTCTGCCCTTGGTTTCACCGCTCTAGCCATTCCATTTGTAAGTGGCAATAGTCTTCCGACAAGACTGCCACTGCTAGCACTAATACCTCGCTTAGTTTTTATCTTTCTTGTAATTGCACCTCATTTATCCACCATCATTTCCAAGATTGAATTTGGGCTAATGGTTTAACATGGCATCAGTAGGAAATGCTCTTCCTATGTCTTTGTTTAGCAAGAATTCCTAAATTTAACAGGGCCTAGTAAAGAAGGTGAATATCAGTAAACTTGCATCGTTCAATCTCTCAATCCAAGGTGATGGCATTCATTTTGGTGAAGTGAGTACGAAATTAATCTAGGCCAAGATACCCTCTATTTACTACCAGCCCTAATAGGGCTATTTGGCGCCACAGTATTAATCCTCGTCTATTCCGTTAAGCAAGATTTATCAGCGCGCCTCTGGGTATTGGGCTCGCTTTCAACGGCAGCAGGTTGCTTGCTATTTATTTTCAAAGATAGTTTGCCCTTGTTTCTCAGTTACACCACGGCAAGCTTTTTGGTTTTCTATGCAAATATAGTATTTGCCTATAGCATTCAAGCTCTAGCCGGCTCAAAACTAGAGCGTAAATTGCCTTATGAGATTGGGTTGCTGCTTTATTGCGGTTCGTATGCTCTAGCTATCATTCTGGGTTACCAAAGTCTTATCCCCTTCATTACCATTGGAGCTGGTGCATTTTCGTACGCAATAGCTTCCGCTGCCTTAGTTAAAGCCAGTCGTGTCTTAAAGAACGCCTACTTTAAATCCTTATTACTTCTTTATATGGTGGCAACACTGTTTTGGGTCTTGGGGGTACCGACCTTGTATTTTTATGGAGGATCGACAGCGCTGACGACTTTGCCATTGATAAGCTCTTTGGTTCTGGCCATGATGCTGATTTTCCCTTGCTTAGTGCAGAGTGTTTATATTGCTATGCGTATTTCTGAATTTGCAAATAACCCTTTGCAGCTCACGAATGATTCTCCTGTAGCCTCTTTCATCGTTGAGGCTTCCGCAAGCCAGGCTCCCAGATTGGTATTTATCAATCAGCGCCTTTGCAAACTGCTGGGATTGGCCAATGCAAATTCGCATATTCTGTTTACAGACATTATTAATGTGATTCTGCCGGAGGAGCAAGGGGCATTTGAAATAAGCGCTTATCCAGCCTACCAAGCTAACAAAGGTTTCGTTTGGGAGGGTAGAGCATTCATCAATGGACAAAGCCACTGGTTACGAATTGAATCTAATCCTGTCAAAAATTCAGGAGGGCAGGGCTTTCATCAGAGTGTGATATCCGATATCACGTTACAAAAAGTTTCTGAAACCGAGCTGCAAGCTTTGCAAACAGAAACCCAACAGATATTAAAAGAACTTCCTATTCCTTTAATTTGGTCTAGCCTAAAAGAAGATGGAATTACGCTGTTTGTGAATACCCGATTTACTGAGGTCTTTGGCTACACCCTGGCTGATATTCCTAAAACTGAAGATTGGATGATTCGCGCATACCCCGATAGATCCTATCGCTCAGTCGTATTGGCCTGGTGGCGCACAAGGGTGGCCCAGGCAATCAAAGATAAAAGCTCTATTCCCAGTCGTGAGCTCAAGATGCTGACTAAGGATGGGAAGATGCTTGATGTTTTGATGCGAGCAACCATTGTTGAAGGGCTGCTCTCCGTATCCTTCTTGGATATTACCGATCGCAAGATGGCTGAGGGTCTTGCCTTGACTCTCACCGAGAATATTCCGGTAGGAACCTATGTCATGGAGGTGAAGTCGGATGGGAGCTCTAGGCTCAATTTTGTCAGTAAGCGTTTTATCCAGTTGTTTGGTATTCAGGCCTCAGCAGCTAAAGCAAACCCCAATCTCGTTTTTGAGAAGGTTCACCCAGAAGACTATGAAGAATTTATGGCGCTACACACAAAAGCGCTACTGGAAAAAAAGCGTTTTTATCAGGAAGTCAGGGTCATCATCCGCAATAAAGTGCATTGGTTCTCATTTGAAGCAGTGCCAAGGAATACTCTTGACGACTTGATGATTTGGGAAGGGGTCACGGCCGATATTACGGATCGAAAGGAAGCTGAAAGACTTTCGACTCAACAAGCGATTGATATTTATGCTGCCCAACAAGAGTTATTGCGTTTAAAACAAGTTGAGGAACTCAATGCCTCACTCAAAAAGACCATTGAAGAAAAGAACCTACTCTTAAAGTCTAGTACGACTGTATTTAAGGCCAATAGCATGGGCAATATGATGCGTTCAGTTGCCCATGAGATTAATAATCCTCTGGGTGCCATTAGCCTGAATACGGAACTTTTAGAGCTAGAGGTTCAAGCCCTTAAGGATCGCCTTCCAGAAAATGAGCACCAAAGGATGGATGACCTGGTGAAGGCTATTCTGAGTGATGGCAAGCGTGCAGGTGGTGTGGTCACTCGATTAAGAAAGCTCTTTGTGTATGGCGAAGACAATTACGCCGTATTTAACCTATCGGATCTGGTCGGGGATATTACCCATATTCTTCAAAACGAGCTCATGGAGCACGACATCACCTTGAATACTGACATTGTTCCCGCTTGCGAAATGTATGGGGACAACGGTCAGATTCAGATGGTAGTGTTGAATGCTCTGAATAATGCGATTTACGCAATCAAAGAACAAGCAGCCCCAAAAATCATCAGCTTACGCTTAAGCCAAACTGACACTGAGATCTGTATTGAGTGCAAGGACAATGGACCTGGTTTTCCCTCTGACTTTATTAAGAAGGGCCCTGGTATTTTCCAGACCAGTAAAAAAGAGGGCATGGGGGTTGGTCTATGGCTAAGTAAGACTATTATTGAAAATCACCATGGCACTCTTGAAATTCAAAATAATGTTAATGGTGGAGCAATGCTATTGATTCAGCTACCTCAAGCTAAAGTCATGCAAAATAAGCCTGAGAATGAAAGATGATGGATTGATGAAGTTAACCCAATGAGATATTCAGATGAGTGAAAAGAAGCACATATATATCGTTGATGACGATGACTCGATGCGCGCAACACTGTTGCGGGCTTTTGAGAAGATGGATTATCAAATCCACACCTTTGAAAATGCTCAGCAGTTTCTGATGGCTAAAGTCGAGCATTTCCCAGCGGTCATGCTTTTGGATATGAATATGCCGGGTCTTAAGGGAATTGATTTACAGGCGGCACTCATCAACAATAAGTGGGATATCCCCATTATCTTTATTAGTGGCGACACCGAACGAAAAGAGATCATCCAGGGCCTTAAGAACGGCGCTCATGACTTCTTACTCAAGCCATTCCCTTTGGCCGATGTGCTCAAAGCTGTAGAAACCGCCTTTCAATCCATTGCTAAAGATGAGCGCTACTTATCCAAGCGTAGAGAGGCCGTTAAGCAATACTCTTCCTTAACTGAGCGTGAGAAAGAGGTATTTCATTTACTGGCACAGGGGCAAATGAGTAAGGATGTGGCTGTTGCGATGGGTATCACTCCAGCTACCGTGAAGATCTTTAAGGCCAATGTGTTCCGCAAGTTCAGAATTGAGGCAGATGCAGAGCTAGTCAAACTAGCGCTAGAGTATCGACTTCTGGAAATCTAAGAAAACCCTTCAGAAGGTATAGCTTGCACTAATCCAGCCACGAGGTTGGGTTGTGGTGCCATCCACGTTAACTGCTTGCCCACTTTGGTTGTAGAGTGGGTTTTTGCCTACCATCCAGGCGACACTCGCATTCACATTCCAGCCGCCGTCGCTCCAGCGGAAACCAATACCAGACCCCATTAGAGAATAAGTATTACCAGCATTGGTTTGCCCCTGCCATCCGGCATAGGTATTTTTGTATTGCTGAACAACACCGTAATCAAAGAAGGCTGATAGAGCAATGTTGTAAAGAGAGGGGAAGCGTCTAGCAAGCTCAAGACTTGCCATGCCACCTTGTGAACCAGGGCTTTGAGCGACTGGATAAGCCCTTACACCATAGGGCCCACCTAAATAGAACTGTTCTGCTGAATTGAGGTTGGCATTGGCCAGTTGACCTGAAACATTCAGGTTGATTGAAGAAAGACCATCTTCAGTCAGTTGTTGGTTACGGCTGCCATTAAAGACCAATTTAGAAAAGGAAGAAGGGGTGTAGGCGCCATAGCCCGGTGAGCTGGTGCTAGAAATGCCCAGACTACCCTTAACCAAGGTGAAGCCGCCGCTTGAGGTTCCGCCATAACCAAAGGAGTCATAGTGATTCCCGGACATGCCAAATGAGGCATTGTTAATGTTATAGGCGCTAATGACTGCATTCGTCGAAATATTTTTATTTAAATATTCCTTAATGTCGTATGCCAGGGTCATATTGGCATTCGTCGTTTCAGAGCGGACGAGGGGGTAGGCCAGGGATGCGCCGGTGGTCCAAGCACTACCGTAACCGCCGTTATAAGCGTAGTTACTGACATTGCGGTAGTTCAAGTAAGTACCAGAAATACCAAATCGCATGCCATCAGTACCCACCGGCAGGGAATAGGCTAATTGCCCATATTGAGAGCCATTCGATGCAATCGCATTAACGCCAGCTTGATCCCCATAACCTCCTGGGTTATAGAAACTGAGAGCAGCAACGGCTTGATTTGCCCCAGTGGTTCGGCTGCCATAGTTATTGAGTTCAGCGCGTCCAGCCATGAGGTTGGCATCAGCGAGTTCCATCTTCAGGGCAGTCTCAGCATCATTCTTGCCCGGCTCAAGTTGGCTTGCCACGATCACCCCTGGAGTCTCTTTGAGGATAATTAGTGAGCGCTGTAAGTTATCGATATTGAGCGGGGCACCAATGGGATTTGCATTAGTAATATATTCAGCTGCACGCTTGGTGCTAAAGCGAGTGGGGCCACCCGGAGTGTCAACTACTACGCTGCTGAGTTTGGCCTCAGTTACTAAGATTGTGACATTGCCGTTATCAATTTTTTGTGGGGGCAGGATCGCCTGAACAGTAAAGCCATTAGCTCTATATATAGCAATTACTGCATCACAGGCTTCTTGTAACTTATCAAAGTTCGCAACTTTACCTACCCATGGCTTGAGTGCTTCTTGAACCTTTGCTTCAGGTAAAAGATTGACGCCTTGCAAGGTGAAAGAGTTCACTGTAAAACGCACTTCACCAGCCTTTTGTGCTTCCATAGTAGAGGGAGTTTTTCTCTCCGCTTCGGGTAAGGAAAGAGGCTTAGGTAGAGGTAATTGAGACTCTAAATTCTGTTGCAGGGCACCTGCATCAACTTGTGCAAATGATGAGTTTGCAATTCCAATAAGACCAAAAGTTAATACACTTTTAAGTATATTTTTCTGGGAATTTTTTAAGTTTTTGTGAGGTATTTTCATGGTTAATTTCATTAGAAAAAAACT
>CANCIL010000006.1 GCA_947378095.1 Betaproteobacteria bacterium
TAGGAAGAAGTGATCTAGCTTCCTTACAAAATACAGGACAATTACAGGTCTTCTAAGGGGAAAATAATGCGATTGATTCTGCTCGGTGCACCAGGCGCAGGCAAAGGAACTCAAGCTCAGTTTATTTGCGAAAAATTTGCTATTCCACAAATCTCCACTGGAGATATGTTGCGTGCTGCAGTAAAAGCCGGCACAGAACTCGGGATCGCTGCCAAAAAAATTATGGATTCTGGTGGTCTTGTCTCAGACGACATCATCATCGGCTTAGTTAAAGATCGCTTGACACAACCAGACTGCAGCAAAGGTTACTTGTTCGACGGTTTCCCAAGAACGATTCCGCAAGCACAAGCCATGAAAGATGCTGGCGTGCCTATCGAC
This sequence comes from Betaproteobacteria bacterium, assembly GCA_947378095.1. Taxonomy (GTDB): domain Bacteria; phylum Pseudomonadota; class Gammaproteobacteria; order Burkholderiales; family Burkholderiaceae; genus Polynucleobacter. Next base: position 379 of record CANCIL010000006.1, read on the forward strand.
TACGTTTTAGAAATCGATGTTCCATTTGATGCCATCATCGATCGCATGAGTGGTCGTCGTGTTCACCCAGCCTCTGGCCGTACCTACCACATCAAATTCAACCCACCCAAGGTTGAAGGTAAGGATGATGTCACTGGTGAGCCATTAATTCAGCGTGATGACGATAAAGAAGAAACCGTTCGTAAGCGCCTCCAGGTATATGACGAGCAAACTCGTCCATTGGTAGAGTACTACTCTAGCTGGGCTGCTCAAGCGAGCCCTACGGATAAAGTTAAAGCGCCAGCCTATCGCAAAGTAAGCGGCACCGGCAACGTTGACGATATTACGAGATCCATTTTCGCTGAACTCAAGTAATTTATTTTGGGATCAATAAAAAAGGACTGCACTGCAGTCCTTTTTCTTTTTCATCAAAGAGGTTTGATTTGCTACTTCAACTCTTTGAGCGCACTCTCAAAAGACTCAATGTCCGCAAAGCTTCTATAGACCGAAGCAAAGCGGATATAAGCCACTTTATCTAAACGTTTGAGCTCACGCATCACAAGCTCACCTACGCGTTCACTTGGGATTTCTTTTTCGCCAAGGCTGAGTAACTTTTCTTCAATACGTGCAATCGACTCATCAACAGAATCTGATGAGACTGGACGCTTACGAAGAGCCAACTTAATTGAGCTAGCCAACTTATCGTGACTGTATTCAACACGGCTGCCATTCTTCTTCACGATTGCTGGCAGTGCTAGCTCAACTCGCTCATAGGTGGTGAAACGTTTATCGCACTTAGCGCAACGGCGGCGGCGACGAATGGTATCGCCCTCGTCCGATACCCGGGTATCTAAAACCTGGGTATCGTCGTTATGGCAAAAAGGGCAGCGCAATGAGTGCTTTCTTCTTTTGCTTAGCCGTAAACCGGGAAGCGCTTTGTTAACTCAGAAACTTGAGCGCGAACCTTAGCAATATTGTCTGGATCATTTGGGTTGTCTAGAACATCAGCAATAAAGTGGCCTACCTGTCTTGCTTCAGCTTCTTTAAATCCACGAGTCGTCATCGCTGGGGAACCCAAACGGATGCCACTAGTCACCATTGGTTTTTCTGGATCATTTGGAATACCGTTTTTGTTACAAGTAATGTGCGCATCACCCAATACTTTTTCAGCTTCCTTGCCAGTCATCTTCTTGGCACGCAAATCCACCAACATCACATGAGAATCTGTACCGCCAGAAACAATACGCAGACCACGCTCAATCAGCGTCTCTGCCAAAGCCCTAGCATTTGCAACAACTTGCTTTTGATAATCCTTAAAGCCCGGCTCTAGCGCCTCTTTAAATGCAGTCGCTTTAGCAGCAATCACGTGCATCAATGGACCGCCTTGTAGGCCAGGGAACACCGCTGAGTTAATTGCCTTCTCGTGCTCAGCCTTCATCAAGATGATGCCGCCACGTGGGCCGCGCAAGCTCTTATGGGTTGTTGAAGTCACGATATCTGCATGCGGCACAGGATTTGGATAAACGCCAGCAGCAACCAAACCTGCATAGTGCGCCATGTCCACCATGAAGATGGCGCCAATTTCTTTTGCTAATTTACCGATACGTTCAAAGTCAATTTTTCTGGAATACGCAGAAGCACCAGCAATGATTAGTTTAGGCTTGTGCTCACGTGCTAAACGTTCCATTTGTTCGTAATCAATTTCTTCATTCTTATCTAAACCGTAAGCAATCGGATTGAACCACTTACCGCTCATGTTCAATGCCATACCGTGGGTCAAGTGACCACCTTCAGCCAAACTCATTCCCATAAAGGTATCGCCTGGTTTTAAGAAGGCTAAGAAAACCGCTTGGTTTGCAGATGCACCGCAATGGGGCTGCACGTTCGCTGCCTCAGCACCAAACAAAGCCTTGACACGATCAATCGCCAATTGCTCCGCTACGTCTACGAATTCGCATCCGCCGTAATAGCGCTTGCCTGGATAACCTTCTGCATACTTATTCGTCAGCTGAGAGCCTTGGGCCTGCATAACTGCTGGCGAGGTGTAATTCTCGGAAGCAATGAGCTCAATATGGTCTTCTTGACGACGATTCTCATTCTGAATAGCTGCCCACAATTCTGGGTCGGTTTTAGATAAAGTGTTTTGACGGTCAAACATAGCGATAATCCTGGAGTAGTTGAACTGCTTTAGTAAAATCAACCTACATCATACAAAATCCACCATGCACACCACACAAGACCTTTCATTCCTCTCCCTAGTCCTCAATGCCAGCCTATTAGTACAGTTCGTAATGTTGTTATTACTGAGCATGTCGGTTGCCTCTTGGACCATCATTTTCAAGAAAACCGCCATTTTGAGAGGCGTCAGAAGGGATACAGAGCGTTTTGAGCGTGATTTCTGGTCAGGTGGCGACTTGGGCACCCTCCTCGAGTCAGCGCAACGCAATACCCGCAGTGATGCCGTTCTAGAGCATATCTTCGAAGCTGGGATGCAAGAGTTCTTAAAGGTGCGAGAAATTGATGCCGCCCGTCGCGCCATGAAAGCAACCTACCAACGGGAAATGGACCACTTAGAAGCTAATTTGCCATTTTTGGCATCTGTCGGCTCCGTCTCTCCATATATCGGCTTATTCGGCACCGTTTGGGGAATCATGAACTCCTTCCGTGGCCTATCGAATGTACAAAACGCAACCTTAGCCGCAGTGGCCCCTGGTATTGCAGAAGCCTTGATCGCTACAGCGATTGGTTTATTCGCAGCGATTCCTGCAGTGGTTGCTTATAACCGCGCAGCAACGGATGTTGATCGCCTCTCGATTCGTTTTGAAACTTTTATTGAAGAGTTCACCAATATTTTGCAACGTCAAACTGCTAGTCGTTAAGAAAAAATAAATCATGGCCGGCTCCTCATTACGCAAATCAAAACGTCGGGCAATGTCCGACATTAATGTGGTTCCCTACATCGATGTGATGTTGGTACTCCTCGTCATCTTTATGGTGACAGCGCCCATGGTCAATCCTGGCGTAGTCAATCTACCTACAGTTGGTGGTGCCAAAGTGCAATCACTGCCTCCTGTCTTTCTGACGATTGATGCAAATGAAAAAGTAATCGTCCGTAAAGATGGTGAGCCTGTACAAACCTTAGATAAATTTGAGCTTGGTGCCTTTGCTAGATCTCAAGCCGAAAAGTCCGCTGATCAGCCTGTTGTCTTGGCTGCAGACAAGTCCATTAAATATGAAGTGGTAATGGATGTGATGTCTAAGCTCAAAGAGAATGGTGTTAAACGGGTTGGCTTAGCAGTAAAGAGCCAATAAGAAATTCATCTTGCGAAAACGGTACTTTCCGCATCCTCATCAGCAATGACTAGCGCGCAACTCTCTCAGAACCCCTTTGGTCAACACGGTCGTGATGGCCGCGGACGATTCACCAAAGAAGAGAGCACCAAACGCGCATTTACTTTTTCATTATTTGCACATTTAGGTTTACTGGCTTTTTTAGTAATCGGTATTAGCTGGAACAACAGCACACCTGCTGGCGTTGAAGTTGAGCTATGGGATTCCACGCAGCAAGTAGAAACTCCCCCAGCACCAGAACTGAAAACTGAATTTAAAGAAGAGGCGGCTGATATTGCCGTCAAGAAAAAGAAAGTAGAAAAAGAGCCTCCTAAAAAAGAGAAGGAAGCTGTTAAGGAACCTCCTAAGCCAGCAAAAGTAGTTCCACCAAAAGAAGAGCCTAAAAAAGCTGAGCCGCCGAAAAAGGTAGAGCCGCCAAAACCAGCTGCACTGACTCCAGCGCAAATCAAAGCCAATGCTGAAGCCGACAAACGCCGTGAAGCCAATATTGCGAGCCTACGTGGCATGGCTGCCAAGGATGGCGGAACTGGGGGTTCAGTGGGCAGCGGGGTTGGCGGTGGCGGCAATGCGCCTCCTGGCTGGAGCGATAAAGTGATTAAAAAAGTTCGGGCCAACATCACTTTCAATGCCGATTCTTTTAAAGGAAATAAGCAAACCATCGTTCAGGTGCGCTTAGCACCCGATGGCGCCATCCTTTCTAGGACAATGACGAGCAGTAGCGGTGATAATGCATGGGATCAAGCCGTATTAAGTGCTATTGATGCAACACAGAGTTTGCCTCGTGATGACAATGGACAATTTCCGACTTTAACGCCTGAATTGAAATTAAAACCAAAGTAAATATCAAACCATGATGAATTTAATCGCACGTACTTTGCAAAAAACCATTCTGATCATTAGCGCAACAGTGCTCAGCTTTTTGAGTCTTCCAAGCTTTGCGCAAATGAGTATTGAGATTACCGGTGTTGGGCAATCACTCTACCCAATCGCCGTCATGCGTTTTAAAGATGAAGGCAAATTGCCTACCAGTGTTACTGACATCATTCGCCAAGACCTTGCGCGCAGTGGCTATTTCAAAAATACTGAAAACGGCAATGCGAGTGAGAGCGATGAAGGCACCCCAAACTACAAATCTTGGGCCACTCGCGGTGCAGATGCTTTAGTGGTGGGATCGGTAGTGCAAAAAGGTGCCGATCAATTTGATATTCAATACAAGCTGTTTGATATTCGTAAATCCCAAAGTCTTGGTGGCCTCAATATCAATTCCAGCGCCGATAATTTGCGTGCAGCAGCTCACAAGATTGCCGATGACATCATCATGAAGCTCTTAGGCGAGCGTGGCATCTTCTCTACCCGTTTGTCTTATGTCATCAAGGATGGCAAACGTTTCCGCCTGGTGATCTCTGACGCGGATGGACAAAATATTCGCAATGCGATGTCCAGCGGCGATCCGATTATTTCTCCATCATGGTCTCCTGATGGCAAGAAGGTAGCTTACGTTTCTTTTGAAGACCGCAAGCCAGTGATCTACGTTCATGAATTGGCTACTGGTCGTCGTATTGCCCTATCCAACCAGAAGGGCAATAACAGTGCACCAGGATGGTCGCCCGATGGTAAAAAATTGGCCATCTCCTTATCTAAAGACGGTAATACCCAAATTTATGGCATCAATGCTGATGGGACCGGATTACATCGTCTAACTCGCGGCAACACAATTGATACTGAGCCTCAATATTCTCCAGATGGTCGCTATATCTATTTCACGAGCGATCGTGGTGGCAATCCCCAGATCTATCGCATGAGCGCCGAGGGTGAGCAAGCCGAAGGTGCAAAACGTGTAAGCTTCAAACAAGGTTTTGTGACATCCCCCCGCATTTCTCCTGATGGAAAATACTTGGCATACATCGCCAATGTTGGTGGCGCCTTCCGTCTCTACATCATGAATATGGCGACCGGTGAAACTCAGGCATTAACCGATGGCACTTCGGATGAATCTCCTTCATTTGCGGCCAATGGAAAATATGTTCTCTATTCAACCAAGGTTGGCGGTAAGCGCGTATTAGCTGCAGTCTCGGTTGATGGCAATTCCAAACAAGTCTTAAGCATCCCAGGTTCTGACGTACGTCAGCCATCCTGGGGTCCCTTCATGGATTAGTAAGTCCTTATTAATCCAAGCAGGTCGCCCTAATTTTTATAGCAATTTAGTCATTTCTAATCCCCTAGGGGGTTAGAATATTGGCTATAGACGCATTAATTGGCTAATTTGTAGGAAAAAAGGAAACCCAAATGAAAATCTCAATCGCTCGTCGTGCCGCCACATTTGCACTTTTAGGAGCCACCGCTCTTTTAGTAGCTTGCTCATCTGGGGTGAAATTAGACGATGTTGACAGCGCTAATAGCAACTTTAGTTCACAGCCATGGAATGATCCTAAGAGCCCATTGTTTGAGAAAAGTGTTTACTTTGGTCTTGATGAATACACCGTCGAAACTAAGTACCAAAAAATGTTGTCAGCTCATGCTGGCTATCTCAAAGCGAATCCAAAGCAAAAAATTATTATTCAAGGTAACACCGATGATCGTGGTACAGCTGAGTACAACTTAGCATTAGGCCAACGCCGTTCTGATGCCGTTCGTAAGTCACTGAACTTGATGGGCGTCTCTAACGATCAAATGGAAGCAGTCAGCTTTGGTAAAGAAAAACCAAAAGCAGATGGCAATAATGAAGCAGCTTGGGCAGAAAATCGCCGTGCTGACATTGTTTACATTACGAACTAATGGTGAAGTTTTCCACTCTCAATAAACAAACGCTCTCACGAGCGTTTTGTTTAAGTGCTTCTGCCTTTATCTTTTGTTTCTCCACTAGTGCTTGGGCGCTCTTTAATGATGATGATGCCCGCAAAGCCATCCTCGATCTGCGTAAAACACTGGCAAACACACAGCTTGAGCTCCAAGGTCAGATCGATAAGCTCAAATCAGAAAATGCAGAGTTGCGTGGCAAGGTTGAGAATCTAGAAAAACAGGGTGAGGATATTTCCTCTAGCCAAAAAACGTATTACCAAGATCTCGATAATCGTCTGGGCAATTTTGAGCCTCGCACCTTCACCATTGAAGGCGTGAGCGGTGTAGTTCAGCCTGCCGAGAAAAAAGCGTATGACGACGCCTTAAAAGCATTTCAGAATGGAAGCCTGAAGAAAGCAGATGCAGATTTTTCTAGCTTCATCTCTCGTTTCCCAAAGAGTCCCTACGTACCCCTTGCTTTGTTTTGGGGAGGCAATAGCAAATACGCCAATAAAGACTGCAAAGGTGCGACTACCCAATTGCAATCTTTGATATCCCGCTATCCAAGTCATCCAAGGGTGCCTGCTGCGATGGTGACTTTGGGTAATTGCCAATTGGAGAGCGGTAATAAAGCGGCTGCAAAGAAAATCTTTAGCGAGATCGTTACGAAATATCCCGATAGCGATGCTGCGCAGCAAGCGCAATCTCTGATTCCCGCAACTAGATAAGCTAGCTCTCCGCTATGTCTTCGCTGTCTGCAGCCTTTACCTCTTTTGCTCCACGTAAACCGAATGCACCTGCAGTCATCCTCTTTTCAGGTGGCCTAGATTCCAGCACGATTCTGGCCTTAGCCAAAGATCTCGGTTACGCGCCCTATGCGCTTTCTGTAGGTTATGGCCAGCGTCACTCCTCTGAGTTGGCGGCTGCAAAACATATTGCAAAAAAGATGGGGGTCATTCGCCATGAAGTGGTGAATCTAGACCTCACTCGTTTTGGCGGATCAGCGCTAACAGATTCTGCAATTGCAGTTCCAACAACTCCGGGTAAAGATCAAGAGATACCGGTGACCTATGTTCCAGCCCGCAATACGATCTTGTTATCGCTTGCACTAGGATGGGCTGAATCCCTTGGTGGACTAGATGTCTTCTACGGCGCTAATGCAGTTGATTACTCTGGCTACCCAGACTGTCGCCCTGAATACGTTGCTTCGTTTGAGGAGATGGCTAACTTGGCTACTAAAGCGGGTGTAGAAGCCGTCAATCATGAAAATCGCTTCCGAGTGCATGCCCCCATCATCAGCATGAGTAAAGCCCAAATTATTGAACTAGGAAGTACCTTAGGCGTGGATTACTCACAAACCGTCTCTTGCTACCAAGCCAATGATTTAGGAGAAGCATGCGGTGAATGCGAGTCCTGTCGTTTGCGCCAAGCAGGCTTTAAGCAAGCCAACCTGAGTGACCCCACTCGCTATCAAAAAAAGTAAAGTAACTTCGAATGCGAATTGGATGAATCTAAGGTGCAGAAGTTATTGCGCTTGAGTCTCTAGCATTCGCGCAACATAACGCGCAATTAAATCAATTTCTAAATTGACTGCATCACCTTGCTTGAGCTTACCCAGTGTTGTGTTCTCAAGTGTGTGCGGAATGATATTGATATCTACTAAACATGCATTCGCAGTATCTTCTGTTTTATTCACAGTCAATGAAACACCATTTACAACAATAGACCCCTTGTAAGCTAAGAATGCTGCTAAGGCTTTGGGTGCTTCGATACGCAAAAGCCATGAGCCATAAGCATCTGCTGCGACTTGCGCAAAATGGGCCACCTTGCCAACGCCATCAACATGTCCGCTCACCAAGTGACCGCCCAAGCGATCATTTAGACGTAATGCCTTCTCTAAATTAACGGGGCCTGTTTTATCAAGACCAACAGTCTTGTTTAAAGATTCACGTGAAATATCTAAAGCAAAGGTATTGGCTTGAAGTTGGGTTGCGGTCATACAGGCACCTTGAATAGCGATGCTATCGCCTAGCGCCACATCATCTAGATATCCGTCTGGCACTTCAACAACCAAATGTAACCCATCGCCCTTGGCTTGAGCACTTTTGATTTGACCTACGGCAGTGATGATTCCTGTGAACATGGTGTGATTTTAATTCCGAATCAAACGTAAGCGTAAATCAGGGCCAAAGAGACTGTGGTCAATGATCTGCCAATCTTGACGCTGCTCTAATCCCTGCAAAGGCGTGACATTCGCCATCCCAATGCCATCCCCCATCAAGAAGGGCGCATAGTAGAGAAGCAATTCATCTACGCAGTTTTCTCTCAACATAGAGCCATTTAACTTATAACCAGACTCAATATGGATTTCATTCATCTCTCGCTCTTGCGCAAGATAGGCAAATAATTTTGGCAGGTCTACTTTGCCTTGTGGATTAGCCATCTCAATAACTTCAATCCCACGTTCCTGAAATACTTTGGCTTTTTGCTGAAGATCAGGCGTATTTAAATGAGCACAGACAATCATCACGCCAGAGCCATCTAGGTGATTAAATATCTTGGCAGTAAGCGGTGTTTCCAACTTAGAATCCACAATGATTTTCCAAGGCTGGCGATAGGTATCGACCTCTCTCACATTCAGGCTAGGATCATCCTCTTTAACAGTACCAACCCCAGTCACAATCGCACAGGCTTGTGCACGCCAGTGATGTCCATCAGCACGGGCAAGTGGTCCAGTAATCCATTGACTCTGCCCATTTGGTAAAGCAGTCTTGCCATCTAAGCTGGCAGCAATCTTTAAACGCACCCAGGGCAAGCCACGGGTCATACGAGAAATAAATCCTCGGTTAAGAGCCTGTGCATCAGCTTCTAGCAATCCGCAGCGCACATCAATACCAGCAGCTTTTAATCGCTCTAAACCTTTACCTGCAACTAAGGGGTTTGGATCAGGCATTGCTACAACCAGCATTGCTGGCTTTGCTGCAATCAATGCATCAACGCAAGGCGCAGTTCGTCCAGTATGGTTGCAAGGCTCTAGGGTCACATAAACCGTTGACCCCTCAGCACTAAAACCATTTGCCTTGACATCCGCTAGCGCCTGAATTTCAGCATGAGGGCCACCCACCTTTTGGGTATGGCCACGACCAATCACTTGCCCCTCTTTCACGATCACGCATCCAACACGGGGATTGGGATTGGATAAATAGAGTGCTTTTTGAGCTTCAGCCAAAGCCTCGCTCATCAATTGGTGGTCAACTGCGCTGTACATGGGTCTATTAAAACCGATTGTCTAGCTCAGCGCCAAATTTGGGCCAATTTCAGTGGGTGAGGCTTATTTACAGGCCTTCGAATCTGTACTGGGATCACAGATCCGCCAGCGCCCACCACTCCCCATAATCAACTGCCGCTCTAGATGGGGCATTTTTAGATGGCCTAGAATCAAGCGATTTGCTACAAACCCACCTTGACCTGTTTTAGCAGCACCAGCGGCATTAAATAAAATGCCTTTTTGATTGGAATGTGGATCACTAAAGCCTTTGCCGCCACCCTTAAAGTAAATGGGATATATCCCTTCTTGTGAAAACCAGTTCTGACTATTGCAGGCAGTCTGTTTTGTCTTATCGACACAAGCGCTCTTCACGAGCCAACCACTCTCCCACTGATTTGCCTTACGGGGACTGATGAGTACAGGAGCACCCAGATGCAAAGCCTGATTACGTGCAAAGTGAGCATGCGCAATAAATCTCCTGGCAATCGTTTCTATTTCTCGTTTAGCAATCTGCTCTTGAAGTAGTGGCATTGTCATCATGGCTATGATGGCCACAATCAAGACGACAGTCATGAGCTCTAAAAGACTTCCTCCAAATTGTTGGTGGAATGACTTACTCAAAAGATTGACGCCAATTTAAACGAGTCGCTATGCCTGTTTTTTCATCCAAGTAAACATGCACCTGAATACTCGGCTTTTGCTTGCTAGAAATCAGCCAAATATTTTTTCCAACCGATTGGATAAAACAATTATTTTCAGTCAACACTGTAATTTGAGAAATATTCTGCTCGCACTCTATGACGGATTTTTCAGCTGCGACAAAATTACGGTGTGAAACTCTCATGGTACTTGTCTCAATTATGCTCAATGCCGTCATCCGCTCCAAATAGGCAATTAAAGAAGATACCAATATCAAGAGAGACAAGACCCAGGCTAAGATCACAGTAGGTTCCGGGTTGAGAAAGTGCGCTCGAGATCTACATGCAACGAACGGCCATCGGTCATCTGCAGCTGAACCCGATAGCGCTTTTGCGCCGCGCCTCCTACAGCATGAGATGACCCCATCTCCTCGATCCTGAAGACATTAACACCATTCATCAGCGTCGTATTTTGTATACGCCCTTGACGATCGAGTGACTGGCATATCAAAGATCCTCCATTCACTTTTACGCCCTTAGGGACGCCTGCTTGACGCTCTACTAAAAAACCCTGGTAAGCCAGCTGATGTTTTGTACGATCAGAAGTAATGGCATTGCCGATGCAATCTAAATCGGTTTGACCAGAAAGACCATGATGTGTTCTTAAAAAGTCTGAACCACGATAACCCGATTGTTTCTCAATGAGGATGGACTGTTTAGCATTGGCTTTTTTACTACCAGCAGCAGACGAACTGATATTGCGATAACCCGCCATTCGAATGGCACGCCCAACAAGTTCGAGCGCCCTATCGCCATCCGCTATGAGTGCCTGTGTTTTCTCATACTGAATTTGTATGGCCGCCAAATCTGCGCTTGTTTTTAAGAGGGGGTTGAGGAGCACTAGGCACAGTGCGAGGCCGACCAAGCACTCGAGTAGATTCATGTTTTACAGATCCATGATGATTGGATCTAGCATGCTCGCTAAGTTCAAAAACATCTGATTCCTTTCTCAGTTGTACTTTTTCGGCTTGCAGCTTGTTCTGGCGCAGGGCTAAACCTTGATAGATCTGGACCATTGCCATCCAAACCCCCACAATCAGGCTCATCGCAATCAGGGCCTCAAGCAAAATAAAGCCTTGTTGCATCTCTTTTTTATGGGCGACACCCATGGGTGATTGTGATTTTGGAAAATAGCGGTCCAGCAAGGGCATGCCTCATTTTCTAGATACATTCAGCCTTCTAAAACACCCCTGAGAGGCTCTTCCTGTCAGAAAGTTGGGGTATTGCTGTAAGAGATCACCGTAATTGCCTCATCAGCTTAAAATAGAGGGCTATGCCAAATAAACTTGCCCCTACCGAAGAAATCATTGCTGAGCTGCGTGCTGGGCGGATGGTAATTTTGGTTGACGAGGAAGATCGTGAAAACGAAGGTGACTTAGTCCTAGCTGCTGATCACGTCACTGCTGAGGCCGTTAATTTCATGGCCAAATACGGTCGTGGATTGATTTGCCTCACTCTGACACGAGAGCGTTGCCAACAATTAAATCTCCCTCTCATGGTGCGCGACAACGGTACATCTATGGGTACGAATTTCACTGTCTCGATTGAAGCTGCGACCGGAGTAACTACCGGCATTTCTGCAGCAGATCGCGCGCTGACAATTCAAACTGCAGTAGCGCCTAATGCAAAACCAAGCGATCTCGTGCAACCAGGCCACGTCTTTCCATTGATGGCACAACCCGGTGGCGTATTAATTCGTTCAGGCCACACTGAAGCAGGCTGTGATCTAGCAGCCATGGCTGGTTGCTCGCCTACTTCCGTAATTTGTGAAATCATGAAAGATGATGGCAGCATGGCCCGTCTTCCTGATTTGTTGGAATTTGCCCAAGAGCATCAACTGAAGATTGGCAGCATTGCCGACCTCATTCAATATCGCAGCCAACATGAAAGTATCGTGGTGCGCGAAGGTGAACGTGAATTTACAACGCCTTGGGGTAAATTCCAGGGTGTTATTTATCGCGACAAACCCAGCTCATGTATTCATATTGCGCTTGTCCATGGCAAGCCTACTGAAGATCAAGAAACCCTAGTGCGCGTTCATGAGCCCGTCACTGTCTTGGATTTCTTAGAAGCCAAAGTCAGCACGCATTCATGGCCACTGGCTCAAGCTCTGCAACAAATTGCCAGCTCTAAGGCAGGAGTTGCAGTACTGTTGAATGCTTCTGGTATCGCTGCTCCGAGTGATGGCGACTGGTTAGCCCAGTTTCAAAAACTGAATGTCAACAAGACTGAAGACTCAACACCATTAGCACGCAAAACGGATTTCAGAAGTTATGGCATTGGCGCACAAATTCTCAAAGATATCGGTGTTGGCAAAATGCGTTTACTTGCTAACCCCAACCCCGTACCAAGTCTTTCTGGCTACAAACTAGAAGTCACTGGTTATGCCCCCTATACCGCTCCTCATTTAGAAAAATAAACATCATGACTAGCTCGAATAATGACTTTGTTGGCGTCTTAGCAGCCGATCTAAATGGACAAGATTTACGCATTGGCATTGTGCAAGCGCGTTTTAATGAGGATCACTGCGTAGCGCTCACCAACGCATGCATTACTGAACTCTTGGCGCTAGGCGTTGCACAGGAAGACATCAAACTCGTGACCGTTCCTGGGGCATTAGAAATTCCTTTTGCATTACAGAAGTTGGTTGAGACTGGGGAATTTGATGGCCTCGTTGCACTTGGTGCAGTGATCCGCGGAGAAACCTATCACTTTGAATTGGTTTCTAATGAATCTGCCGCAGGCATTACGCGCATCTGCCTAGAATCTGGCCTGCCCATTGCGAATGGCATACTGACTTGCGATACTGATGAGCAAGCACAAGTCCGCGTTGATGTTAAAGGTGCTGATTGCGCTAAAGCAGTAGTAGAAATGGCTAACTTGGCTTTAGCATTGACTCCTGATCTCGATATTGAGATTAACTCTAGCGAAGAGTAATCACGAACATGTCTAAATCCGGCGCCACCCCTCCAAATAACCTAGTACTAAAAGACGGCAAGCCCAGCGCACCGAAGCGCTCCCTCACCCCACGTCGTCGTGCTCGTGAGTACGCACTTCAAGGGGTGTATCAAAGCCTAGTAATGCGTCGTGCGGGTAGCCTTCCTAATAAGGCGGCTATTGCCAAGCAATTAGCAGAAGATCCTGCGTTCCGTCGATGCCAGCTTGAGCTCTTCCAAGGAATTTTTGAAGGCGTATTAGATCGCACAGATGAATTTGAGGCCATCATCACTCCGGCTCTCGATCGTCCGATCAATGAACTTTCACCAGTGGAACACGCTGCCCTACTCATTGGCACCTATGAATTGGCTGCCGACTTGTCCGTACCTTATAAAGTGGCAATCAACGAAGCGGTAGAGTTAGCTAAAACCTTTGGCGGCACAGATGGTCATAAATACGTTAACGGCGTATTAGATCTCTTAGCTCAAAAACTACGCAGTATAGAAATTCAAGCTGGTTAAGCCCTTTAGAGCACTTCTACCGTTTGATTTTTAGTATCAATTCGTAATTTAGCGCCACTGGTAATTGCCTGGGTAATATCGCAGTCAAAACCACTTAACATTGGAATACCTGCATGTGCAGCACCTTGTGCCAGGATGGGATTAACAGCGTTGAAAATAATCGCTGCAGGGCAAAGATTTCGCGATTTCATTTCATATAACATCCAGGCACTTGCTACCCCACCCTTTGCCGCATCTAAAACTAGAATCTTGTCTTGATAGGATTGGCCAAACAGTTTATGGGCTGGTCTAGAAAAAACACCCTTAAGACGATCCAAATCGTAGCGAGCTGAAAATCCATCAGCAGCACTTAAACATACGCCCTCGATGTTTTCACCTTGCGCATGTTTTGCTTTAAATATTTTTCCGCTCAATTTAATCTCCCCGTTACTGCTGCATTAACGCAATCTTCCATAGAGGCCAACATAGGCGTGTAGCCATAGCCACCCAAAATATTCACGATCTTTGCGCTATTAGTTGCTAATACTTTCCAACCATTGGCCTCGGCAATTTCTCTAGCGTAAGATTGATAAAAACACATCCCAGAAAATACTGTCCCGCCTGCATCCTCAATCTTTGCGGTATATCCCATTCGATCTGAGTCAGGCTTAACTTGCGGGCTTGTCATAGCCAATAAGGGCTTAATAAATTTTTTGCCATCACATAACTCTGCAATACTTTTCATTTCCATCAAACTGAGTTGAGGAGCAGAAAAAACAATGACATCGACTTCTTCAGCAATGCGATAGGAGTTTTGTAAACCCATTACTTCTTCTTTAGTTATTTGGATTTCAGGAAGATGTAAGTATTCCAAATCTCGGGCGTGCAGTGCCTCAGGCGTAATTCCTAATATATGAAATAACGCAGAAGAACCAAAGCTTGCCATTGCAGCGCCAAAGTGTTTCATAGCATCAGAGCCTGGATGGCCCTCAATTCCTTCTAGAACCGGAACTGCCCAATAGTTACCAGATTTTTTTCCGATCAAACCACCTAAAGCACCCCATTCATTCAGAGTCTGGGGAGTCCAAGTGGTTCTGAAGCGATGTGTGGGCTTGCGATGTTCATCCAAGTGATACCCATATCTCGGCGTCCGACCAGTAAGGCCAGCTGCTAAAGCCGAGGGCCCGCCCTCAAAATTAGATCTTGCGCCACAAATACTATTTGAGTAAATGACAACACCAGTATCGCCAAACGCTAAATGCTCGCCAAAGATAGGCGCCATAATGGTTTGGTAATTGATACAAGTATCGGTCATTGATACCCCCATCTTTACAAACGCATCTATGGCACGTCTTTCAAGCTCTAGCATTTTTTCAGTCTGACCAAGCTGATTGGCTTTTGTAAAGTCGGTACCCCTTGGATCGGTAATGGTCGGTATGCGTACAAGGCGATCTTGCAATGCATTTTTAGCCAAGCCTTCGAGCCACTCAACCCCCGACTCACCTAAACTCTCAGTATCCGCCATGATATGGGCCTGAGACACTGGCACTAAATCATGGGCACCAAAAAATTCGCCGACTTTAATTTGATGCTCAATTGCATTTTTTCTGACTGGACCAAACTCTCCAGCGAGCATTGCTTTTTCTTCTTCGTTTAGCTTCATATTGTTCTCTTGTAATTCGTTAATCTATTGTTGCGCCGGAATCTCGAACCACTCTTGCCCATTTAGCTATCTCGCTAGTCTGGAAATTAGCTAGGCTTTCTTTAAAATCCGTATTTGGTTGAACACCTAAGTTCCCAAGTCGCTCTTTAAAAGCTGCAGACTGGGCCACACCCTCCGTATTGGATCTCAACTTTTTAGTAATCGACTCAGGTAATTTGGCTGGAGCAAATACAGCCCACCAAGCAGTAGATTCAAATTGTGGATAACCTGATTCAGCAACTGTAGGTACGTTAGGCAGTAAAGGAGACCGTGTCTTACTGGTTACGGCCAAGGGGCGTAATTTGCCAGAAGTAATATGAGGCAAGACTGACTGAATTGGATCAAAAACGAGGGGTATTTGCCCACCGATTAAATCAGTCACAGCAGGAGCACTTCCTTTGTAAGGAATGTGCTTGAATTTAACTTGGGCTACTGACTCAAATAAAGCTGCAGTTAAATGTCCTGGGGTACCGTTACCTGCAGTGCCATAAGCAATCGTATCCGGCTTAGCACGGGCATCTGCAATTAATTCAGAAAGTGTCTTAATACGGTCATTTGAATTCACTGCAATTACGACTGGAGCCGATGCGACGAGGGCAATGGGTGTGAAATCTCTAGTCATATCGTATGGCAGTTGCTTATATAAACTTCCATTAATGGCATTAGTACCCACCGTTCCCATCAACAAGGTATAACCATCTGGAGCCGCTTTGGCAACGAGATCAGCGCCAATCGATCCTCCTGCTCCGCCTTTATTTTCAATCACGATCTGTTCTTTAAGACGCTCCTCCAAAAGAACAGATAAAGGCCTAGCAACAATGTCTGTTGGACCACCAGGAGGAAATGGAACAATTAATCGGATGGGCTTATTGGGATAATTTTGAGAAGCGGCATTAGAAGATATGAGGAAGGCGCCCATCAACAATAGAAAGTATTTGCAGTGCTTAGCATTCAAAAGATTCATGTCACCTAACCTTTATTTCAAGTTCATAACTTACTCTAAATCATCAAACATATAATGTATATTTATATTAATTTAATTTATATATAAGCTTATGTTATGAATATCAAACAGATTGACTTGCGATTGCTACGCAGTTTTCTAACAGTTGCTCGTACCGGCAACTTTGTGAGGGCCTCCGAGGCCCTCAGCATTACCCAATCGGCCCTCTCGCAACAAATGAAAGAACTCGCCGGGCATCTTGATCTACCCCTATTCGAGAAAAGGGGCCGCAGTCTCATTTTGACTAAATTTGGCAACGGGCTACTCTTAAAAATTGAACCCTTGCTGGGGCAAATTGAAGAGGCGCTAATGCAGAGTCTTGACGATAGCCGAAACATCATTGGAACCTTGCGTGTTGGCGCCACAAACACCTACTCGAAGACCATTGCGCTTCCGACCTGCATGGAACTACTCAAAGAGTATCCGAGCCTCAAAATAGAACTCCAAGAGTTACCAGCCCAGAAAGTCTTAACTGAACTCATGGAGGGAACCATTGATGTCGCCATCATCCCCCAAGACTATCAATTTCCTGATCTCGAATGGAAAAGCCTCATTACAGAACAATTTTCAGTCATTGGAAATTCAAGGGTGATTGATAGATTACCGAACACCATCAGCCTCAAAAATCTTGCAAAATTCGAACTTGCAGCCCTCAACCGACAATTTTTAATGCGCCAAAAAATAGATGCTCAAGCACGCAAAGAGAATATCTCTTTAGAGATTCGCATGGAAGTTTCTAGCATGGGAGATCTCTTGGAAATAGCAAAATCTGGGCAGCTATTAGCCCTTGGGAGTTCAATCGCCTTATTAAAAGATAAGCAGCTAAGGTCTAAAGAGATTAAAGGTGAGTTGTTAATCAGAACTGCTGCTGTTTGCTGGAGAAAAACTAAATTTGTTAATAGCGCAATGATGGCGTTTCAGGAAAAAGCGCAAGAAATATCGAGTTCACTGGAATCTGAGATGAAGAAAAGGAAACGTCATCCTAAGTCATTGGCTTCATTTCCTTAAACAATAAAGTTTTGTTGCGCCGCAAGACTATATTTTATGCATAAGCAATTCTTATAATAATATTAAAGAAATATTATTAATCATAAAGTCTCATTTTTGCTATAGTTAATTTTTAGCTAATAGCACTTCGCATTTTTGCTATAAAAATTCTTTCTGAGAGACCGGGACACCATGAATCATGACGATGCATTATTAGATTATCTAGCTCAATTCGACACGCCTACAATCTGTAATGCATTGGAATTAATTGATCCCTCTTATAGAACAAATGGATTTACTACTGAACCATTGCAATGCATCTATCCAGAACTACCTTCAATCGTAGGCTACGCAAAAACTGGTACTGTTAGCGCGATTGCACCATCTAAAAAAAGTGCTGCTGAACAATTAGAAAATCGCATCAATTGGTATAAGTATGTCGATCAAAATCCTAAACCGAGCATTGTTGTATTACAGGATATTGATGGGGAAAGGGCTGGTTTTGGAGCCTTCTGGGGTGAAGTGAACTCCCATGTGCACCGTGGTTTAGGGGCAAAAGGCGTTATCACCAATGGCTCCATTAGAGATATCCAAATGAATGCCGCTGGTTTTCAAATGCTTGCGGGCAGCGTAATGCCAAGTCATGCTCATGTGCACATAGTCGATATTGCTTGTAACGTCACTGTTGCTGGCCTCAGCATTCAATCAGGCGATTTAATTCATGCAGATCGTCATGGAGCTGTCATGATTCCCCATGATGCGGCAATGAAAATTAAAGAAAAAATTGAGTTGATCGCCAGAAAAGAAGAGGTGATCATCGGCGCAGCTAAAAAACCAGGGTTTAATTGGGAAATACTTAGCGAGTCAATCAAAAAAACATTAGACATCCATTAATTTCACTTAAGGACGAGTGCAAATGAAAAAAATATTTTTTCTTCCATTCATTGTTTTATTTTCACTCTCCAATGTCTTCGCCCAAACTTCAGATTGGCCCAATAAAACCGTCAAAATAGTGGTGCCGTTTACTCCTGGTGGGGCGCTAGACCTTACAGCTAGAGAGCTTGCAAAGCGTTTATCAGTCAAATATAACCAAAGTTTTATAGTTGAAAATTTGCCTGGAGCGGGGGGCACGTTAGGCGTAAATTCTGTTGTTAAATCAAAACCTGACGGCTATACCTTACTGGTGGCATCAACTGGCCAACTCTCCTTACAGCCTGCAATTTATAAAAATCTTCCCTATGACCCTGCAGTAGATTTAAAACCAATTAGTCAATTGACTTCGGCTTCTTTTATATTGGTGGTCAGCAGCGACTTTCCAGGAAAAACAGCAAAGGATTTAGCGACTGAGCTCAAAGCCAATCCAAAAAAATATAATTACAGCTCTACAGGAAACGGCACCTTAGTCCATCTGACGGGAGAAATGTTTAGTCAAGCCTCAGGAGCCAATGCAACCCACATTAGCTATAAAGGTGGCCCAGACTCTGTTTTGGCTGTTGCTTCAAAAGATGCTTTATATACGATTACTAATATCTCAAATGCAATGCCATTATTAAGCAGTGGAAAACTAAAGGCATTAGCAACTTCTGGAAGCAAAAGACCAAGTGGCTTAGCTGATATTCCCACTATTGCGGAAAACGGATTTCCAAATTTTGACTCTACAGTTTGGGTTGGTTTGTTTGGCCCAAAAAATATTCCAAATAATATTGTGGCATCGCTTAATGAAGCAACGCGCCAAGCATTAGCCGACCCAACATTTATTAGCAAAATGACTGCAAATGGTGATGATCCATCGCCAAAGAGCCCAGAGGAATTTTCTCAATTCATCGCAAAAGAGACCACTAAGTGGGGCACAATCGCTCGTAGTGCCAATGTACAGATGGAGTAATCTTGGTAGTAAGCTTAGCGCTCTAAATCAAATAGCAGCATCAGTAATTCATCTTTTCTATTAATAACTTATCGGGGACGTCATGCATTCAATTGCCACATCACTTAAATCGAAATTACAGCAAGGAAAAATGATTGGTGGTGCCTGGATGATGACAGTGAATCCAGCCTATGCAGAACTTGCGTCAGCTATTGGATTAGATTTTGTGGTGATTGATATGGAGCATGGCGCAATTGCCTTGGCTGATTTACCAGGAATACTACGTGGCTTTAGTCGCGAAACAAGCGCAATTGTTCGCGTACCGTCTGCTGATCCTAGCTTGATTGCGCGAGTATTAGATCGTGGTGCACATGGTGTCATGGTACCCAGAGTAGAGAGCGTTGAAACCGCTTTAGAAGTTTCGCGCGCTGCCAAATTTCCTCCTCAAGGAGATCGCGGCTTAGCGCTTCCCGCCCTCAGAGCTTCCGGCTATGGCACTAACCCTGACTATCGACCTAATTCGAACGCAAATACTTTAATGATTATCCAATTGGAATCAGCTAATGCAATGAATTTAGCGCTTGAAATTGGTGGCTTGCCAGAGGTGGATTTAGTGTTTGTGGGGCCAACAGACTTATCGGCCAATTTGGGTCTAGAAGGACCAGAAAACTTCGCTGCTTTAAATCAAATAATTGATGGCGTTTTAGCAAAATGTAAAACTGCCAAGATCCCATTGGGCATCATTCCATTTGCGGGGAGAGCAGTACCCGATCTGAAGCAACTCGGTTTTCAGATGGTTGTTGCGGGCAGTGATGTGGCCTTCTTAAGAGAATCTATTATTAATTTAAAGAAAACTTTTGAATCAAACTAGGCCTTAGTTGCCTAAGAAGACATCGGCGCTGCAAATGCGCACTAAGTGATTCCTAAAAACAGGAGGGGCAATGTTCAAACAATGGAAATGCTTGTTCATATTAGCTACTGCTTTATTCACTCATGCAATACCTAGTTATGCGCAATCTGGCTACCCAAATAAACCTATTAAACTTTTTGTAGGCTTTCCTCCTGGTGGAGGCGTTGACTTTACTGCACGGCTTTTAGCCCCTCACCTTGCAGAAGCACTTGGTCAACAAGTCGTTATCGAAAACAAACCCGGCGCTGCGGGTGTGATCGCACTAAATGAGTTAACTCGCGCTGCACCCGACGGCTATACCTTAGCCGTAGCTAATATTGGCCCTATGGTTTTAGCTCCTAACATGATGGCAAAAAAACCATATGACCCTTTGAGAGATTTCACACCTATTGGTCAAATTGTTTCTACTTATTTTCTGGCAGTGGTTCCACGAGATCTCCCAGTAGATTCGCTGAAGTCTTTTATTCAATGGGCTAAGAAGAATCCCGATAAAGCCAATTTTGCTTCTGGTGGTAATGGATCCATTACTCATTTAAATGGTGAGCTACTAAATACTATTAGCGGTACTAAGCTCACCCACATTCCTTATAAAGGCTCCGCACCAGCGATTGTTGATTTAGTTTCTGGGCAAACGCATATTCTGATTGATATCACCAATATCTTAGTTCCCCAGGTTCAATCAGGTGCTTTAAAAGCGATTGCCATTACTAGCCCTAATAGGGATAAAGATTTGCCAAATGTGCCGACTATGCGGGAATCTGGTTTCGCCGAATTGGAAACCTCGGGATGGCAAGGTTTAGTTGGCCCAGCTGGCATGCCTAAGGATGTGGTTCAAAAATTACAGAGTGCCCTCAAGAAAGTTCTAAGCAATCCAGATGTTCGCGAGCGCTTAGAAAAATCTGGGACTCCAATTACAGAACGATCTTCTGCAGAATTTACAAACTTTATTAAATCAGAAAATGATCGCTGGGCATCAGTTATCAAGGCATCTGGCGCCTCAATGGATTAAATTTTGAATCTCCTCTTTCATGTAGCACAATACCTTAAACAACTAACCAATTAACCATCAACATTCAATGACAACTACCAAGCGCAAAAAACCTGAAGAACTTCGAAGTCATCGTTGGTATGGCGCAAAAGATATGCGCAGCTTTGGACATCGTTCCCGTACAGCTCAGATGGGCTATAACCGTAATGACTATGCAGGCAAACCGGTTATTGCCATCATCAATACTTGGAGCGACATTAATCCCTGTCATAGTCATTTTCGTCAGCGCGCTGAAGAAGTAAAAAGAGGCATTTGGCAGGCGGGTGGATTTCCAGTGGAAATGCCAGCAATCAGCTTATCCGAGCCTTTTCAAAAACCGACCACGATGTTGTATCGCAATCTACTAGCAATGGAGACCGAAGAATTATTGCGCTCCTACCCTGCTGATGCGTGCGTATTAATGGGTGGCTGTGACAAGACTACACCGGCTCTATTGATGGGCGCCATCAGCATGAATTTACCCACCATCTTCTTACCTGCAGGCCCAATGTTACGTGGTGATTATCGGGGGCAGTTTTTAGGTAGCGGAAGCGACGTCTGGAAATATTGGGCTGAGTTACGTGCAGGCAATATCACTGAATCTGATTGGGCAGAGATTGAAAATGGTATTGCGCGCTCCCCAGGTCACTGCATGACTATGGGCACAGCCTCAACGATGACGAGCACGGTAGAGGCTCTGGGCTTATCTTTATCTGGATATGCTTCCATACCTGCGCCAGACTCTAGACATGCACAAATGGCTACTCAGACCGGGCGCCGCATTGTTGAAATGGCATGGGAGGATCTCAAACCCTCCGATATTTTGACTCCCGCCTCCTTTGATAATGCCGTGATGACTACTCTGGCTTTATCTGGATCTACTAATGCTGCCGTGCATTTGATCGCTCTATCTAAACGCGCTGGCTTTAATCTCACATTAGAGCGCTTTGATGAATTGGCCCGCAAAATACCTGTCCTCGCCAACGTCAGACCATCTGGCAAGTACCTAATGGAAGATTTTTTCTATGCAGGCGGTTTGCGCGCTCTATTGAAGCAACTGGGAAGCCTACTCAGCCTCAAAGAAAAAACTGTTGATGGAAAAACCATTGGTGAACTGATTGCTAATGCCACAGTATTTAATGACGATGTGATTCGCTCAATAGACAATGCCATGGTGAAGAGTGATGGGTTGGCCATCCTCAAAGGCAATCTTGCTCCAGATGGCGCAGTCATTAAGCCACCAGCTGCTGAAAGTCATCTTCTCAAGCACACAGGCAAGGCAGTCGTCTTTAAAAACTATGATGACCTATCCGCTCGTATCGACTCACCTACATTGGATATTGATGCGAATTCTGTCATCGTTCTTCAAAACGCCGGTCCCCAGGGCGCCCCTGGCATGCCCGAGTGGGGGCAATTACCAATTCCTAAAAAGCTGTTAGAGCAAGGTGTACGCGATATGGTGCGAATTTCTGATGCCCGTATGAGCGGTACCAGTTATGGCGCATGTGTTTTACACGTCACACCAGAATCCTATATCGGCGGTCCATTGGCTTTTGTGAAGGATGGCGATCTGATTGAGCTTGATGTACCTGCTCGTAAATTAAATGTCTTAATTTCTGATGAGGAAATGGCTAAACGTAAGGCGGCCTGGGTTGCCCCAATACCAAAATTTGAGCGCGGCTTTGGTAAGCTTTATTTACAGCATATACAACAAGCTGATAAAGGTTGTGACTTTGACTTTTTAGAAACACAAGTCAGCCCCACTCATTCGGACACTCAAAAAGACGGTAGTAGAGGCGGTGAACCAGAGATTCATTAAATCTTCCAAAGAAGACCGCTGAGATATAAAATGATTATTGCTACCTCTAACCTATAACAACTTAAAGCTCACCATGACAACTGATATTCGCAAGCTCTTGAAAGATCCTAGCCTATTTAAAGAAGAGGCTTTTATTAATGGTAAATGGGTGAAGTCTAGCTCGGGCAAAACCTTCCCAATCAATAACCCAGCCACAGATGAAATCATCGCGCAGGTTACTAACTTAGATGCAGCAGATGCAGAAAAAGCAATTGCTGCTGCCAATGAAGCTTTTCCTAAATGGAAAGGTATTACCGGCAAAGAGCGCGCAGGCTTAATGCGTAAATGGTTTGATCTGATCCTACAAAACAAAGATGACTTAGCCATTTTGATGACCCTGGAGCAAGGCAAACCCCTTACCGAATCCGCAGGTGAAGTAGTTTATGGTGCATCTTTTATTGAATGGTATGCAGAAGAAGCGAAACGGGTTTCTGGAACTATTCCAACAACCATCTGGGGTGATAAACGCTTCATGGTGCTCAAGCAACCAGTGGGCGTTTGCGTGGCGATTACACCCTGGAACTTCCCCAATGCGATGATTACCCGCAAGATTGCACCTGCAATGGCAGCAGGTTGCACCATCATCATTAAGCCCGCAGAACAAACACCTTTGTCCGCTTTGGCGCTGGCTGAACTGGCAATCCGCGCTGGCATTCCAGAAGGCGTGATGAATATCGTGACTGCTGATGCAGATCAATCCATCGCAATTGGAAAAACACTTTGTGCTTCACCTATAGTTCGCCACCTCTCCTTCACAGGATCCACTGAAGTAGGTCGCATCTTGATGTCGCAGTGTGCACCCACCGTGAAGAAGCTAGGACTTGAGCTAGGTGGCCACGCTCCTTTCATTGTGTTTGAAGATGCCGATATTGATTCGGCAGTAGCGGGAGCGATTGCTTCTAAATACCGTAACTCTGGACAAACTTGTGTTTGTGCCAATCGCATCTACGTTCACAAAAAAGTGCACGATGCCTTTGTGGAAAAATTCTCTCAGGCTGTACAAGCGATCAAAGTTGGTAACGGTATGGATGCTGGCGTCTCTCAAGGCCCATTGATTGATCATGCTGCCCTAGAGAAAGTAGAAAGACATATTGCTGATGCTCTAAGTAAAGGCGCCAAGCTAGTGACAGGCGGCAAGCCTTCACCATTAGGCGGCACTTTCTATGAGCCAACTATTTTGGCAAATGTCACCAGCAATATGTTGATTACTTATGAAGAAACATTTGGCCCAGTGGCACCAATCATTCCTTTTGAAAGTGATGATGAAGTGGTTGCGCTAGCCAATAACAGCCAGTATGGCCTTGCATCCTACTTCTACAGCCGAGATATCGGTCGTATTTGGAAAGTCGCAGAAGCCCTTGAGTACGGCATGGTTGGTGTCAATAGCGGGATCCTTGCTAATGAAGTTGTTCCATTTGGAGGAGTAAAGCAATCGGGCCTAGGAAGAGAAGGTAGCGTCTTTGGTATGGATGAGTACTTAGAGTTGAAGTACGTTTGTATTACGCTCTAAAACGATTTATTACTGATAGCCTTTAAACTTTTCTGTAGACTAAATCCCAAACCCCGTGGCCTAGATTGATGCCACGGTTCTCAAACTTGGTGACCGGTCTATACGCCGGTCTTTCTACATAACCCGCATGCATTCCCTTGAGCTGCTCAAGAGTGGGTTTGAATTCATTTGATGACTCGCCCTCTTTTGTAGCATCCGCTTCGCCGAAAGTCTCAATCTTGATTTGCTGCGTAGAGGTGTTTTGCAAGCTAGGTTCTGCATTGAGAACAAGCAGCATTTGTTCCGCATAGTTGTGCCAGTCAGTAGCTAAATGAATATAGCCGTCTGGTTTTAGACGAGATAGCAACAACTTCACGAAATCTGCCTGAATTAAACGGCGCTTATGGTGACGCTTCTTATGCCAAGGATCGGCAAAATAAATATGGATGCCATCCAAGACATTCTCTGCAAGCATTTTCTCTAACACCTCAACCGCATCGTGCTTAATGAGTCGAAGGTTAGTCAACTGAGTTTCGCCTATTAACTTGAGAAGTGCTCCCACGCCAGGCGTGTGAACTTCGATCGCTAAAAAATCATCATCAGGTCTAAGAGCGGCAATTTGGGCAGTGGTCTCGCCCATGCCAAAACCTATCTCGAGAATCTTTGGCTTGCTTGAACCTTGGAAAAGGTCCTTTAGATCAATTCGTTTATCTACAAAAGGAACTAAAAATTGAGGGCCCAACTCATCAAGAGCACGCTGCTGACCTGCGGTTGTTCTACCCGCCCTTAAGACAAACGAGCGAATGCGCTCAACTGGATGCGAAGGCAAATTAAGCCAAGACCTTCCTAAAGTAGGCGATTGTCTCTTTGAGACCATCCTCTAGATTTACTTTTGGCTCCCAACCTAGCTTGGCCTTAGCCAATTCAATATTAGGCTGACGCTGTTTTGGATCATCGGAAGGGAGCGGCTCAAATACCAATTTTGATTTACTACCAGAAAGATGCAAAATGGTTTCAGCCAACTGCAACATCGTAAATTCGCCTGGATTTCCGGTATTCACTGGTCCAGTAAAGCCCGCTTCAGAATTCATCATACGTACAAAGGCTTCAATCAAGTCATCCACATAGCAAAAGCTGCGTGTCTGTTGGCCATCACCATAAATCGTGATGTCTTCACCCTGCAAAGCCTGAACAATAAAGTTGCTCACCACACGACCATCATGCGGATTCATACGAGGACCATAGGTGTTAAAGATGCGCATGACTTTAATATCGAGACCATGCTGACGGTGATAATCAAAAAATAAAGTTTCTGCACAGCGCTTGCCTTCGTCGTAGCAAGAACGAATACCGATCGGATTCACCCTTCCCCAATACTCTTCAGGCTGAGGATGGACTTCGGGATCGCCATAGACTTCACTGGTGGAAGCTTGCAAAATACGTGCGCGCGTCCGCTTGGCTAAGCCCAGCATGTTAATAGCACCGTGGACACTGGTCTTGGTTGTCTGTACGGGATCATATTGATAATGCACAGGAGATGCGGGACAAGCCAAGTTGTAAATCTGATTTGTTTCTACATAGAGTGGAAAAGTCACATCGTGACGCATCACTTCTAAATTGGTATTAGACAATAAGTGCGCTAAATTTTGCTTAGAGCCAGTAAAGAAGTTATCAACAACCAAAACCTCATTCTTATCTTTAAGCAGTCTTTCCGTTAGGTGTGACCCCAGGAAGCCTGCGCCACCAGTAATGAGAATTTTGTTCATATTGTTTGTCTTTAATTAAAGTTCTACTAATTTTAACGGTTTGAATGGCCTAGCTGTGCGGAGAATCCCAGCCAGCAGAGCGATAAGCAAACACTACCTCAGCCAATACAAAGCCTAAAGAGGTCATAAAGGACACCAATCCCAGTACAAAGGTCCAAATCACGTAAGCAGTCTGAAGTGATCTCACTGCTCCAGCCTGAAAGAAAAAGAGCTCAAGAACGGTCAAGGAAATAAAGAGGCCGCTCAAGACATCAAAAAAGATCGCGGCAGTGCACAAACGACCACGAATTTTGGCCTCATTCGCCTCAATCCGCATTTGTGTCCGAGTTGCATCCGATAAATTCGGATCCCCATGAATCAGTTTTTGAATCGATCGCATGCGATCTACCGATCTTGCCAATCGTGCAGAAATCGCATTGAGTAAAGTAGCAACCGCAGTTAATAAAAAAACGGGTGCTAAGGCTAGCTGAATATTATTTGTAATCGCGTCAATGGATACATCCATATTGATTCCTAAAAGACTAGCTATAAATTAATGAGACCAAGCAATTAAGCCGGTATAGGCTGTAATCAACACCACCAAACCAAAGGCAATGCGGTACCAAGCAAATGGCACAAAATTATGATGGCCCACGTATCGGATCAGCCAACGTACGCATATGAAAGCAGAGATAAATGCAGATATAAAGCCAATCACAATCGCCAAGCTATAAGCCCCGGTAAAGCTCACAGGGGATTTCCAAAGCTTGAGTAACTCATATGCAGTTGCCCCACCAATCACGGGGATTGCTAAGAAAAAAGAAAACTCCGTTGCAACGACTCTTGGAATACCAAATAGCATTCCACCAATAATGGTGGCGCCTGATCGAGACGTACCCGGAATTAGTGCAGCACACTGCGCTAGACCAACCTTCAGCGCATCTAAAGGCGTTAAATCATCTACCGAATGAATGGCTCTTTCAGAAGGACTCAGATGAAGCTGTCGACGCTCTGCCCAGAAAATCACCAGGGCACCAACTATAAAGGCCATAGCAACCGGTATAGGGGCAAATAAGACGGCCTTGATATGTTTGCCAAATAAGAAACCTAGACCCATCGCTGGAATCGAGGCAATCAGAAGATTCAGTACAAAACGCCGAGCAAGCGAGCTCTTTTGAAAGGAGGAGGCTACGCTCAAGAGCTTATGGCGAAATTCCCAGCAAACTGCCAGGATGGCGCCAAACTGAATAATGACCTCAAATGCCTTGCCCTGGTCATCATTGAAATCCAGCAAATCCCCGACCAAAATGAGGTGTCCGGTGCTTGAGATCGGCAAAAACTCCGTTAAGCCCTCGACCACCCCCAGAATTACCGCTTTAGCCAACAAAATTAGATCCATAGCCTAAATTTTATAGGTATCCGGTCAATACTTAGACTATTTGGCAAAATAGCTCGGAAATGAGCAATTTCGATAAATTAGCCTTAAACTGCATGGCACATTAAAAAAGCATTTGAATTACATGATCCCAAGCCGCCCCCACCCTTCTCAGATAACAGCGTTCAGCTTAATCCTGAGTCAAGCGCTCGGCCTTGGATTGGGATCTAGCTACGCTTGGGGTCAAAGTGCCAATGGCGCACCTCCATCACTGCCGTCGACAGTAAGCGTTCAGTCATTAACTGGGCTTGATAAGCCGCCTCAGTTTCTGGCGACACCCAAATTAGCAATCCCCAACCAAGCAACCCCCTCCAATGTGACTGGGAATAATGCTGCGACAGTCGATCAAAATCGCATGAGCGATTTAATTTCTCTGTATCAAGAGGCTGCCTTTAGTGATCCCGTTTTAAATGCTGCTCGTTTTAATTACCAGGCAAGCAAAGAACTCTATTGGCAAGGTTTATCTCTGCTGCTTCCACAAGCGAATGCAACACCAGGTGGTACTCGTTACTACCAACATGGTGTTGGCACAACGGTTGTTGCTCCAGGAGTTGGTAACTCGCGGGTCTTTGATCAAAAGAACTACACCGTCACACTCACGCAGCCCATCTTTAACCTCACCGCGCTTGAAGCATTTAAGCAGGGTGATTTAAATACTAAGCTGGCTGACATGCGTTTTTATTTAGCGCAGCAAGATTTAATTCTTCGCGTATCACAAGCTTATTTCGATGCATTAACAAGCCAAGATAACGTTGCACTCTATCGCAACAAAAAGGGTTTGATTAAGCAGCAATTAGAAATTGCACAAGCAAAATTCGATGCTGGCCTTGCAACTATTGTGGATGTTAATACTGCACAAGCTGCCCTTGATTTAGCCAACTCACAAGAAATTGCTGCACAAGCGGATTTGATAGTGAAACGTGGCGTACTAGAACAGTTGGTTGGCCGACCTGTTGGAGCTCTAAAGCCTTTGACTAAGGAAGCCAAAATTGATGGTGTTATCAAAGATCCACGCGCCAAAAATAAAGATGCTAAAGATATTCCGATTGCTGAAAGCGTGAACCCGCAACTGCCTCCAGGCCAAACCTTGGACGACTGGATCAAGCAAGCAGAATCAGCCAACTTTAATGTCTTAGCCAGCCAGCTCTCAGTCAATCTAGCTGAGAGCACTTATCGTGGCTCACAAGCATTGAACTATCCGTCTATCAACTTGGTTGGCACGAGTGGCTTTAATACTTCTAACGGCACACCAAATAGCTATCAGCCTAACAATACCAACGTATATAACAATACGATTGCCTTGCAAATGAATATCCCATTGGTATCCGGTGGATATGCTAGTTCCGTGATTCGTCAGAATGCTGCTTTAGTTGATACTGCTAAAGCGAACTTTGATAACGCAAGAAGAACAGCCGCACAAAACACGCGCGCAGCTTTCACCGGCTTTTATGGCGGTCTTGCTAGCGTCAAAGCATTTGAAGCAGCAGAGCGTTCCTCAACTTCCGCTCTAGAGTCCAGCAAACTGGGCTTCCAAGTGGGGACCTTAATCAATATCGATGTATTGATTGCATTGGATACTTTAATCAACACCCGCTCACAACTGCAACAAGCACGCTATAACACCATCCTCAATGCGATTAAATTAAAAGCGAACGCTGCTGCGCTTTCCGATGAAGACCTCATTGCTATCAATACCCTACTGCGTTAACAGCAAGGCATTAGGTATCTAAAAATTCAGCAATTAAGTAGGTCGAGTCAGCAACTCTAAAGATGCTTTAACCACTTCAGCAGCATCTGGTGGTGATTGCATATCACCCACATTGCGGATGTGATGAGCCCAATAACCTTCTGTCTTCCAGCGTGGCGAATCACAATAAATTTCTACCGTAGGTAGACCTAATACCGCTGCCAAATGGGTTAAGCCCGTATCCACCCCAACAGTCAGGGCAGCACCAGCAATTACCTTGAAGGCATCTTCAATTGAAAAGCCCGGGGGCACCAAAGCATTGGGAATCTGTTTAGCCAATGCAACACTGACAGCCTTTTCAGCGGCATTGCCCCATGGCAAAACCACTTGATACCCACGGCTCGCCAACTCTTTACCTAAAGAAATCCAAGCCTCATTAGACCAACGCTTTGCTTCTCTCGCAGTCGAATGAAAAAATAATACGTAGGGCGTTTTTAATTCTAGCAATACCGGCATAGCCATATTGACTGGTATTTGTGAACCATAAAACTGAGGGCTATCACTACGCTGAATCGTAGGCCAGCCTAATGCAGAACACATCACTAAACGGGAGCGATCGACGGCATGGGTCTGCACAGGAACTTGGACCAAGTGTCCGTAGAAAAATCTCGCAACTGGCTCATATCCCGAAAATTCAGTAGCATTAGCCAAACCCGCCACTACAGCATTGGGTGACTTATTGGCTAGTGCGCAAACTAGGGCGGATTTCAATAAGCCTTGAGTCTCAATCACAGTGTCATAAGTCACTGCTTGCAACTGCCTCTTAAAAGCAAAAAATTGTTGCCAAGTAGAAAGCTTGAAAAGATGTTTTTTCCAGCGACGTAAACCAAAAGGAATAATTCGGTCGATTCCCTTAAAACCCTCTCTAGTGCGCAAGGGCTCAAGTAAATGAACGTAAGCCTCTTCTACCACCCAATCAATTTGCGCATTAGGTAGGCGAGCGCGCAAGTCCCAGACCAGCGGTAAATTGTGCAGCACATCTCCTAGGGAGGAGAGTTTGACTAAGAGTATTTTGGGTGAAGCAGTGCTCATAAGAGCATTATCTTATTTTTTACTGCAGGGAAGATTTAAAACTTGGGGGCTAGGTCCCAAGCTAAGCCATTCTGGTCCTTGGCATTCATATTAGGAGCAATTCCTGCCGGCAAAGGCCACTGCACGCCAACGCTAGGATCATTCCAAACTAAACAGGCTTCACTTTGAGGGTGATAGTAATCGGTCGTTTTATATAAAAATTCTGCGGCCTCTGATAAGACTAAAAAGCCATGGGCTAAACCTGCAGGAATCCACATTTGCTTGTGATTCTGCGCACTGAGCTCGGCCCCCACCCATTTGCCATACGTAGGAGACGATTTCCGAATATCTACTGCGACATCAAAGACACTGCCAGCGACCACGCGCACCAGCTTGCCTTGGGCATGCTCTAACTGATAATGCAAGCCACGCAAAGTCCATTGCTTAGAAAAAGAATGGTTATCTTGCACAAACTCTACCGAGAGTCCAGTAGCCTGTGCAAAATCTTGCGCATTAAAAGACTCAGTGAACCAACCGCGCTCGTCACCAAATACCTTAGGCTCGATGATCAACACATCATGTATTGCAGTTGGGGTAACTTGGAGCTTCGAGTTAGACAAGCGTTGTTTCCTTTATTTCTTTGGGGACAAAGAGATAGGCTGAGATGAGGTATTGAGCTCATGCAAAATTTTATTCAGGTACTGTCCGTAACTATTTTTGCTGAGCTGTGATGCTACTTTTTTCACTGCTTCAGCACTGATCCAGCCTTGGCGATAGGCTATCTCTTCAGGACATGCAACCATGAGACCCTGACGCTTTTGTAAGGTAGCAATAAATCCGGCAGCATCTAATAAAGAGTCATGGGTGCCAGTATCAAGCCAGGCAAAACCACGCCCCATGATTTCGACATTAAGTTCATTTTTATCTAAGTAGAAGCGATTCACATCCGTAATCTCTAACTCACCACGAGCACTTGGCTTAATGGAGGCAGCGACATCGCACACTTGATTGTCGTAAAAATATAAACCGGTGACAGCGTAATTGCTTCTAGGTTTAGTTGGCTTTTCTTCAATCGAGAGTGCTTTGTAATGCTGATCAAACTCAACCACTCCATAGCGCTCTGGATCAGTCACATGATATGCAAAGACAGTGGCACCACTCGTTCTTTGATTTGCACTATCTAACTGACCAACCAACTCATGACCATAAAATATGTTATCGCCAAGTACCAGAGCACTTGGATCATTGCCCACAAAGTTTTTGCCTAGCGTAAATGCTTGCGCCAAACCATCTGGGGAAGGCTGAACACAGTACTGAATATTGAGACCCCACTGCGATCCATCTCCTAAGAGTTCAGAAAATCGAGGGGTGTCATGTGGGGTAGAGATTAATAAAATATCTCTAATGCCTGCCAACATTAAAGTCGTCAGGGGGTAGTAGACCATCGGCTTGTCATACACAGGCATCAACTGCTTGGAAACAGCTTGAGTCACTGGATACAAACGCGTACCAGATCCACCCGCCAAAATGATGCCCTTACGATTGATTGCCATTTTTTATCTACTCTTATATCTGGCCATCTTTAGCCAATTGCTGCACATAGGCCTGCACATCTTCAGACCAAGGTTTATTCCAACGCTGCAATTTTGACACATCCCCAGCGGCTGCAATCGCCAGCTTGAGCTTATCCGTCGCCATACGAGAATTCATGGGTCTAGGGGCTGGTAATGGGTACTCCACGGCCATAATAGGCTTAATCGCGTCCTGGGACAGCTTTAATGAGGCTCCAGCAGCTTTTGCAGACTCAATTGCCAAACATGCCAAGGCATACCAATTGGTCTCACCAGGCGGCACTGCATGATAGATGCCTGAGTCAAAAGCCTGAAGTTGGCCATTGGAATTAAGAACCAAATCAAGACTGACTGCAGCCAGCCAACTTGAAGAAGTAGGAACACCCAGTTGATCTTGAATTACTTTGAGCTCTTCACGATCTTTCGCTAAGCGCAAAATCGTTTTAATAAAATTACCGCCAGCACCATATACCCAGCTAGTACGCAAAATTGCATAGTGGCCACGAGCAGAATTAGAGAATGCCTGCTCAATCGCAAGCTCTCCGGCAGCCTTGCTTTTACCGTAGGCGCCCAATGGATTGCGTACATCATCCTCTTGGTAATACCCTGCCTTACCCCCATCAAAAACGTAGTCAGTGGAGTAATGCAAGAAAGTAGCGCCCTGTTCAGCGGCATATAAGGCCATCACTTCAGGCGCTTTTGCATTGATGGCAAAAGCGAGATCATTTTCGCTTTCAGCTTTATCAACTGCCGTATAAGCAGCAGCATTAATAATGAGATCTGGCTTTGCATCAATCAGACATTGCTTGACTGCATCTGCCTGTGACAGATCACAATCACTCCGCCCCACATACTGGACTTGCATATTGCTAAGCTGAGTTGCACTTTCGAATAAAGAGCGAAATGCTTTGCCTAACTGACCGTCTTTACCAAAGATGAGGATATTCATTCGTGAGGATTACGGTTTTGGGATTTCAGTTGTACTGCTTTTGTAACCAGTCACGGTAAGAGCCGCTAACAACGCCCTCAATCCAGGCCGGATTATCCAAATACCACTGAATCGTCTTACGAATACCAGTATCGAAGGTTTCGGCAGGACGCCAAGCTAAATCACGCTCAACTTTGCTGGCGTCAATCGCATAACGGCGATCATGGCCAGGGCGATCCTTAACGAAGGTAATTTGTTCTGCATAAGACTTGCCATCAGATCGAGGTTTTAGTTCATCCAAAATTTGGCAGATCGTTTTGACTACATCAATATTGGCCTTCTCATTCCAGCCGCCAATGTTGTATGTCTCTCCTAATTTCCCTTTAGATAAAACTTCCCGAATCGCTGAACAATGATCGCCGACATAGAGCCAGTCCCGAATCTGCTGTCCATCACCATAGATAGGTAATGGCTTGCTATTGAGCGCATTGAGAATGACCAATGGAATGAGCTTCTCAGGGAAGTGGTAGGGGCCATAGTTGTTTGAGCAATTGGTTGTCACTACCGGAAAGCCGTAGGTATGAAACCAAGCGCGCACTAGATGATCTGACGCTGCCTTGGATGCAGAGTATGGGCTATTGGGTTCGTACGAATTAGTTTCAGTAAACGCAGGGTCAGTCATGGAGAGCGATCCATATACCTCGTCGGTTGAAACATGGTGAAAGCGAAACTGCTCTTTTGCGCTAGCATCAAGTCCATTCCAATACTCACGCGCACACTCTAACAAATTGAAGGTGCCCACGATATTGGTTTGGATAAATTCTGCAGGACCATGAATCGAGCGATCGACATGACTCTCTGCTGCAAAGTTCACAATGGCACGCGGCTTATGCTCTTTTAATAATTTAGTGATGAGCTCTTTATCACCAATATCGCCATGAACAAATACATGACGAGCATCGTTTTTCAAAGCATCTAAGGTAGCCAGATTGCCGGCATACGTCAGCTTATCCACATTCACAATACCTTCCGCACTTGGATTGGCAAGCCAATCCAGTACAAAATTACCCCCAATAAATCCTGCGCCGCCAGTAACTAAAATCATGATTGAAGTGGTCCTAAAATGGCTTCAGCAAAAGCTTCTGAGCTATATGGTCTGAATGCCGGTGAAGCCAGAAACTGTCTACCTGCCTCTTGATAAGCAATGTAGTCCTGCTCACTCATTTTACTGAGATATTGGTAAAGTTCTTGATAAGGATTAGAACTATTTGCAAACTGGCGAAAATCAATAAAGCAAGCAGTAGGAACTAAGCTCTCAATCTGCGGCTCCCCCCAATAAACAGGTACACAGCCGGCAAATAAGGAATCAAATAGTTTCTCAGTGAGATATCCAGGAATATCTTTGGCGTTCTCGTAACAAATACAAAAACGGGCCTTTGCCAATACCTCGAATTTACTTTTAGCTGAGCCCTGATAGCTTGGAAAGACTGCCTTACCCATCAGAAAAGGTAAAACCTTTTCTAAACGATAGCGCCACTTGCCTGACTTACCTTGACGTTTTTGCGGAACCAACCAACCGTTGCCAAACAAAGCAAAGTCTTTTAGCGCATTCTCCTCAAACCATCGAATGGCTTTCACTCTTTCAGAATAGAGCTCTCTCGTATCAGGTAAGTTTGCATGGCGGTTACTACCAATCAGAACGCAGAAGAGATTGCGCTTGGCAAAGCCTAGATTGACTATCTGATTAGTTTTAAATGCTGCAGGCAGAACATTCGGATAAGCGATCCGAAACTTGGGAGTAG
The DNA here is from genome assembly GCA_947378095.1 of Betaproteobacteria bacterium. GTDB lineage: Bacteria > Pseudomonadota > Gammaproteobacteria > Burkholderiales > Burkholderiaceae > Polynucleobacter. The sequence continues at coordinate 34,969 of CANCIL010000006.1, forward strand.
AAGCTGTCTTTTGACTTAGAGCGCTTCCTGAATCTGCGTTTAGCAAAACCTGATCCCAGGTAAAAACGCCATCGAATTGATTTAAGTACTCAGCATCACCATTAATGGGAACTGTTAATTCTGTTTCAAAACGAATCAGATAATTCTTGCAATTTTCAATTGGAATGAGAGGTATGGATTCGAGATAGAGTGTGAACTGAGGCGTAATTCCAGCCTTCTGCAGAACATCTAAGGTATGGAGCTCAATACCCCGTTCCGCTGCTTTGACCCTTAGAGCCCTGAAGGGCTCCAAGCAATCATCGCGATTGCGAGGGCTTTGAGAATTAAATAGATCATCTTGACCCTCCTCCCATCCGACAATCCCTCCAACTACCATAGCAGGCCGCTCACTTAAGGTTCAGTTCTGATCAAGCACCAACAAGAATCCATGCTGATGTGATTTGCTTATTGTTAATGGTCTAATTATAGGGTTATGGCCATATATTCCTACCTCCAGGGCGGCCTAGGTAATCAAATGTTTCAGTATGCGATTGCTAGAGCCCTATCCGAGCATTATCAAAGCACTTTTTTGCTTGATCGCTCCTGGTTTGATGTACCCCAATCAGAAACTACACCGCGACCTTATCAACTTGATCTTCTGCAGATTCAGAATACGGCGAAGAGTAATCTGGATTTTCCTAAAAAACCCCATCGCTGGATAAGGGCCTTACAGAGGCTCTTATCCTCAGGTCCGATTGTGTATTACCAGCAAAATGCTTTTGAGTTTGATCCATTACTGTTTCAATTCAAGAGTATGGCCAAACGCGATCTCTTTCTCTTTGGTTACTGGCAGGCTTACCCCTACCTCGAAAATATTCGACCGATCTTGCAGTCTGAGTTCAAAACTAAAGCGCCAATACCCGATCACTATCAAATCTATCTTGAGCACATTCGCACTAATGAATCCGTGATGCTGCATATTCGCCGAGGGGACTATGTGAACTCGCCATCCGCAGCGAAGTTTCATGGTGTACTTCCGCTAAGCTATTACCAGCAGGCGATCCAAGCCTTGCTTCTCAATAAGCCAAATGCACATTTCTTTATTTTTTCTGATGACTTACCTTGGGCTAAAGAATCGCTTCCTAAAGATCTGAAGGTCACTTTTGTAGAAAATGCTTTGCAGGCAGATGCTGCAGCACAAGAATTACAACTCATGACGGCATGTAAGCATCACATCATTGCTAATAGTTCATTGAGTTGGTGGGGTGCCTGGCTCAAACAAGATTGCAATGGTCTGGTCTTTGCACCCAATCGATGGATCAGCGATAGTAGCTTAGATCTTTCTCATCTTTTGCCGACTAGCTGGAACAGGATTCCTGCTTAAGTAGTCTTAATGAGCGGCCTTACCGAGGCACCCGAGGATGCTGCCATAGAGTGCAATACAGACGCGCTCTAAGCGAGTCAACGGAGTCCATAAACCATTACCCCGAAATTGGAAACGTGCATAGAGTTCCATATTCGCGCCCAGAGATATATGGGGAATACGTTCATTGATCAACTTAATAAACTGAACGCCATACTTTAGTCGCTCATAAAACGGCAAAGGTCTTGGTAAACAAGACTCAGGAATGCCGAGCATTTTTAAGTAACTTGCTTGTGCATTTGAAAACACATTACGCGCTGCTTGAAGATGGTTCACACTCGTCTGAGTGGAATGCAGGCGGTAGGTAATGAGTTTCTTTTTAATATTCGCAAAACGGTAGCCAGCTAAAGCAATCTCAGTCCATAGGCAATAGTCTTCAGCATGCATATAAGACGCTTTGTAAGGGAATTGCTTAAAGATTTCTAGCTTACCCATCATGGCAGGGTTACATACCGGACTACACACACTCAATAGCGCCTGAATATCGGAATTCGAATGGCGCTGCTTTGAACTTTTACGCTCACCAGTTACTTGATTCAAAGTGAAATGGTCGGCGCCACATAAGTCAGCATGATTGTTTTCTAAAAACTCTACTTGGAGCGCCAGTCTCTCTGGAAATGCTCGGTCATCCGCATCCAGCAGTGCAAGGTATTTCCCTTTGGCCATACCGGCAATGAGATTGCGGGTAGTGATCAAACCACGATTCTGATCTGAATACACTTTAATAATGCGCTTATCCGTAAATTGATCAATGATCTCTCGCGTACGATCACTGGAACCGTCGTCAACAATGATCAACTCAAAGTTGGTATAGGTTTGCGCCAAAATACTTTCAATGGCTTCAGCAATATATCTCTCAGAATTAAATACTGGCATCGATACACTAACCAAAGGCAATGCTTTTATTTCCTTGGAATCGGATGCTTGCAAGTGAGCAGTATTAGCAAGGTCATTCATAATGATTAGAGATAACTTTGTAATAAACGTAAGAAGCGTTTACTTCTTTTTAATAATCTAGAAGGCAGGGATTTACTCGGAGCCCCATAATCCAACTCGGATTCCCAGGCAGACTGATAAATCACGCCGATAAAGTTTTGCGCCAACCTCTCTTGGGTCTCGCCTAAACGACGGGAGAGGTAATAGTGCCAGTCATAGTGATAAATCCGAAACAAAGGTTCAATCATGCGCACGGGAATCGCCTGATACTTTAATAAGGTTTCACCATATATCAAGGTTTCTGGGTGCTCGGGAGTAATGAGGTCCCAAAGTGTTATCCCTTTAGGCTGGAGATACTGTTGATCTAAAGATTCCCACACCTTAGCCGACCAAATAAATGGGGCAGGTGCACAGTAGTAATTTGGTCCGACCCTGCCAAACAAGGCCTTCACTGTTTCGGCTTCTTTGCGTAGCTCTCTCTCGACCCGAAGATGCCCACGATTGGTCGCCATCTGAAAGAGCTCTTTATTTTGATGAAGCACGGTGTATGGAAAACCATCTGAAGCTAGAAAATCTGCTTTTCCAAAGTCGCGAATAAAAATGCTATCGGAATCAATGCATAAATAATTATTCGCCAAACCTAATCGCCAAAATTCAGACTTAATCACCTGTTGAGCAATACCACCTGATCTAGTTTTCTGTATATCTTTTGGAGCACGAGGATTAGATTGAATAATTTCCTCATCAGCAATCCATTGATATCCCTGATTTTCTCCAACTAGCGCAAACAAGGCATCTCGATCAGCTTGCGGAGTGGAGATATAAACGGGAATCGATTCAATATTGTGCTTGTGTATCGATTCAAGCAAGCGCTTTACACGCAATAAATCTCGACGATAGGATTTGCAATATAGAACGAAATCGAATGGCATTTAGGATTCGTAACCCATCGGGTTTTGTGACTGCCAGCGCCAACTATCAGCGCACATCTGCCCTAAATTACGGCGCGCTTTCCAGCCTAATAATTTCTCAGCAAGAGAAGGATCGGCATAGCAAGTGGCAATATCACCAGGACGTCTATCTACCACCTGATATGGAATGGGCTTACCAACGACATCGCCATAAGCCTTTAAAACATCCATCACGCTATAACCCTGGCCGGTACCTAAGTTGACTGTCAAAGAATCACGACCGGCCAATAAATACTCCACTGCCTTCACATGCGCCTGCGCTAAATCTACGACATGGATATAGTCTCTAACACCTGTTCCATCCGGAGTAGACCAATCATCGCCATACACCTTAAGTTCAGGCATTCTGCCTGCCGCCACTCGAGCGACTAAGGGAGTGAGGTTATTCGGAATGCCGCGAGGATCTTCGCCAATTAATCCAGACTCATGAGCTCCCACTGGATTGAAATAACGCAAATACGCTACACGCCAACTTGGATCAGAAACCTCTAAGTCACGTAATACTTGCTCACTCATCAACTTGGTTTGACCGTAAGGATTGGTAGGTTGCACAGGTGACTGCTCATTAATCGGTACAACGCTTGGATCACCATAAACTGTTGCAGAAGAACTAAAGACGAAGTTCTTACAGTTATTGACTTGCATCACTTCAAGCAAGGTCAGCAAACCTGCTAGATTATTTTGGTAATAACGCAGTGGCTGAGCAACGGATTCACCAACAGCCTTTAGCGCAGCAAAATGAATCACGCCCTTAATGGGGTATTTTTTAAAGACTGTCTCTAGGAAGTCTTTATTACAAACGTCGCCTTCAATAAATTCTAGTTTTTGCCCAGCCAGAGACTCAATGCGAGCCAAAGCCAATGGACTGGAATTAATGAAATTGTCTAAGCCGATAACGCGATTTCCAGCGAGTAGCAATTCAAGCCATGTGTGTGAGCCAATATAGCCAGTGGCACCCGTTAAAAGAATCATTGCAATTTATCCGCCAATGTAAACACTTGATTAACCCGGAAACTCAAGAAACATCATCCTTTATCTAACCCCGAGCAGATTGATAAAGGGGTGGGAGGCCGACTTTCCCAATTTAGCCGTTATTATTTGATTATATGAAACCTATTGGCTCAAACCGCTCTTTCTCTATTTTGAGCGCCTTGATCATCTTCATCAGCACTGCTTTGCTGGCCGTTTGGTCCCTTAAAAATACGATCGCCCTGCGTAATGCGCTTTTGGCCATCGGAACCTTGCTGGCCATCTTTTTGTTCTGGCAGCTCTCACGAGTTAAACACTCAAAAAACACCCCCACTCCCAGAACCACCTCCTGGGCCCAGTACATACCTCTTGGGCTTTCCTTGGTGATGCTCATTTGGGTGGTGATTCACTACCTCTTATTTAGTAGCGAACCTGGCCAACAATTTCAAGAGCTCAGTAGCACCTGGCTCAGAGTTCTTGAATCTATCCTTATCGGATTGGCTACAGGCCTCGTATTACGCGAGCATCCTCGCCGTGCACAATTTTTGTGGCTTGGTATCTATGGCAGCTTTGTCTATCTACTCATTCACTACCTTGGAATGTATTTCCAAACTAGCCAGGCATTTATGCCGAACTATTATTTTTCCAGCCCCTTTGGCAACAAAATTAATACCGTATTGATGGGCGGCTTATTTATCAGCGCTATCTGTGGATCAGCCGCTGCTGCTCTCATTCACAATCGCCCCAATTATCCATGGCCTATCTATTGTTATTGGCTCTTAGGTGTACTAACAATCCTCTTTGCCTTTACCACCATCATTGATACCCGCAATGGTGTCGGTGTTGGAATTATCCTAATTACATGCTGGGCTTTATATGTTGGCCTTTCCAAATTAAGGCAGCAGCTCAAGCAAAGCAAGTTGGACTGGAAATTTGGCTTAGTCACCATGATTCCCGTTATTCTCATAGCCATCTTTATTCAGCAGCACTTAAGCATTAATCGCGGCTGGAATCACTTTGTTGATGACCTCGCTGTTGCTGTCAAAATTGATGAAGTGCCCAATTGGCAAGACGTCAAAAAATATGGCTATCCCAATACTGCCTCTGGCGAGCAGGTCTACCCCAATAACTATGAGCGAGCCGCTTGGGCTGCAGCCGGTATTCACTCGATTACCCAAAACCCTCTGGGCTACGGAATGCTTGAGCACTCCTTAGGCAAGGTCATCCGCAAATCCTATCCCGAGGCTATGATTCGGTCCTCGCACAGCGCCTGGATTGATCTAGGTCTGGCATTCGGTATTCCAGGACTCTTACTAACATTGAGCGCATTACTCTCTACCATTGTCTTAGCGCTTAGAAGTCATTCACCCAACCGCTTAGTCGTGATATGGATTGCTGCAGATTTGTTGCTGACCTTCACCATTGCAGAAGTCAGCAGTAAGCACACGATTGAAATTCTATTTTTCTGTATCGCCCTACTCAACGCAATGCTGATAGGCCAGAAAAGTGCAGAGAGTAACTCAGCACTGAATTAATATTTCTGAATTGAAATTTCTTGGTTGATGCTTAGTACGCGTTTTTATTTACAAAGCCGCGGAAGATCGTAAAGAAAATAATTTTCAGGTCCAACCATAGGGACCAATTTTCGATGTAATACAAATCATGCTCAATTCGAGCATTGAGATCAGTATCACCACGCCAGCCATGAATCTGCGCCCAGCCCGTAATACCGGCTTTGACTAAATGCTTCTTCATATAGTCTGGAATTTCTTTTTTGAACTGCTCTACAAAAACAGGACGCT
>CANCIL010000007.1 GCA_947378095.1 Betaproteobacteria bacterium
TTTTATCTTTTTTTTATTTTTCTTTTGTGCTTGAGAATTGCCCTGAACCAAATAGGTTTTCCCATCGCTCCCCGGTAGGCTTAGTGCCGGATCGATCTACTTTTTCCGCCAAGACTGCTAAACCTCTTTGTACAGCTGGACGAACGCGCACGTCCGAATACCACCTTTGAATATTGGGCCAATCATTCAAATCCTGTCCTTGCCACTTATAAGCCCGAAGCCATGGATAAATCGCAATATCAGCAATTGAGTATTCCTCTCCAGCAAAGTATTTTGCTTGCCCTAATCGTCGATTCATCACACCATATAGACGGCTAGCTTCTTTCGTATAGCGATCAATAGCATAAGGTAATTGTTCAGGCGCATATTTTCTGAAATGATGTGCTTGCCCCAGCATCGGCCCCATACTGCCCATTTGAAACATTAACCACTGGAGCACAGAGTAATATTTTTCTGGATCTGAAGGTAATAAACTACTTTTGGCCTTATCGGCCAAATACATCAGAATTGCACCAGACTCAAAAATTGCATAAGGAATCCCTGATGGACCCTCTTCATCCACAATTGCGGGTATCTTGTTATTAGGCGAAATTGTAAGAAATGACTCAGCAAATTGATCTCCCTTTCCAATATGAACTGGCATAACCTTATAAGGCATCTCCAATTCCTCCAACATGATGGAAACCTTATATGCGTTTGGTGTTGTCCAAAAGTAGAGCTGGATCATTTAAAAATTCATTCATGGATTGGGTTATTTGATGAAATGATCATAGGAGCATTGGTTTTTTTAGACCAATAGGAGATAGCGATTGGGGTATAGTGATACGATATGGATACCCCTTTAAACCAAAGAAATTGATATAACAAAGCAGCGTCAATGGAATTAAGACAATTAAAGTATTTTGTACGTATTGTTGAATTAAGCAGCTTCTCAAAAGCCGCCCAAGATCTTTTTATTGCACAGCCAGCGCTTAGCAATCAAATTAGTAATTTGGAAAAAGAGCTGGATACTCAGCTATTGTCTCGAAGTGTTCGCGGAGTAACGCCAACAGAGGCTGGTAAAACCCTATATCGTCATGCTCAAGCCATAATTAGACAAATTGAGCATCTCAAATACGAGGTAGAAAATGAGTCGGCAAATCCCAAGGGTTCTGTATCGATTGGCATACCCACTAGCGTCTCAAACGTTCTGGCTAGCCCATTAATTGCGGCTACTCAAGAGCGCTTTCCCGAAATTAAGCTACAAATTGTAGAAAGTCTAAGCGGCCATTTAGAGGAGTTAGTTTCTAATGGCCGCATTGAGATGAGTCTATTATTTAATAGCCCGCTAACTGAAGGCATGAAATCGGAAAAGGCATCAGGGTTTACCTTGGTTAAAACCCCAATCCTTGAGGAAGAATTGTTTTTACAAACTACCTCGATGCTGTCAAATAAGAAGGCTATTACTTTAGCTATGGCAGCCAAGTTGAACTTTGTACTCCCCGGCAAATCTAACGCCACCCGTCAACTAATTGACCTAGCATTTGCCAAAGCAGGCATTAATCCCAAAGTCGTTACTGAGCTCGATTCACTATCTACTATCCAGGCTGTAGTTGAAGACGGACTTGGGGCAACCATACTATCTCTATCTGCCTTTATTGGAAATCAAAAAGGCCGGAAAAGTCGAGCGTACTCTATTCAAAACGCAGACCTTAAAAGAATTGTCTCCTTATGCACATCAAATACCGTGGCGCTTAGCACTGCTGCAAGGTGCATCGCTAATATGGTACCTGAAATTTCACACCAATTAGTCAAATCTGGACGTTGGTCAGGATCAAAAATCATTCCATTGGACAAATGATTATGTGATTGAGGTATACCGATAATCTAAATCGATATACCTCACCCCCTCGTTAGATGTATAGACTTGAAGAACCTATTCCAAGCTCGTTATGTCCAAAATTCTAGAAAATATCACCGTCCTTGATCTAACCCGTTTTTTCTCCGGACCACAAGCGACTCTTTTGCTATCCGGTATGGGCGCCAATGTCATTAAGATTGATGACCCAAAAACAGGCGATCCTTCTGCTTTTTCACCACCCTATGCAGGACCCAATGGAATCTCATTTCATAAACAAACAGAATCTGATCTTGGATTGGCCTATTTAAAAAGAGCACGTGGAAAAAAATCAATTAACTTAGATTTAAAAAATCCTGAAGGGCATGCCATTTTTCTGCAGTTAGTTAAGCATGCAGATGTAGTAATGGACAACTTTAGCGCCGGCGTTGCATCACGTCTTAAGGTGGATTATTCAAGCCTATGCAAAGCAAACCCCTCTATTATTTACTGCTCTTTGACCGGGTATGGTTCTACAGGCCCCGACAAGAGTCTCAAAGCATATGACCTAATGGTTCAAGCAGCAGCAGGATTAATGAGCGTTACTGGGGCAAATGATTCGCCGCCCATCAAAACAGGATCCCCAATCTCAGATGCAATTTCTGGTGCTTATGCGGCCATGGGTATTTTAGGCGCTTTATTTCATAAACAACGGACAGGAGAGGGTCAAGAGATTGATATTTCCATGGCTGATTGTTTATTCTCCATGATTTTTGATGAGCCTTTTGATTGCTATGACCAACTTGGTATTCCACAAAGACAAGGTAATCGTATTATGCGATTTTCGCCATTCAATGTTTATGAAACATTGAATGGATGGATAGCTATTGGCGCAGCTACTAACAATGACTGGGCTGCACTATTAAATGTTCTTGGCAAAACAGATTTATTAAGTGATCCTAACATGATGAATGTAGGCTGGAGAATTCAAAATAACGAAAAAATTGATAACATCATTTCTTATTGGACAAAACAGGAAACTACAAGTAGCGCTCTTGAAAAATTAAACTCAAAGAGTATTCCTTGTGCACCAGTTCGTACGATGGAAGAAGCAATCAAATCAAAGCAATTACAAGCAAGAAAAATGGTTTCTTCCTTGCTTAATCCACTTACGAATACCACCGTAAGTGCATCTGGCCCAGGTTTTCCAATTAAGTTTAGTAAAACTCCCGCTCATTATGATGCTCCCTCACCAATTCCTGGAGAGCATACTGAAGATATTTTGGAATCACTTACCAACCTCACTAAAGATGATCTTTTAGAGCTTATTAAAAAGGGAATAATTGGTAATTACAATTCCCTTAAGCGATAGCTATAAACTTACCCGAACTACTCTAGTAAAAAAATATTAAATAAGAAATATTTCATAAAACTCTTTAATTTTAAAAGTTAAAATCTATGGCAAATAATTTTCTCGTCATCATGTCTGATGAACATAATCCCAAAGTCCTTGGAAACTCTGGTCATCCTATTATTCAAACACCAAACTTAGATGCCCTTGCCAACAGAGGCACAGTCTTCGAGCATACCTATACAACCAGTCCAGTCTGCATTCCTGCTCGAGCGGGATTTGCGACTGGGAAATATATCAATCAAATTGGCTTTTGGGATAATGCTGATGCCTATGATGGCTCCATACCATCATGGCACCACATTATTAGAGATCAAGGATTTAATGTCACTTCAATTGGAAAACTACATTTTCGGGAATACGATGAAGATCATGGTTTTACAGAAGAGCAAATTCCAATGCATATTCTCAAGGGCAAAGGAGATCTACTTGGGCTTGTACGCGACGATCTACCAAAACGTGGTGGCTCTAAAAAGATGGCTGCATTAGCAGGGCCTGGAGAATCTCAATACACGTTCTATGACAAGGAAATTTGTTCAAAAGCACAAATCTGGCTTCACGAGCAAGCAACTAAAGAAAGGGCTGTAGATAAGCCTTGGGTTCTATTTGTTTCGTTTGTTGCCCCCCATTTTCCACTTACTGCCCCACCAGAACACTATTACAAATATTGGGGGAAAAAGTTACCGATGCCCTTAATGTATGCGCGTGAGGAAAGACCAAACCACCCGTATTTGGAAGACTACAGAAATTCATTTTGCTACGATGACTACTTCGAAAATGAAGATCAGGTTAAGCGCGCACTTTGCGGCTACTTTGGTTTAGTGTCATATCTAGACGAGAATATAGGAAAGATCCTTGCAACTTTACAAGATCTAGGATTTTCCGAAAATACCAACGTCATTTATACAAGCGATCATGGAGATAACTTGGGTGCGCGTGGTCTTTGGGGCAAATCAACAATGTTTGAAGAAATTGCAGGTGTGCCTTTAATCATGGCTGGGCCTGATGTTCCCAAGGGGGTTAGGATTGATACCCCAGCAAGTCATGTTGATTGCTTCCCAACTATTCTGGAAGGAATTGGTATTGATTTTGACTCTGTTAAGGATGGTCACCTAGGTGTTTCTTTATTCGATCTCGCCAATGGATATAAACCAGACAGAACAGTTCTTTCTGAATATCACGGAATGGGCTCTACGACAGGGGCATATGCGATTCGTAATGGAAAATGGAAGTATGTATATTACGCAAAGTATCCCGCACAATTATTTGATCTTAATCTTGACCCAAATGAAACAAATGATCTAGGACAAGATCCGGCATTCAAAAATATTCTCGCAGAATGTCACTTAAAACTTCTCAGCGTCTGCGATCCAGATATAACAGATAAAACAGCTAAGGCCAGACAGGCTGAAAATTTAGCGGCTAATGGAGGACGTGAAGCTGTAATTGCACGTGGAGATATTGGATTTACTCCTGCGCCTGGTGCCGCCGCTGATTTTCTGTAATAAAAAAATAATTGGGAGAAAAGATATGAGAATGATTGCCGTGGTTAAATTTATAGCCATTTTTATATCTAGTCTGTTAATTCTTAATACTGCATTTGGTGCATCTTGGCCCGATAAACCGATAAAGATTATTGTTCCTTATCCACCTGGGGGTGGCGTGGATGCAGTAGCAAGGACCTATGCCCAAAGACTAGGTGAGATGCTAAATGTTAACGTAATCGTGGAGAATAAATCTGGAGCTTCAGGTGCAATCGGTGCTGATTTTGTAGCAAAGAGTACGCCTGACGGCTATACCTTTTTAATCGCCTCACCAGCTGAGGTTGTTGTTGGCCCCATCGCAGGACAAAAAGTTCCATACAATCCAAAAACTGACTTGACGCCAATCTCGCTTATTGGCGAAACCCCCTTAGTGATAGCAGCTCACCCAGGCGTTCCAGCAAAAAATATTTCCGAATTTATTGCTTTAGCTAAAGTAAACCCTGGCAAATACTCATATGGAACACCTGGCAATGGAAGCTCAATGCAGTTTGCAGGTGAATCTTTAAATGCAATAGCAGGTCTAGATGTCTTACATATTCCCTACAAAGGGGCTGCGCCAGCATTAGCTGATGCCTTGGGTGGTCAAATTCCAATAGCGATCGTAGGCATGCCTCCTACTATTGCTCATGCGAAGACCGGAAAAATAACCATACTAGCTGTAACCAGTGAAAAGCGTTCATCAGCAATGCCTGACGTAATGGCTGTTGCAGAATTGCCAGGAATGAAAGCATATCGCTTTACTAATTGGATGGGACTTTTTGCACCCTCTAAAACACCTTCAGATGTTCTTAGCAAACTTGCAATCAGTACAGCCAAAATAGTCCGTGAACCATTAATTCGAGAAAAGTTACTTTCTTTAGGGGTTGAGCCTATTGGGAATTCTCCAAGGGAATTCTCTGAATTCTTAAAGCAAGAATATTCAACCTACTCCAAGATTGCTGGAGAGCGAAATATTAAAGCGAGCGACTAAGTGTTAAGAATTATGCTTTTGAAAGCACCCTTTTCAATAGATCAGCCACCTCTTAATTACCACTCACCCATTCCCAAGAAATCATTTGGCTATTTAGCTATTATTTGGCGTGGACATTAAATTCGACATCAAACCCATTCGCATCAAAAAGGCTGAGGCAAGCGTTTATCGCATTCCTATTGAGGAGCCTGTACAAACTTCCTTTGGCGTGATGCATGACAGACCTGCTGTTGTAGTCATGCTCGAGGACAGCGACGGTGTGATTGCCTGGGGTGAAGTTTGGTGTAACTTTCCCTCAGTTGGAGCAGAGCATCGTGCAAGACTCTTTAACTCCACCGTAGCACCAATTTTGCTAGAACAAGAGTGGGAATCTCCACAAGCTTGCTTTAATACTCTTTCTTCGCGACTCCACATATTAGGAATTCAATGTGGTGAACCCGGTAGCGTTGCACAAGTTATTGCTGGTGCAGATATTGCCATGTGGGATCTCGTTGGCAAAAAATCGGGGCAAGCTCTTTGGAAACTATTTGGTGGCAGTCCTCTTATTTCTACTTACGCTTCCGGCTTAAGCCCTACTAAACCAGAGCTCCTAGCTCAACAAAAATGGGATGAAGGCTATTGCGCCTTTAAGCTGAAGGTTGGCTTTGGTGAAGAACGGGATTTCCAGAATTTAGCATCCCTCAGAAATCTCTTTGGCAATGACATCAAGATCATGGTGGATGCCAACCAAGCATGGCGCCCAGAAAATGCTGCCCAATATATAGCGAAGCTATCGTCATTAAATCCATTCTGGATAGAGGAGCCACTGCCTGCGGACTCATCTATACAGGATTGGAAAACTCTAGCCAATGCCATATCCCCAATGCAACTGGCGGCTGGTGAAAATATGCGTGGGCATAGTCAATTCCATGAAGCGATTGATAGTGGCGCGTTTGGCGTTATCCAGCCTGATCTGGGTAAATGGGGAGGATTTAGCGGATGCATTCCAGTTGCTCGCTACGCTATTCAGCATCAAAAACTATTCTGCCCACACTGGCTTGGTGGTGGCATTGGATTAATGGCCTCGATGCACCTTAAAGCCGCAGTAGGAGGCCCAGGATTTGTAGAGGTTGACTCCAACCCAAACCCCTTAAGAGAATTACTCGCTCACCCTCTTCCGAAAGTAAGCAATGGTGAAGTATGCTTAAGCGATCAACCTGGACTCGGAATAGAGCCTGATCTTGCAGCACTAAAACCATTTTTAATTAACATCCTTTAATTTATTGGCACCCTCTCTCATGAAAAAAATTACGCTACTCATTGGTTTATGCATTGCTACTTGCATTAGCTCATTTGCATTAGCTCAATCCTGGCCCGATAAAACGGTTAAGGTGATTGTTCCTTATGCTCCTGGAGGTGGAGTAGATCCAGTAGCCCGTTTGGTTAGTCAGAAATTAGCGGACATTTGGAAGCAATCGGTAGTCGTTGAAAATAAGGCGGGTGGAAGCGGGACGATTGGCGCAAATTTTGTAGCGCATGCTCCATCAGATGGATTAACCGTTCTCATGTCAGCAACAGCAGAAGTAGTGATTAATCAGCACTTCATGCAAAAGATGTCATACAACCCAGACGTCGATTTAAAGCCAGTCACCTTATTAGTTAAGTTGCCTTTTGTCTTGGTTACCAACCCATCTAAACCATATTCCAATGCAGCAGAGCTGATTGCCTACGCGAAGAAGAATCCAAATACAGTCACCTATGCATCTTCAGGTCCAGGAACACCTCAACACCTTGCCGCTGTGATGCTTGAAGAGCAAGCGGGTATTAAATTAGTCCATGTTCCCTATAAAGGCGTTGCCCCATCTGTATCCGATCTTCTGGCAGGACATGTGGATATTGGATTTGCTGGCTTACCTACCGCCCTTCCGCATATTCAGTCAGGCGCCTTGAAAGCCTTGGGCCTCTCTTCTAAATCGACTTCATCGGCTGCGCCTAATATTCCGCCACTTGCTAAAACACCAGGCCTTCAAAACTTTGATCTCACCCAATGGTTTGGGGTGTACGTTCCAAGCGGAACACCAAATGCCATTGCACAAAAGATTCAAAAAGACATTGTGGATGTTTTACGGATGCCTGAAGTAAAAGAAACTCTTGAAAAACAAGGTGCTCAGCCAGGCAATATGTCTATGGCTGAATTTCAAAGCTTTAGTAATAGTGAAAGTAAGAAATTTGGTGCAATTGTCAAAACAGCAAAAATTGAACCTTAAGCAAACGCATTCTTTAGAGTAAAAATCGAGCAGCTGTGTAGACAGCCATGCCGATAATCAGCGTGCTCAGCATTTTCTTGGTCAGATAGAAGGCAATAATGGCAGCAATGCCACCCCAAATATTGGGGAGCCGTAGATTAAATTCAGTCACGCTCGTAGCTGCTGCTGGCAAGAAAATTTCTGGGGCCAAGATAGCAATCATGGCTGCTAAAGGCGCAAACCGAATGGCCTCAAGAACCCAAGCAGGTACCTGAATCCGCTCTCCTAAAATCAAGAAGAAGCTGCGGGTCCACCCAGTGACCAAGGCCATACCAATAATCAGCCAAAAAATATGGGGGTTAAGATCAATCGTATTCAAGGGACGAGTCCTTTGGGAGAGCGATCTGTTTTCATACCAACAAGAATGGCCGCAACGATGGCTAGCAAAATATTCAATCGAAATGGCATGCCGTATGTCATCACTGCTACAGCAGCTGCGGTCACTGCAGCCCAGCGCGCTGATGCACGATCGAGCATCGGCACAATAATCGCAACCAAAGCAATGGCACCAGCAAACTCAAGACCCCAACTATTGGGTATTTGATTGGCAAAGAGAATGCCGGTAATAGAGCCGATTTGCCATAGGGCCCAATTGGTAAATTGCATCCCCATTAGCCAATACATGGGTAAATGGGTTTTGTTTTTTCGTTGCTCAGCCATCGTTGGCGGCGTTGGATACCGCCTCATAAAAAAGAGATAGCTAAAATCCGCAGTGCAATAACCCAATAAGATTCTGCGCCATGCTGGTAAGTAGGCAAAGTGGGCTTGCAAGCCGAGACTGAAAATCACAAAACGCAGATTCACCATGAATGAGGTGACTAAAATAATCCAAACTGGGAGTCCGGCTGCAATCAATGGGAGAGCCGCTAACTGTGAAACGCCGGCATAAACAAAGAGGCTCATAGCCAAGGCTTCATACAGCGTCAAAGTGGACTTGGCCATCGCAATGCCGGTCACCAAACCCCAAGTCAAGATCGTTACCGCTGACCGAGACATCTCCCTAGCACCCTCATTGAATGCCTGCCTTTGCTCGGGAGTCATAGCCAAAGACTAAATCCCCATCGTTCGATGCAAAATCTTGGGCTTCATCTCTTCCCAAAGACTTTCAAAGTCTTCAATCTTAGATTCCGATAGTTCGATAGGTTGATAGAGGCCCCCAAACACAATGGTTTCTTTTTTAACCAAGGTCTTGTCAAACTCGGATAAACCGATCGGCTTGTCATCAATATCTCTGGTCAGCTCTGCAGAGCAGACAATCGCATCTTGATCATCATGATCTACTACAGCAAATTCAATATATTGCTGATTCTTTTCCACAATCACCAAGGTTCCCCTGGCATAACAAACAGCATCATGCTCTTTGACGATATAAGAAAGAAATTGATTCTCTTCCTCTTTCTCCATTTGCAGATCATCAATGAAAAAGAGGAATTGATCCCCTTCGCCATTCACTAATGTAAATACCTTAGGAGTAACTCCGTGACCTAGCACGAGGTTGCGGTAATAGGATGATATTTCTACAGCGAGGTTTTCTGCAAAGAGATGCATAAGAAAGATGATGTCAAATAATGTTTAAGATAAATGTTTTTTCAGAAACTCAAACGTACGTTTCCATGCCAATTCAGAAGACTCATGGTGATATTGCAAAGGTGCTAGGCCACGGGAGTCGGATTGGGGATTTGCAAAAGCATGTTTGGCATCGTAATGATGAAATTCATGATGCGCCCCTGCTTCTTTTAACTTTTTCTGCAACTCCTCAACACCAGCCGGTGAGAAAAACTCATCTTGCATTGACCAATGCCCCATCATGGGCTTAGTAATGTTTTTTGCATCTACAAATTCTGCTGGCGGATTGCCATACCAAACTACAGTGGCATCTAACTCAGGCACAAAACAAGCCGACAGAACGGTAAGCGCTCCACCCATACAAAAACCGGTAACCGCTACTTTTGAGCTCCCGGTTGCCTTGAGATATTGAACCGCGCCACGAATATCCTGAGAAGCAGCATCACCAAAATCTAAACCACTCATTAAGTGTTCAGCCTCATGGGCCTCTAGTGCCAACTTGCCACGATATAAGTCAGGAACTAATGCGCGATAACCAGCCTTTGCTAATCGATCAGCCACTTCTTTAATTTGGTCATCCATACCCCACCACTCCTGAATAACTACTACTCCAGGCGCATTTGGTTGATTGGGTGGCTCAACTAAATAGCCATCAACTGTTTTGCCGTCAGGTCTTGTAAATTGCACCATGGTCGCTCCTTTAGGTTTTTTTAGTATCTGAATGAATATATCCTACCAGCCAAATGGTGATGAGCCCACAAAATGCTGCGCCGTAACCTACGATGTTGTAGTGCTCCATCTTGCCATCAGCGCCAATCGTGACCACCATACCAGCCAAAACTGTAGCGACGCCTGAAGCAAACATTTGCACTGATCCAATCAGACTCATAAAGGTACCGCGAATTTTGTTTTCCACTACTTGACTGACCATCGCCATCGCAGGAATCATTCTTCCCGATACCAAAATAAAGAATGCAGTTGAGTTGATCAACACAATCCATAGGGGCGTCACTGGCAAATTGGTAGTCACTAGTAATGGCACGAGGCTGACTACTGCCAAGAATCGAAACACTTTAACTTTGCCGTATTGATCGGCCATATGACCAATAAAACGCGAGCTCATGAGGGTTGCAACCCCACCGCATAAATAAATCAAGGATATATATGAACTATTGATACCCACATTCGAAGTCAGATAGAGCGCAATATAAGGAATCACTGAGAACCCAGTGATCATGATGAAGGCCATGAAGATAAAGGCCTTGAGATGCTGATGCGCAAGCAAAATCTTCAAGATTTGGCTTAAGCGACTACCCTCATGAACGTGATCTAGATGGCCAGCGATCTTAGGAATATTGCGATAACCCAAATACAAAATCAATAATGAGATCAGCGCAATAAAGATAAAGGGAGCGCGCCAACCTAAGAAAGCAATATGGTGCGCCAGAAATAAACTGAGTGGCACACCGGCGACGGTAGAGACTGAGAATGCAGCCATCACCGTTCCCAACGCCTTCCCTCTTCGCTCAAACGGGATAGAGTCAGCCACAATGGTCTGCACCAGAGATCCTAGGATCCCACCAAACGCACCAGCAAAAGCACGCGCAATAAATAGGGTTTCATAACTAGGGGCTAGACCACAAGCCAAGGTCGCCACAATAAAGCAGGCATATAAGCTCAGCAATAATTGACGACGCTCAAAGCGATCCACATAGTAAGTAGCAAAGATCCCAGCAATCGCTGCCGCAAATGTATAAGAAGACAGCAATAAGCCGAATTGATGCGTATTGATATTGAGCGCTTGAATAAACTCCGGACCCAAGGGCATCATGATCATGAAGTCCAGGATATGGGTGAATTGAATCCCCGCTAGCGCGAATAAGAAGAAGCGTTCTTTCTTTTGACTTTCCGGAGATGATAGTGCGTTCAATGCAGGCTTTACTTGAATTAGGGGAGTATGTCATTATCATCCCTTAGACCAATTCCCGTGTCAGATGCCCCAATAGATTTAGCCTATGAATACATTTCTCAGCAACTACCCTCTTCTTTTGCCTTTACTAAAAGAGATCCTAGTAGGAACCTTTTTCCTATTAATCATTCTCATCTATCACGGTAGCGCCATTAATAAAGTGACCATGAGGTTTGATCGCCTGACCGAGAACAATTTGGCAAAAAAACAGTACAACTGGGTGTTTTTCCATCTTTATGTAGCCTTTAACTCCATAGCCCTGATTCATATTTTTGAAGTCCTACTTTGGGCAATCTTTTTAAGGATGCTAGGCCTAGTAGATGACACCCTGAGCGCTATCATCTTTTCTGGTAGTTGCTATACCACTGTAGGATTTGCTCCAGATAGCCTCCCTTATGGATGGAAAAGCTTAGCCTTCTTCATAGCGTTTACCGGCCTCTTTTCCTTGGCCTGGACTACCTCAGCCATGATCAACATGACCAATGTCTACAGACAAGCCTGGAGAGCTAAATATCAACACAAATATCATTAATGTGCTGTCCTGCAACAATTTTGCTAAATTAAGAGTATCATCAGGGTATACCCTTAAGGAGACGCAAAATGGCACATTCAAACTCAGTTCAGTATCAACAGTCACAAGGCTTTGGTTTTAAGCCTTTATTCGCAATTCGCGACTTTTTTGCCCTACTTTCCTCAGCTTGGGCTGAAGCTAAAGTAATGGAACAGAAAAGTCACAAAAACAGCGCAAATTGGTAATAAAACACTGATTTTTAGCGTTTTTAGGCCTGAAATGGCCTTAATGTGATCAAAAAAAGCCTCTAATTCTTTTAGAAGCTTTTTTCTTGGGTGTTTTGATGGTTTTTTGACACCCTATCGCTTACGGTAATAGCCATAAACGCATCGATTACCACCTCGTG
The DNA here is from genome assembly GCA_947378095.1 of Betaproteobacteria bacterium. GTDB lineage: Bacteria > Pseudomonadota > Gammaproteobacteria > Burkholderiales > Burkholderiaceae > Polynucleobacter. The sequence continues at coordinate 12,479 of CANCIL010000007.1, forward strand.
AGGGGTCATGAGTATCTTGAATCATTCCATGAATAATCGCTGTTAAGTGCTTGGAAACCTTAACAATTAATACTCCATCTGGAAGCTCATTTGGCCTCAGGTGCACCTGACAACCCGCCCCGACTTTCATGGTTGGGACCCATTCAAAACCTAGGCCAATGATGTAATCGTGAAAAACATTTCGATGGTTGCCATTACGCGGGGATGACCCTGTCTGATTTAAGCGTCTAGCCAGCTTATCGTTACGCAAATCAGCATAGCTGGCATTGGCACTTTTTAAGTCCTCATAGACCTGGAGGTAGGGCAAATTCGCTGCAATGGCAATCGATCGGACAACACAATCGCCAGCACCCCCTTTAAAGCCAGCCGCCTCCCTACCCCCATCGTTTCTCTGAAATGGGTAAGTTGGCACAGGGCGTGCAAAAGGGTTTAAGAAGCTAAACATATCGGCATTATCTGACCAGAATCTGGGGTCTCAAAACAAAAATGGACTTGCCTTACGACAAATCCATTCTGCTTAAAGATCAGCCTAGCTAATTAAGCGCTAGCCTTCTTTACCTCAAGACGCCATGCATGGAGTAATGGCTCGGTATAGCCATTAGGTTGCTCAAGACCTTTGAAGATCAAATCGCTAGCCGCCTTATAGGCATACGAATCTTTGTAGTTAGGCATCATAGGCTTGTACAAAGCATCGCCAGCATTTTGACCGTCAACTACTTTAGCCATGCGCTGCAAGCTCTCGTTCACTTGATCTGAAGTCACAATGCCATGCAACAACCAGTTCGCAATATGTTGGCTGGAGATACGTAATGTCGCGCGGTCTTCCATCAAGCCTACGTTATGAATATCAGGCACCTTAGAGCAACCAACACCTTGATCAATCCAACGAACCACATAACCCAAAATACCTTGGCAATTGTTATCCAACTCCTGCTGAATCTCTTCCTTAGACCAGTTCGCCTTTTCAACTACGGGAACAGTTAACAAGTCATTGATGAGCGCTTCGGCTTCAGCGGCAGTATCCAGTTTTTCCATTTCCTTTTGTAGTTCAGCTACATTCACTTGATGGTAGTGCAGAGCATGCAAAGTAGCGGCTGTTGGTGAAGGTACCCAAGCTGTATTAGCGCCAGCCTTTGGATGAACAATTTTTTGCTCAACCATGGCTTTCATCATGTCAGGCATAGCCCACATACCTTTACCGATTTGTGCACGACCACGCAAACCACAATCTAAACCAGCGAAAACGTTACGACGCTCGTAAGCAGATAACCACTTACTGGTCTTCATATCACCCTTACGCATCATTGGGCCGGCATACATAGCGGTATGCATTTCATCACCAGTACGATCCAAGAAGCCGGTATTAATAAAGGCAACGCGTGCACCTGCAGCCGCAATCGCTGCCTTAATGTTCGCACTCATACGACGCTCTTCATCCATGATGCCAAGCTTCACAGTATCTGCTGGCAAACCTAATAAGTTCTCAACGCGGCCAAAGAGCTCGGCAGCAAAGGCCACTTCTTCTGGACTATGCATTTTTGGCTTAACAATATAAACAGAGCCCTTGCGAGTATTACCAATCGCCTGGCTAGCAGGACGATTAATGTCATACAAGGCAATCAATACAGTTACGACTGCATCCAAGATCCCTTCGTAGATCTCTTTACCTTCACCAGTCATGATCGCTGGGTTAGTCATCAAGTGGCCGACGTTACGCAGGAACAAGAGTGAGCGACCATGTAATGTCACAAGACCATCTTTAGCGTTAACTGCACCAATGCCAGCTTTGTACTGGCGATCGGGATTGAGAGCGCGTGTGATGGTTTTGCCACCCTTGCTCACTTGCTCAACTAAAGTGCCTTTCAAAATACCAAGCCAGTTTTCATAGGCAAGTACTTTGTCATCGGCATCGACTGCCGCAATAGAGTCTTCCAAATCCAAAATCGTCGATAAAGCCGCTTCTAAAACAACATCGTTGATGCCTGCAGGATCGCTGGCACCAATGGTTTTGCTCTTATCAATTTCGATATCAATGTGCACGCCATTGTTGCGTAACAAGATCGAGCTTGGTGCAGCTGCATCGCCTTGGAATCCCACAAACTGCTTCTCATCTGCCAAGCCAGTAGTGCTACCGTCTTTTAATTTGACAGAAAGCTTATTGCCATCGACTGTGTAGGCTGCGGAATCACGATGTGAGCCTTTAGCCAAAGGTGCCGCTTGATCTAAAAAGTTACGCGCAAAGGCCACTACTTTGGCGCCACGGATTGGGTTATAGGCGCCTGCTTTAGTAGCGCCATCTTCTTCTGAAAGCACATCGGTGCCATACAAAGCATCATACAAAGAACCCCAACGTGCATTTGCTGCATTCAATGCGTAGCGTGCATTGAGAACAGGAACCACTAACTGTGGACCAGCTTGTAGTGCAAGCTCGTCATCCACATTTTGAGTAGTGCCAACCACTTTGCCTGGTACTTCATCTAAGTAGCCAATTTGTTTTAAGAATTGACGATAAGCAGGCATATCCTTAATTGGGCCTGGATTGGCTTGATGCCATTTATCCAAATCTACCTGAATACGGTCACGCTTAGCCAGCAATGCGTCATTCTTGGGTGTGAGATCTTTAACGATTTGATCAAAACCTTTCCAAAAATCAGCACTTTTAATACCAGTTCCAGGAAGAACTTTGTCTTCAATGAAACGGTAAAGTGGTGTTGCAACTTGGAGGCTATTACAGGTAGTGCGCGCAGTCATTTTGTAAACCTTTGTTTCTGATACGAATGTTAATAAAAGGGGGAATTAAATATTGTCCATCAATCCTGAAACGGATGCTGGAGCAGGATAGTTTCGTCACGCTCTGGGCCAGTAGATACCATGGCAATCGGCTTACCAGCAACTTGCTCAATACGACGCAAGAAGTTTTGCGCCTCGATTGGTAACTTGTCCCACTCGCGAATACCGAATGTGGTGCCCTTCCAGCCTGGAAAATCTTCATAGATTGGCTCGCATCGCGCTACGGATTCAGCGCCACGTGGCAACACATCAAGCTTCTGACCATCTAAGTGATAGCCAACACATAAACGAATGGTTTCAAAGCCATCAAGTACGTCCAGCTTAGTAATACATAGGCCTGATAAACCGTTGATCTGAATCGAGCGCTTCAAGGCAGCAGCATCTAACCAACCAGTACGACGAGGACGTCCAGTCACTGAACCAAATTCTTTACCCACTTCGGCCAAACGAATGCCAACCGGATCTTGTTTGCTTGGATTGTCATGGTCATATAGCTCGCTTGGGAAAGGTCCAGCACCAACGCGAGTGCAATAGGCCTTGGTAATGCCCAAGATATATTGAAGTGAATCTGGGCCAACGCCTGAACCAGCAGCAGCATTACCTGCTACGCAGTTACTAGAGGTGACATAAGGATAGGTGCCGTGATCGATGTCGAGCAATGTACCCTGTGCACCTTCAAATAATAAATTTTGACCAGCTTGCTCAGCCGCATAAAGAGCGCTTGATACATCCACCACCATCGGCTTGAGTCGCTCTGCATAAGACATCGCCTCAGCCAAAGTCTTTTCATAGCTCACCGGCTCAGCGCCATAGTAATTTGTCAACATGAAGTTGTGGTAATCCAAGTTCTCACGCAACTGTGCCGCAAACTTCTCTGGATAGAACAAATCTTGAACACGCAATGCACGACGCGCCACTTTATCTTCATAGGCTGGACCAATACCGCGACCTGTTGTGCCGATTTTGGCTTCACCACGTTTTTTCTCACGCGCATGATCAATCGCCACGTGATACGGGAGAATCAAAGTGGTTGCTTCAGAAATCTTTAAACGGGATTGAACATCTAGACCAGCTGCTTCTAGCTCGCCAATTTCTTTAAAGAGGGCTTCTGGTGAGAGGACCACACCATTACCGATATAGCAAATTACTTCCTTGTGCATGATTCCAGAAGGAATCAAACGTAAGATCGTTTTCTTATCGCCAATAATTAAGGTATGGCCTGCATTGTGTCCACCCTGAAAGCGAACAACTGCTTTTGCATGATCAGTTAACCAATCAACTACTTTACCCTTGCCTTCGTCACCCCACTGGGTACCAATGACAACGACGTTACGACCTTTAGCTTGCTGCTTTGAAGACATATTGAAATCCAAAAAGATAATTACAAAATAAGTTAATTTTTTCTAGTAAATAGGGGGCGTTTATTTTTTCTGCACCACTTCCCATGCATTACCCTGCTTTACTAATTCACGATCGCAGACGTATTCAGCTGATTCGACTGCGCCGCCAGCTAGAACCTGAATGACTACCTCTCCACGATTTCGTAACTGCGCTATCGCTGTATTTAAGGCAGCGTCGTCTAACCATGGTGATGCAATCGCCATCTTGCGAACATCTAATGGGGATAGATTGGCCAAGGTTAATAAATCTAAGGAGAAGCCAGTGGCAGGACGTGATCGACCAAAGGCCTGACCAACATGATCATAGCGACCGCCTCGTGCAATCGGTTGTGGCAACTTCTCAACATAAGCAGCAAACATGACACCGCTGTGATATTGATAGCCACGCAGATCAGATAAATCAATGCTGAGCTCTAAACCATTAGATAAGTTTGCGCTAGCAGCAACTAAGCGCTCAAGATCATTCAATGCCTGGTCAATTGATGCATGCTTAGGTAATGCTTTTTTTGCTTTAACCAATACTTCAGCACAAGGACCGTTTAATTCGGTCAGCGCCATCAATGCTTGTGCTGTTTTAGCTGGTACACGGGCTGCCCATTGAGTGAGACGCGGACGGTCTTTGCTTTGCAAGAGATCGTAAAGTTCCTCAATCGATTCTTTATCTAAAGCCTGTCCATCCAAAATGCCCGTCAAAATACCAGCATGCGATAAGTCGAGATAGACCTTGCTTAAGCCGGCAAGCCCAAGTGTTTTTAGAAGTAATGAGATCGCTTCAAAATCGGCTTCCCAAGTTGCACATCCGTAGATTTCTGCTCCAAGCTGTAATTGTTCACGAGCAGAACTACCTACCGGAGTTCGAGCATGGGCAACTGAGCCCGCATAACAAAGTCTTGTCACGCCAGCGCGATTCAATAAGTGGGCATCAATGCGGGCGACTTGCGGAGTGATATCCGCACGGAGACCTAAGGTACGGCCAGATAACTGATCAACTAATTTAAAGGTTTGTAAATTGAGATCTGAGCCAGTACCCGTTAGCAAGGAATCCAAAAATTCCAAGATAGGAGGAGCGACCAACTCGTAACCGTAGGATTGATATAAATCCAGAATGCTACGACGCAGACTCTCTACCTTACGAGCCTCTGCTGGCAGAACGTCTGCAATATCTTCAGGAAGTAACCAACGATTCATGATGTAAACGATTCACTCTCTTATTTTTTACGCATGAACTTGAAGAATTCGCTACTAGGCTCAACCACCATGACGTCTCTCTTATCTTTGAAGGAGTTTCGGTAGGCTTCCAAGCTTTGATAGAACTGAGCAAACTGTGGATCTCGTCCAAAGGCTTCTGCGTATAGAGCAGTAGCCTTAGCATCACCAGCACCTTTAATCTTTTGAGCATCTCGATAGGCTTCAGCCAAAATCGTATCGCGTTGACGCTCAGCATTTGCGCGAATCTTGTCTGATTCAGCAGCGCCTGTTGAACGCAACTCATTGGCTACGCGTTTACGCTCTGCCTCCATACGTCGATACACCGAGTCGCTAATTTCTGCCAAGAGGTCAACGCGCTTCAGGCGTACGTCTACTATTTCAACGCCAATATCGGATGCATCATCCGCAACCTTCTTGCGAATGCCCTGCATGACTTGTTCACGTTGATCAGAAATTAACTCACGTACAGTACGCTTAGTAAATTCTTCATTCAATGCAGATCGAACCAATTGGGTCAGACGATCCTGAGCTAAACGCTCATCCCCTTTAAAGCTAATAAAGAATTTGCGTGGATCAACAATGCGCCATTTCACATAAGAATCTACTAATAAATTCTTTTTCTCAGCGGTAATAAAACGCTCTGCTTCAGGATTATCAATCGTCAAAATGCGACGATCAAAAAAGCGCACGCTCTCAAATGGAGATGGATACTTAATTTGTAGACCAGGCTTTTCAATCACACGAACAATCTGTCCGAATGAGAACACCACCGCAAATTTACGTTGATCAACAACAAAAATGCTGGAAGAGAGTATGTAGACCAGAGCAATAAATGCAACTGCTCCAGCAATCAGGCGGTTCATATTCATTATCTGGCCTCCCGATCACGGCTACGCAAACCATCACGCTTGTCTGCATTGCCTGGAGCTGGAGAACTTGGGACTGAAGTACTTGTTGTAGGTGCTGGATTATTAACCCCAGTTGCGCCACCTACCGTCACCGATCCGGTTGGAGTAGTGGCAGTAGTATTCGTTTGCCCACTAGCAGCTTGCGCACTTTCAGCGCTCACCTGGGAAACAATCTTATCCAATGGCAGATATAAAAGGCTATTGTTCTTGCTTGTATCTACTAAGACTTTAGTCACATTGCCATACATTTCACGCATGCTGTCGATGTACATGCGATCACGCGTTACTTGTGGCGCCTTTGCATACTCCACCAATACTTGTTTAAAGCGCGCTGCATCACCTTCAGCGGTAGCAACGACACGGGCCTTATAACCTTCTGCCTCTTGAATTAAGCGAGCGCCAGTACCCTTAGCACGCGGAATAATGTCATTGGCATAAGCTTGACCTTCGCTCTTCAAGCGCTCCTGATCCTGCCCTGCTTTAACGGCATCATCAAATGCAGCCTGCACTTGCTCAGGAGGTTGTACGTTTTGGACAGTAACGCTCGTTACATAAATACCGGTTTTATAACTGTCTAATATTTTCTGAATGGAGTTGGCTAAATCGATACCAATCTTTTCACGGCCTTCATACAAGACAGTATCCATCTTGCTACGCGCAACAATTTCTCGAACAGCTGTTTCAGCCGCTTGAATTACAGCAGCATCGGGATCACGATTATTAAATAAATAATCGGTTGGATCTTTAAGGCGATATTGAACAGCAAAACGAACATCAATAATGTTTTCATCTTCAGTCAACATCGAAGAATCTTTTTGATTCGTTGCTTTGATAAGTACTGGACGCCCCACTTCAACTGAGCGCACACCAGACAGGTTCACCGTTTCATCAGCCTGAATTGGCCAAGGCATACGCCAATTGATACCAGGCTTAGCGGTGTAATCGTACTTACCAAAGGTCATGACTACGCCTGCTTGACCTTCTTGAATAATAAAAAAGCCACTGCAGATCCAAATAAAGAAAACACCTGCTGCCGCTAAAAGAATGCTAGCTTTTGAACCAAAGGGATTGGTGAACTCAAAACTGGGGGTACCGCCGCCATTACCACCGCCTCCGCGCTGTGATGGTGGCGGAATATCGCCTACGTTTGGCTTATTAGCTGGCTTACTCGCTGAACTGCCAGGCTTTTTCTTGCCGCCAAAAATGCCAGCTATGCGGTCATTGAAATCACGCCACAGCTCATCCAAATCTGGAGGGCCATCTGGCTTTGCAGCTGGCGGTGTTGTGGGATTATTTGGTTGAGTCTCTACAGGTTGATTGCCATTTCCGGGATCTGCTTTTGGAGTTTGATCTCCACCCTGCCCGTCTTTGGCATCCTTAGATCCACCAGCATTGTGGCTATTGCCCCAACCTGGATCATTGACCGAAAAGAGGTCTAAAAATTTACGCGTCATTAGGAAAATAGCTTCGGTTGGAAATCGGATTAAATTCAGAAGACTCTGGTCGTTCAGGTAAAGGGGCTAAAAACTCGTCCGGGGCCATTTGCTTCTTGGCACGGTTGTGTTCGACCCTTATTCTATCAGTCATTTGAGAGCATTCGGCCAAGGCTGAACGGAGCAAATCCAGGCCCATGCCGGTCTGGGCCGACAGGAAAACCTGGCTGGGAAGCCCATTGGCATCCCGCTCCAAAACAGCCCCACGGGTAAAGGTTTGGGGCATAAGGTCAATCTTATTCATCACCTCAATCCGAGGGATATCATCCGCCCCAATTTCCTCCAAAACCGCCTCTACTTCAGCCTTTTGCTCCCTGGAAACCGGGCTGCAAGCATCAATCACGTGCAAAATCAGGTCAGCATGAATGGTTTCGTCCAAGGTGGCCCGAAAAGCCTCCACGAGCTGATGCGGTAAATCCCGAATAAATCCCACCGTATCCGAAACCACAATCGAGCCAACCCCCTCTAAATGCACCTTTCTGGAGGTGGTATCTAGGGTGGCAAAAAGCTGATCCGCTGCATATGTCCCTGCTTTTGTTAGGGCATTAAATAAGGTGGATTTACCGGCATTGGTATAGCCCACCAAAGAAACTGAAAAGACGTCTTTGCGATTCCGAGCCCTTCTTTGAGTTCTTTGTTGGCGCTGTAATTTCTCGAGCTCATTTTCTAAACGCTTTGCCTTGGTGGCGAGCATACGTCTATCGAGCTCCATCTGCGTTTCGCCTGGACCACCACGAACACCAATACCGCCTCGTTGACGCTCTAAGTGACTCCAAGCCCTCACCAAACGGGACATGCGATACCGTACTTGCGCTAGTTCAACTTGAGTCTTACCAATATGACTCTGCGCTCTTTGACTAAAGATATCCAAAATTAAGCCGGTTCGATCCATCACATGGCGACCGATGTGACGCTCTAAATTGCGTTGCTGAGTTGGAGACAGTGGGTGATTAAAGATGGCGAGCTCTGCGTCGTGCTCTTCCATTAAACGCTTGAGTTCGTTTGCCTTACCAGAACCTATAAATAAAGCGGGGTCAGTTCTACCTTTGCGTGCAATGACAGTAGCTGTAGGTATAGAGCCAGCGCTATCAGCCAAAAGACTGAGCTCGGCCATGCTGTCAGCAAAATCCTCGCGCCCAGTATCAACACCTACTAAGACAGCGCGCGGCGCATCTACTCCAGTGTTATACAGGGTTACCTTCTTCTATTCGAAATTCAATTGCGCGAGCAGGAACGATCGTAGAGATGGCATGCTTGTAAACCATTTGAGTGACGGTGTTACGTAGTAGCACGACATACTGATCAAACGACTCAATATTGCCTTGCAATTTAATTCCGTTAACTAAATAGATTGAAACCGGAACATGCTCCTTGCGCAGGGCATTGAGGAATGGATCTTGAAGTAATTGGATTTTGTTGTTATTCATACTGCTCCTTATTGATCTTTTATTTTGGGAGTCTTGCTTTTTTTGTTCGTTTTTTAATTCGCTTTGTTAAGGCTCTTTCAAATCCTACAAGTTTCTATATTGGGCCCAAATCCTAAAAAATCAAGCCCGAAATGAAAGCTTATCTCAAAATCAGCGTTTTTTGCCTTTTTTGCCTTTATCCGCGTCGACGTAAGGGTTCTTTGCTGTATTCATCTGAATACGCAAAGGTGTCCCGCGTAGCTTAAAGACATCCCTAAATCGACCTTCTAAGTATCGTTTGTAGCTATCAGTCACACCACTCAGTGAAGTGCCATGAATCACCACAATGGGAGGGTTCATGCCCCCTTGGTGTGCATAACGTAATTTAGGACGCCCCATGCCTACTCGTTTAGGTTGCTGATGCTCAATCGCTTCTTGCAAGATACGAGTTAAACGTGGGGTTGGCAATTTCGCCATAGCAGCAGCATAGGCTGCATCAACATCTTTAAATAACTCTTTGAGACCAGTGCCCTTTTTGGCTGAAATAGGATGCACATTGGCAAAGTCCAAGAAACGCAGTTTTTGCGCAATTTCTAAACGTGCGCGCTCTTTCACATAGGCATCAATACCATCCCATTTATTGACAGCTACCACTAATGCGCGACCAGCTTCCACAATAAATCCAGCGATGTGTGCATCTTGCTCAGAAATATCTTGTTGTGCATCCAACATCAGAATCACCACATTGCAATCAGCAATAGCCTGTAGCGTTTTCACTACCGAAAATTTTTCAATCGCTTCAAATACTTTTCCACGACGACGCAAGCCCGCGGTATCCACCAAGATGTAGGGCTTACCATTGCGCTCGAAAGGAACTTCGATAGCATCTCGTGTCGTGCCAGGCATATCAAATGCAATCACCCGCTCTTCACCGATCAATTTATTGATCAAGGTAGATTTACCCACGTTAGGGCGTCCCACTACTGCAATCTTCATCGGGCGATTAGGATCGTTTGCCGCCTCTTCTTCTTCAGGCTCGGGGATTCCGAGTGAATCCAAGGCGTCGTCGATTAAGCCACGAACGCCATCGCCATGTGCTGATGAAATTGGGAATGGCTCACCTAAACCCAGTTCATGAAAGTCTGCAGTCACAATACCCGCCTGCATGCCTTCGGTCTTGTTCACCGCCAAAATAACAGGGCGACCTGTCTTCCGCAAAAAGTCCGCGATCACGCGATCTTGTGGCGCCATACCTAGGCGGCCGTCGACCAAGAAAATAATGATGTCAGATTCCGCTACGGCTTGCTTTGTTTGCTTGGCCATCTCGGCAACAATGCCGGTTTTAGCGACTGGTTCAAAACCACCGGTATCTACGCAAATAAAAGCGCGCTCACCAATCCGGCCTTTACCGTAGTGACGATCCCTCGTTAAACCTGAAAAGTCAGCTACCAATGCATCGCGTGAACGTGTGAGGCGATTAAAAAGAGTCGACTTCCCGACATTGGGGCGACCGACAATAGTGATAACTGGATTCATTTTGGACTGTACGCCGCTAGTTTTCCACCTTGAGATTGAATCAAGATGAGGCCGCCTACTGCAATAGGAGCGGCTGTGATTGGACTGCTATCGTGACGAAAGCGAGCAATATTTTCGCCACTCGACTGTGAAAATGCATGGACGTAACCTTCGGCATCGCCCATTAACAACACTTTGCCAATGGCCAGAGACTCACCCAAATCCCGGAAAGTCAATTTGGTATTTTCCCAAAGTGGCGTTCCATCTTTAGTAGCAAATGCTGATATGTGGGATTTTTCGTTTGATGAAAATACTAAGTCGGCACTTTGAGCGGTTCCGGTATAGCTGGAAAAATCTTTGTACCACAAGAGATTTCCGGTTCTCACCTGACCACATCCAATACGACCTTGGTAAGACACGGCACACACTGTTTCACCTTCCATGCTTGGCTTGGCTGTGACGTCGTTCAAACGCTCGATCTCTGAGAAACCTTTAGGAAAAGAAATGGGGGTTTCCCAAATCAATCCGCCATTGGCAATGGCAATCATGCCAAATCGACCGCCTGCAAATCCGGTTACTACCACTTCATTGTTGATTGGCAACATGCCGTAGCCAACGCGTAAGGACAAAGCGGATTGGGGGCGCTGATAAATCCATTTACGAGCGCCTGACTGTGCATCTAAACCAACAAAACGATTGTCCAGTGCACGCACAATGACCATGCCACCTGCGACCACGGGCTCACTCAGTACTTCGCTACCAATATTGACATTCCAGAGTGGCTTACCGGCGTCATCAAAAGCATAAACGGTACCTTTGATCCCTACTACTGCTGTAGTTCGTCCATCAGATCCTGGGCCAATCGCCAAACGCTCCGGTACAGATACTTCCCAAACTTTTTTGCCGCTAGCTAAGTCAATCTTGCTTAAATTTCCACTATTAGAGGCTGCATAAACTGCATCCCCTGCTACAGCAGGATGAAAATTAAATGTTTCTGATGAACCAACGCTCGTTTCCCATATAGGCCGCATCTCAAACTGATTGGCTACCGGGGCAAGCTCTGCCGGCTTGCGCACACGCGCACTTCCAGAGCATCCAATCAAAGCAATGGCTAAGGAGCCCAGCATCAGGATGCTTGCAAACTGCTTTACCATCTGCTTCATTGAGATCATCACTGAGCAACTCCTCCAACAGCATCTAACTTCACCTTCAAGAGACGGCGCGCTTCCTCAGGAAATTCTTTTGCTTGATCTAATTTTTTCCATGCATCTTGATAACTGACTTTGGCTTCGGCGTTTTTCTTTTGTATCAAATACCAATCGCCACGACGCTCTAGCCACAAAGCCTCAAATCCTTGAATAGGCTTTTCTTTTAAGATCTGATCAGCCTCGGCAAAATTTTGATCGCCCCCCTGCTCTATGAGCTGAGATACCAATCGCAATTTAGCTAACGCTAAGTAGCCATCATCAGAAGAATTCTTCGCAGCCCAACGCAGATAGTCGATTGCTTTAGCGCTATCACCAGCGTCAGCAGCAATTCTGGCTGCTACTAAGCTCGACATCGCTGCGTAAGTCGTCCGCGCATAATCTTTTTGCAAATCATCTGCCGCGCGCAAGGTTTGATCTTTATCACCTTTAGTAATAGCAGCAACCATGGTTTCGTATAACTTAGACGCTTCAGTGGCCTGACTATTGCGCCACCATTGATAACCACTATACGCCGCGTAAGCAAACAAGGCTACGGTCAGCACACCCGTAATGAGGTTGCGATACTTTTGCCAAAACGCTTTAAGTTGGTCTATCTGTTCTTGTTCTTCTAGATCTAAAGGCATATCAATCCAAGCTGATTTATGAATAATTTATTGTTTTTGTATTACAAATAGGTTCGTAACTAGACTCATTCTATTCGGAGGCGCCTACTAATGCCTCAATCACCGCCTCCAGAACCCCTTCCAAGGGCACTGCTTTTTGCTCGCCGCTTGCCCGCAGGTCTTTTAATTGGGCCTCATCCTTGGCCAATTCATCTGGTCCAATAATGAGCGCAAAGGCTGCACCACTGCTGTCCGCCTTCTTCATTTGTGACTTAAAGCTAGCTGACTGTCCGTCTGGGGGGCAAAAAAGGATAGTGTCGATTCCTGCGCTACGCAGGCGCTCAGCAATAATCATTGCCGTAGTTAAAGTATCGCCACCCTGGTGCAGGACAAATACGTCACATTGGGCTTGCGCTTCTGGAAGCGATCCAGAAACCTTCATCAATTCCAGTACACGCTCCATGCCCATTGCCCAACCACAGGCTGGCGCTGCTTTACCACCCATACGTTCGATCAGGGGATCGTAACGACCACCGCCAGCAATAGTGCCTTGAGCACCAAGTTCATCTGTGATCCACTCAAACACCGTCAGATTGTAGTAATCCAAGCCACGCACTAAACGTGGATTGATTCTGCAAGGGATGTTATTGGCTTTTAGCAAAGCCTGTACTGCATTGAAGTGTGCAAGGGATTCTTCACCTAAGAAATCTAATAACTTTGGCGCACCTTCAATCAACGCCTGCATCTCTGGATTTTTAGAATCCAAAATGCGTAATGGATTGGTCAAAAGACGTCGTTGAGAATCTTCGTCTAATTGAGCTTGATTCTTTTCAAAATAGGTCACTAGTGCGGCACGATGTTCGGCACGCTCATTTGCCTGACCTAAAGAGTTAATCTCCAGGCGCACTCCTTTAAGACCCAACTCATCCCAGAGGCGCTGACCCATGAGAATGATTTCGGCATCGATATCAGGGCCAGCAAAGCCTAGGGCCTCAATGCCGAATTGATGGAACTGACGATAACGGCCGCGCTGTGGGCGCTCATGACGAAACATGGGTCCGGTATACCAAAGGCGCTTTGGTCCTTCGTACAGCAAATTATTTTCAATTACTGAACGCACTAAGGCAGCCGTTCCTTCTGGGCGAAGCGTTAACTGCTCGCCATTCAATCGATCTTCGAAGGAATACATTTCCTTTTCAACAATATCGGTTACCTCACCAATACCACGTTGAAAGACCGCAGTTGCCTCTACGATCGGTGTTCTTAAAAATTCATAGCCATAGGCGCGGGTGAGGTCACGCAAGACATGTTCGAGATGGGCCCACTGCGCTGCATCAGCTGGTAGCAAATCATTCATACCGCGGACGCCATTGATTTTTTGCGTCTTTTGAACTTTGCTTTGCTTATTTTGATCAGTCATTTTTATTTTTGTTTTGCTTACGCTTTTGCCGCATAGTTTTGCTTGACGTATTCATCCACGATGACTTGAAAATCTTGCGCAATATTTTCACCGCGCAAAGTTTTTACTTTTACGCCATCCACAAATACAGGAGCTGCTGGCGTTTCACCAGTTCCCGGCAATGAAATACCAATATTGGCATGCTTACTTTCACCTGGTCCATTCACAATACATCCCATGACAGCCACATTCATATTTTCAACGCCAGGATGCGTTTTCTTCCAGATCGGCATTTGTTGACGCAGATAAGATTGAATGTCGGCTGCCAATTCTTGAAAGGTTGTGCTGGTAGTTCTACCGCAACCAGGACAAGCAATCACCATAGGTGTGAAGTTACGTAAACCCATGGTTTGCAAAATTTCCTGCGCAACAATCACCTCGTTTTCTCGTGGAGCACCAGGGTCCGGTGTCAATGAAACCCGGATCGTGTCACCAATACCCTCTTGTAACAAAATCCCCATGGCGGCTGTAGAAGACACAATTCCCTTGCTGCCCATACCGGCTTCAGTTAAACCTAAGTGCAGTGGATAGTCAGAGCGTCTTGCAAGATCGCGATACACCGCTACCAAATCTTGCACATTGCTCACTTTGCAAGATAAAAGAATTTGATCGGGATTCATACCTAGTTCGACTGCTTTTTCTGCAGACTGCAAAGCCGACTGAATCAATGCTTCGATCATGACCTCTTGCGCTGTCTTCGGGTTAGCTAAAGCCGCATTACTATCCATGATGCTGGCTAAGAGCTCTTGATCTAAGCTTCCCCAGTTCACTCCAATCCGGACTGGCTTATCGTATTTGCAAGCCGCTTCAATCATCTGCGCAAACTGTGGGTCGCGTTTTGCGCCCTTACCCACATTGCCTGGATTAATGCGGTACTTAGAGAGCGCCTTGGCGCACTCGGGATAATCATTTAATAAAGTGTGGCCGTTGTAATGAAAGTCACCAATCAGCGGTACCAAGACATCCATCTTGTCTAACTGTTCCCGAATATAAGGAACTGCGGCTGCAGCCTCTGGTGTGTTCACCGTAATACGCACCATCTCAGAACCAGCACGAGCTAACTCTTTCACTTGAATAGCAGTACCTACAGCATCCGCCGTATCGGTATTGGTCATGGATTGAACACGCACAGGAGCATCACCACCGACTGTGATGATGTTACTTTTCCAAGCGACTGTTGCTTGACGAGTAGCACGCTTTGGCGCTGGTCCTAAAGGTAATGGTGGCAATGATTTCATATCAGCTATCCAATTTTTTAAGCCATTCAACAGGCTGCTCTTGTATTTGAATGATTTCTGCGTCATGTACTGCGCGCTCACGAACCCGCGTGCGATCTACAACATCTCCTGCCAATTGACCGCAGGCAGCGGCAATATCATCACCACGTGTCTTACGAACTGTAGCGACCATGCCAGCGTCTAACAGAATGCTAGCAAATGCGTGAACGCGTTGCGCTGGTGAACGCTTCAGCCCAGATTCTGGGAAGGGATTAAATGGAATCAGGTTCACTTTACATTTAATATTCTTTAGCAAACGAACCAATTCCTTCGCTTGAATATCGGAGTCATTTACGCCATCGAGCATACAATATTCAAAGGTAAGGAAGTCCCTAGGTGCAAAGGGCAGGTAGCGCTCACAGGCGTCTAGTAGTTCGCGCAGGGGATATTTTTGATTGAGTGGAACTAGTTGATCACGCAAGGCATCATTTGGCGCATGCAATGAAACTGCCAATGCTACGGGGCAGTCTTGCGCCAAGCGATCAATCATTGGCACTACTCCAGAGGTAGAGACCGTAACCCGCCGACGCGACAAACCATAAGCCCTGTCATCGAGCATCAAACGCAATGCAGAAACGACATTGTCGTAATTGAGCAGTGGTTCACCCATGCCCATCATGACGACATTCGAGATCACACGACCTGTGTGCTCCCAGCCAGGTGTTGGATATTTTTCAATTCTGCGCACTGCTGCTGGATCATTGCGCAATAGGTGTTCTGCAAACCAAAGTTGGCCAATGATTTCACCGGATGTCAGGTTGCGAGAAAAACCTTGGCGCCCTGTTGAGCAAAAACGGCAATTGACAGCACAACCAGCCTGAGATGAGATACACAAAGTACCTCGATCATCTTCGGGAATAAATACGGACTCAACCGCATTACCGGCCCCAACATCTAGCAACCACTTGCGTGTACCATCAGATGCGTGCTCATCTTTAATAATTGGAAGAGAGAGTACTTCTGCTTTATCTAGCAATGTCGCTCTGAAGCTTTTTGCTAGATCACTCATGTCATTAATATCGGACACACCACGTTGATGGATCCACTGCATGAGTTGCTTGGCCCTGAAGGGCTTTTCGTTCAACCCCGCGACATACGCCGCCATTTGGTCAGCGTCAAAATCTAAGAGATTTACGCGCGGGGAGGTCAATGCGCCTACTTATCAATCAATAGGTGGTTAATTAACGATTGAAAACATTCATGCCAGGGAAGAAGAAAGCAACTTCCACAGCAGCTGTTTCAGGAGCGTCAGAACCATGAACTGCATTAGCATCAATGCTGTCAGCAAAATCAGCACGAATAGTGCCCTTGTCTGCCTTCTTAGGATCAGTTGCACCCATCAAATCGCGGTTTTTAGCAATAGCGCCTTCGCCTTGCAAAACTTGAATCATGACTGGACCAGAAATCATGAAGCTCACCAAATCCTTAAAGAAAGGACGGGCTGCATGAACAGCATAGAACTGCTCTGCTTCTGATTGTGAAAGATGCGCCATTTTGGACGCGATAATCTTCAAACCAGCAGATTCAAAACGGTCATGGATTTTGCCGATGACGTTTTTAGCGACAGCATCAGGTTTGATAATAGATAGGGTGCGTTCAATTGCCATTCAAGACTCCAATAGTGATTTCAAAGATATTTGTGAAATAAGCCCAAAACCAGGTTTTAGACTACAAACCCCGCCTATCTCAACGACCCCCGAATTATACATTGCCTGACCGTATTTACCCCTATATGAGTAGGGCTAAGCTATTGAATTTACAGGGCATAACCCTATGATTTGTAGTCTTTTAATAGGGGGGCTTGAAATTCACCCATTTTGTCTATACTTAGTGTCAACAGCCCTTCATGGGCTCTTGTAATAACGATAAAGAAGGAGTCAATATGAGTGATTTGAACTCTTACGGCTTTGGGCAAACAAGCTCAATCAGCACTATTCAGATTCGCAACCGCGTCCTGCGTAATACCTATGCCCTTTTGGCGCTATCGATGGTTCCAACCGTCATTGGCGCATGGCTTGGCATTGCGATGGGCTTCAACTTCATGGCACAAAGTCCATTCCTAGGATTCGTGGTCTTTATGGCAGTAGCCTTTGGCTTCTTCTGGGCTATTGAGAAAAACAAAGACACCGGCCTCGGAGTGCTCCTCCTGCTGGGCTTCACCTTCTTTATGGGCTTAATGCTATCCCGTTTAGTTGGCTACACCCTGAACAGCTACAGCAATGGCGCTGCATTAGTCATGCTCTCATTCGGCGGTACAGCAGCGATTTTTGCCACTATGGCAACTATTGCTACCGTTAGCAAGAGTGATTTTTCCGGAATGGGCAAATGGTTAATGGTCGGAGTGCTGCTCCTGATCGTTGCCTCCTTAGCTAACATCTGGTTGCAACTCCCTGCTTTGATGCTCACAGTCATGGTTTTGGCTATTGCGATCTTCTCTGCCTTCATCCTAGTCGATGTGCAGCGTGTGGTTCATGGTGGCGAAACCAACTACATCATGGCAACGCTTGCGATCTACTTAGATGTGTACAACGTCTTTACCAACCTACTCGCCCTCTTAGGCATCTTTGGCGGCAATAAAGAGTAATTAGTATTCGTTGTAGTTAGATTCAAGAACAAAAGGCGCCTAAGGCGCCTTTTTTCTTAACCGTTTTTTCTTTTTGTCTTAGCTTTTACGGCTTGGCAGTCAAGTCGTCACACCATGCGTAATAAGTATTAATCCATTGACCAAAGGGTCCTTCGTTCACTCGGCCTGAACCACAGCCCACTAACTTATTACCAACGATGTCATAAGTTCCTGAGCCACCTTTGTAGGCAATTTGTAACTTCTTGCCATCAGGAGAGATGGTGCCGATTTCATAAGCCTTGTAGTTGGGATTCTGATATGTGAACTCAACATGAGGTCCATCTTGTTTAATGATCGTTAATGTTGCAGCTACATTTTGAGTTTGTGTCTTCGGATTCTTCTTGGAGGCATTGATTGAAGTTTCGCTGGTATTGCCGGTATAAACTTTTGCTAAGCTTGGGATCCCTTGCGCATTTACAAGGACGCTGATCCCTAGACCAAGCGTGAGGCCAATAATTGATTTCATGAAAACCCTTTGTGTGAAATTAAAAAAGCTACAGACGATTTTTATCACACAACGGCTTTAATGCTAGTGTCTTATTGAGTTAAGTTGCAACAAACATACTCACGGCATAAGACAAGGCAAACAAAATCAGAATGATTGCAAAGCTATCCGAGGCTTTCATAACACCCTCCTAGTGGGGAATTGAAGCTGAGTCGGCATCACTTTGCCGACAAGCTCAATGTATGCCTATAGAAGACCTTGGCTAGGATGGACTGCACCGCATTCAGGCAATCTCATGGAATTAGCACTAATGAAGTGCATTAATTCAAGGACTTAGCCTTAATTGAGCAGAGAAACGGGTTTCATCCGATCAAATACAGCCATGGATTCTACGTGCGAGGTGTGGGGAAACATATTGACAATGCCTGCAGAGCTGAGAACATAGCCGGCCTGATGACACAAAATCTCCGCATCACGTGCCAAGGTTTTAGGATTACAGGAAACATAGACAATGCGCTCAGGCAACAACTCACTTGACTGCGTATGAAGATCTGCAAGCGCCTTACAAATTTCCATTGCGCCCTCGCGCGGGGGATCCATTAGCCAACGCTCTGCCCTACCCCAAGAGGCAATCGTTTCAGTACCCACCAAGAAAAGATCACTTTGCATAAAGGATGCTTTATCCGCCAGGTCATTGTGCTGAGCATTTTCTTGTGCACGTGTAGTCAGACTAGCTAAACCCTCAATGCCTAATACTTGTTTTGCTTTTCTTGCCAAGGGCAAAGTGAAGTTTCCAATACCGCAAAAGAGATCGAGCACGCGATCCGTATCTTTGATTTCCAAAAGCCGAATCGCCCTACTCACTAAACTGCGATTCATCATGTGATTTACTTGCGTGAAATCAGCCGGCTTAAATGGCATTTCGATTTCAAATTCAGGCAAGCGATAACAAAGCTTGCCAGTCTCTGGATAAAACGGGGCTACGGTTTCAATTCCTTTGGGTTGTAACCAAATCCATACTTGATGCTCATCTGCAAAGTCACGAAGTAACTGCTCATCAGCGCTGGTAAGTGGCTTTAGATTCCGAAAGACCAATGCCGTTACGGGCTTGTTTTTCTTCGGATCATCCGACAGTGGATCTTCTGGCTCGCCAACCGCCACTTCAATTTGCGGCATACGGTCAACAATTGAGAGCCCCATGACCAGCTGGCGCATTTTAGGAAGCAGATTAGAGACATGTTTTGGCAAGATCTCGCATGCAGTCATATCGGCTACATAAGAACTCTTGCCTTCATGAAATCCAATGAGGACAGTGCCTTTTTTGATGGAGCGATTCACTGCACTTAAGCGTGCGCGATGGCGATACTCCCAAGCTGGGCCACCCATGGGTCTGAGTATTTCTTGAGGTTTGAGTTTGGCGATATGCTGTAAATCATCTTCTAGGACGCGTTGCTTCATCGCAACTTGCGCCCGAATATCTAAGTGCTGCATTGTGCAGCCACCACAAACGCCAAATGCCTTGCATTTAGGCTGCGCCCTAAACACTGCTGGCTTAATGATGTCTAAGACCTTGGCTTTGCTAAAGCGGGCCTTATCTTGGGTAATGATGTAGGTCACTCGCTCTGTAGGCAGGGCGCCTTGAATAAAAACGACTTTGCCACTTTGTCCTTGCGCTGCCTCTTCTTCGCTTGGCTGTAGACGGGCTATACCTTGGGCATCGAGATCGAGTGATTCAACTTGTACCGCTTCAGTCACCACAATACTGACTGGTTTCTGCCCTCTACGCATCCGCAGAGAAACCTAGGAGATATTCTTGCCATTGACCACCGTTTGGCTCTTTGGCTTCTTTCTCAAGATAGGCTTTTACAAAAGCAATTTCTTCTTGATACTCTTCTAAAGAAAAGCCGCCGCGCAATAATTGAAAGCGGCAATACATCAGATAGGTATTGACCACATCCGTCTCACAATAGCGACGAATGTCATTAATCTTGCCCTCTTGGTATGCGGGCCAGACCTGACTACCATCCATACCCATCTTGCCCGGAAAGCCACAGAGCTTAGCCAGACCATCTAGTGGTGCATTGGCTCTGCCATTAAATTTTGCTAAGAGATCCATCATATCGAGATGGCGCATGTGATAACGACTGATGTAGTTATTCCACTTAAAGTCGCGACTATCAGCCTCTTGACTATCGCCCATCTCCCAGTAGCGCGGCGCCTGAATATGATTTGCTAAGGCGCGGTAGTGTAAGACTGGTAAGTCAAAGCCACTGCCATTCCAAGAAACTAACTGGGGTGTATATTTTTCGATCAAATCAAAGAAGGCTTGCACTAAGACTTTTTCATCATCTTGCGGCGTGCCTAGCGTACCCACCTTAATTTGCGGCGTACCCTCTTTAGTGGTTCTGCGAATGACACAGGAAATAGCCACAATTTTTTGCAAATAGAGCGGCAGAAATTCACTTCCTGTTTTGGCGGCACGCTCTGCCATTGCGCTTGCTGCAACCTCTGCATCACTCATAGTAGCGGGATAGTCTTCTAGACGACGCAGGCCAGCCACGTCTGGAATGGTCTCAATGTCAAAGACGAGCACTGTGGCCATAAGACTTACTGCAAGTAAGGTGTTGGATTGACTGGCTTACCGTTTACACGCAGTTCAAAGTGTAATTTTGGCGAATTGGTATCGGTATCGCCCATCTCAGCAATCTTTTGCCCCTTACGCACGTTATCACCCTCTTTGACTAAGAGCTTGCTGTTGTGAGCGTAGGCCGTAAGATAAGTATTGTCATGCTTGATGATGACGAGATTGCCATAACCTCTCAAACTATTGCCAGCGTAAACGACATTGCCATCAGAAGCGGCTTGAACTGCTTCACCTACTTTTCCAGCAATATCAATTCCTTTGTTCTTATCACTGAACTCTTCAGTAACTTTGCCCTTTGCTGGCCAAGATAAACGAATGCCTGGTTCAGCAACCACTTCTGCTTTGGTAGTTGGGGTCTTTGGTGTATCGGCTTTTGCACTATCAGTCTTTTCTGGAGCAACAGGCTTCACTTCTAAAGGTTTACTAGCCTTAGCACTTGCTGGTGGTTTCACCAAAATCAAGTCACCTACTTCAATGACGTTCGGATTGAAGTTCGGATTAGCAGCGCTATTCCACTGAGCAACATCTCGTGGCGCTTGACCGTTATCGAGCGCAATACGCGCTAAGGTATCGCCCCGTTTCACACGATAGTAGCCAGGAGGCGTCGGCTCAGAAGAGCTGCTAGATCCAACACTGCGATCAGTGACGCTAGCAGGCTTAGTGCGAGGACTAGTACAGCCAACTGTTAGAGCCATTACAGCGCATAACAGGATTAAGAAAGAGGTTTTGCTAACAAAAATAGGCATAAGCGGAAATGGGTGTTTCATACTACCCCTGATTGTAAGGGGACAAAAAAGACCTCGTCCAGTACAGTTCTTTGGTAGCGCTGGGAGCTCATTCTTTCTACGAGAACTAACTGCTGCTCTTTTTCATTTCTAGCAACCGGGGCAATCAATCGCCCACCAATGGCTAATTGATCTAATAAAGCGTCTGGAATACCTAAACCCGCTGCAGCCAGAATGATGCCGTCAAAAGGAGCTGCCTGCGGTAGCCCTAAAATGCCATCACCGTAAATTAAACGCAGATTATTAATCCGAAATGGCCGTAATTTGGCGCGTGCCATATCGTGCAGTGGACGAATACGTTCAATCGAATAAACCTCTTCAGCCAGCAAACTCAACACTGCTGCTTGATATCCGCAGCCAGTACCAATTTCTAGAACCTTACCTAATGGTTGTCTAGGCTTATGCAGCAACTCAATCATGCGCGCTACGACCGATGGTTTAGAGATAGTTTGTTGATGACCAATCGGCAGGGCTGAATCTTCATAAGCTTGAGCATGCAAGCCTGCGTCCATGAATGCATGGCGCGGCACAGTTGCAAGCGCTTCTAAAGTTTTGCCATGCTTAACACCACCAGCATGCACTTTGGCTGCTAGTGCCTGACGGTAAGCTGCAAAACGTTCTGTTGGAGCCTTCAACCGCGATCCCAACCATTCGCACGCATCGCCGCTAGGCGAGCATGATGCGAGAGATCCAATTGCATTGGTGTAATAGAGATGCAGCCATCAGCGATCGCATGAAAGTCTGTACCTTCTGAATTGTCTTTGACATCTCCTGCCGCACCAATCCAATAAATCTTTTCACCACGAGGACTATCTTGAACTACCACCGGTTGCGAATGATGGCGATTACCTAAGCGAGTCACGCGCCAGCGATACAAGTCTGTATAAGGACGATTAGGAATATTGACATTTAATAAAGTGGCAATACCATCCTGGCGAGCCAATTGTGGGCTAGCTAAATTCGAGACCAGCATTTGGGCTACAACATCATGAGCCGCTTTGGCAGCATCGTCGATACGATTCCAACCACGATCGATTTGTGAAAATGCAATTCCAGGGACGCCAAACATGACACCTTCAACAGCGGCCGCCACGGTACCTGAATACAGAACATCTTCGCCCATGTTCTCTCCCTGATTAATGCCAGAGATCACTAAGTCTGGTTCTTGCTCCAGGAAGCCAGTCATGGCTACATGGACACAATCCGTTGGTGTGCCATTGATAAAGAAAAAGCCATCACGCTCTCCACCAGCGACTCGATGAATCGATAGTGGTCTAGAGAGTGTTAAAGAGTTCGATGCGCCACTATGATTTTGCTCAGGCGCAATAACAGTAATACGGCCTAAGGGACGAACGGCACTCACTAAGGCAAGTAAGCCAGGAGCAAGATAGCCGTCATCGTTAGAAACCAAAATATGGGGCTGATGCAGGCTCATGACTAAAGTACGCTTTCGATGAATTAGATATTACTTGCTGGAGTTAATGCACGACCTCTAAACCAGCCGTAAATCACCGGCAATACCAAGAGCGTCAAAATTGTTGTAGTTACCATGCCGCCCACAATCACAAGCGCCAATGGACGCTGCGCTTCCGAACCAATCGAATGTGACAAAGCAGCAGGCAATAGGCCTAATCCAGAAAGCATCGCCGTCATGAGTACGGGACGAACACGCAAGGCGGCACCTTCTACCATGACGTCTTTCATCTGACTATGCTCAGCAGCTGTGGTCTTATTGATAAAGGAAATCAGGATGACCCCATCCTGAATCGCAATACCAAAGAGCGATAAGAATCCAAAGAAAGCGGAAATGCTTAAAGTCTCGCCTGCTAAATGCAAAGCAATGACTCCACCGATTGCAGCAAACGGCACATTGATCATCACAATAAAGGCATCGCGGAAGTTACCAAAGGCACTGACTAGCAATAGGAAAATGCCCATCAATGCCAAAGGCACGATTAGCATCAGCTTTTTCTGCGCTTGCTTCATTTGGTTAAACTGACCATCCCAGCTAATCGAATAGTTTGGCGGCAAAGTAATATTTTTCTCCACCAAGAATTGCGCATCCTCAACAGCACTTCCCAAATCGCGATTACGGACGCTAAATTTAATCGCAATGTAACGCTTACCAGCTTCACGATAAATAAAGAATGGGCCATCCGTTAATTGGACTGTCGCAACCATCGATAATGGAATCGCCTTGCCATCAGGTGAATCAACCAATAAGCGGCTGATATCAGCCACATCATTGCGACTTCCTTCATTTAAGCGGATAGCAATACCGAAAGTCTTTTCATCTTCAAGCAGGCTGGTAACAGCAGTGCCGCCGATCGCATTAGCCACCAACGTTTGGATATCGTTCACATTGATACCGTAGCGAGCAGCGCGATCACGATCAATTTGAATATTTAAGGTAGGCTGGCCCAACTCTTTCAGAATACCTTCGTCTGCAACACCCCGAACTTTTTTAAGCTGATCAATTACCTCATGGGCTTTTTGATCTAGCACCTCAAGATCAGTACCGTAAATCTTGACGGAGTTTTCGCCCTTCACACCTGAGAGCGCTTCATTGACGTTATCTTGAATATATTGCGAGAAGCTATACGTAATACCAGGAATCTTGTTTAACTCAGTTTCAAGATTACTAATGAGGTCTTTCTTAGTTGAGCCAGACGGCATCTTATCTGGGCTCTTCAGATAGAGGCCGTATTCTTGGTTAAACACACCCGTTGAATCAGTACCATCATCAGGCCGTCCAATTTGAACAGCAACCTTATCGATTTCAGGTTGCTTCATAAAGGTTTCGCGTAGTTGATCAGCAACTTTCACGGAGTAATCAAGATCTACCGTATTAGGCAAGGTAACGCGTAACCAAATATTGTTTTCTTCCAATGTTGGTAAGAATGCCGTTCCCAAGCGAGTCATGCTTAATAGCGTCAAGCCAAGAACAAACACCGCGACTGCAAAAACGGTTAATGGACGATCCATCCATCTTCTAAGCAATGGTTTATAGCTATTTAAGATCTTCGTAATAAATGCAGGTGGCTTATGCGCTAGATTTTCACCAAACACTAAAGACACCATTGCTGGCAAGAAGGTCAGACTTAAGACCATCGCAGCAATCAAGGCGAAGCCCATCGTGAAGGCCATTGGTTTAAAGATAATGCCTTCGACACCACCCATAAAGAACAATGGCGAATAAGCCACGATGATGATGCCGGTTGAATAAATCATGGCGCGCTGGACTTCACTGGTAGCCAGCACAATACTTTGGTTCAGTCGCTTACCGCCCTCCTCCAGATGACGCATGACGTTCTCCGTCAAGATCACTGCAGAGTCCACGATCACACCAAAGTCAATTGCCCCGAGAGAAATCAAATTGGCTGGAACGCTCCATAAGTGCATCTGAATAAAGGAAACGCAAAGTGCTAATGGAATCACAGCAGCTACTACTGCCGCTGCACGCAGATTACCTAAGAAGAAAAACAGCACTCCAAGAACTAAAGAGATTCCAAAAAAGAGTGTGTGTTTGACGGTGCCAATCGTGATGTCCAACAAGACTTGGCGATCATAAAAAGGCTTGACCTCAATACCAGGAGGCAGGACATGCTTATTAATATTGTTGACCGTATTGTGGACGCGCGCTAAGACCTCTGTTGCATTCTCACCGCGACGCAGATACACAATACCCTCAACCGAATCAGGATTTTCATTAAATTGGAACATCCCTAAACGTGGCGCATTCCCAATTTCTACTCTGGCAACATCGCCAACCCGAATAGGTACACCATTATTTAAGGCGATGACGACTTGCTTGATGTCTTCGATATTCTTTAAGAGGCCAACGCCTCGCACTACAAACTGTTGCTCACCGCTAGGTAATAGTCCGCCACCCGTATTGCTATTCGCGCTCGTTAAAGCAGCAATCATTTGATTGACTGTGACACCTTTGGCCTGAAGACTCTCCGGGCTAACGATAACTTGATATTGACGAACCTTGCCGCCAAATGAGGAAACATCCGCTACACCGGGGGTTTGCTTGAGCTCTTTATAGATCTCATAGTTTTGCAAAGTCTTTAACTGAGTAGAGGAAGCGTAATCAGAACGCACTTCATAGCGCATGATCTCGCCAGTTGCATCTGAGTCTGGGCTAATGCTGGAATTTACTCCAGGTGGAAAATCTACCTTACCCAAATTAGTAATAAAAATTTGACGCGCTTTAAATGGATCGGTGGTGTCATTAAATTTAAGCGTAACTACTGATAAGCCAAATAAAGATACCGAACGAAAAGCTTGTAGACCCGGAATACCTGCTAGCGCATTCTCAACAGGAATCGTGACTTGCTGCTCTACCTCCGTTGTACTCCGACCAGGCCATTGTGAAATTGCCTGAATAGTTAAAGGAGCAACTCCTGGATAAGGCTGAATCGGTAGTTTGCTAAGGCTAAACATACCCAAGCCAAGCAATACGATTGAAGCAAAAATGACAAGCACGCGCTTCTCAACGACCCCTCGAATAAAGGAGGTGAAAATGCTCACTTAGTCCTCCTGCTTAGCAAAGCGGTCATTCAACAACACGGCGCCTTCAGCCAAAATTTGCCAGCCTTGCTCAACACCTTCGGTGATCGCAAAACTCTTGCTATTCAGGTCATATCCTTTGACTGGTACACGACGGAAGGTTTCTGGGCCAACTCGAATAATGGCGAAGCGCGCTTCACGAATCCGCACGATTGCTGTTTGGGGTACCACGATGGCATCCGCCGTTCCGGTTGTCAACAGACCTGATGCAAACATATCAGGACGCAACAGATCATCCGTGTTTTCGACATCAGCACGAATTAATAAAGCCCGTGTCTGAGGATCGATAGCAGGCGCTATGTAATTGGCATAAGCCACAAACTCTTTATCTGGATACGCTTCAAGTCGCAG
>CANCIL010000008.1 GCA_947378095.1 Betaproteobacteria bacterium
AGGAACGGCTGGACGACTTGTAAACCATTCAGCATCTGCCCAGCTCTTCATTACCGCCTTGGCATTTGCATTGCCTTTTTCTGCAAGCTCTTGTACATCATTGAAATAATCAAACATCAAAAGCGTTTTCTTTAATGCTTCAGCTGCGGTAGTGCCGCAATCTGCATCTGATAGCAATTCAACTAATGGTTTGATGTTGTAACCACCAAGCATGGTTCCCAATAGCTCTGTTGCCTTGAGCTTTGAAATTAAAGGCGACTTTTCCGTCCCCTTAGCAACAGCATCCAAAAACTCTGCCTTTACCTTAGCAGCTTCATCAACGCCAGCCGGAACACGATTGCTAATGAGCTCAACTAACTCAGCCTCTTTGC
Organism: Betaproteobacteria bacterium; assembly: GCA_947378095.1. Lineage (GTDB taxonomy): Bacteria > Pseudomonadota > Gammaproteobacteria > Burkholderiales > Burkholderiaceae > Polynucleobacter. Next base: position 372 of record CANCIL010000008.1, read on the forward strand.
CAGCAGGTGGGTTTTTTAGCAATTTCACCAATTCAGAGGTTTGATCCTTAGTTAGTGGGAGGGCTGGAATGCCAAGGGCTGCGCGTTCGGCAACATGGGCGTTGTAAGCTTCAAACATGATATTTCCTATGAGGTAAATGTGTTCAATAGAAAGGCCAAATGGGGATTTTCACCCGATTTCTTCGATTATAGTGACTAATTTAAGTCTTATATAAGAGTTTAAAGCTTTAAAAAGCCAGAGCCATCAAAAATAGCCTAAATTCTTCATTTTTGGGTCCTTAATTCCGAACTTAAATAATGCGCTCTTCCTTCAAGGCCCATACCAGCGCTACCACCCAGCCTATTAAAGACCAGCCCAAAAACAGGTTTAGGGCAAAAATAGCCCCAGAATTTGCACGTTTCTTATTGAATGCAATTGCAAATGGCAGGAAATAGAAAAGGGATAGAAGGCTAATTAAGACCGCAAAAAATAGGCGCATAGGTAGAGGGGGAGGGTTTATTAAAGGGGTTCAACAGAAATATTACTGATTTTGAAATCTTTCTGCTTCTCTTGGGTGTCGTTATAATTACTTTTTCCAACAGAGCTTAAGCGATGACCAAATACGTTTTTGTCACTGGTGGTGTGGTTTCTTCTTTAGGGAAAGGAATCGCAGCTGCCTCGCTTGCCGCGATTCTTGAATCCCGCGGTCTGAAAGTCACCCTCCTAAAATTAGACCCCTATATTAATGTCGATCCGGGAACCATGAGCCCGCTTCAGCATGGCGAAGTTTTTGTTACTGAAGATGGTGCTGAAACCGACTTAGATCTCGGTCACTACGAGCGCTTTGTTTCTGCGAAGATGCGCAAAAGTAATAATTTCACTACTGGTCAAATTTATGAGTCTGTGATCAGCAAAGAGCGTCGCGGTGAATATCTTGGCAAAACAGTTCAAGTTATTCCACATATTACAAATGAGATTCAGGCATTTGTGGAGCGTGGTGCAAAAGCCAGTCACGAAGGTAATGCGGATATTGCTATTTGTGAGATCGGAGGCACAGTTGGTGATATTGAATCTCTCCCATTTTTAGAAGCTGCTAGACAGATGAGTCTGCGCCTACCCTTGCATAGCTGCGCCTTTGTTCATCTGACTTTAGTGCCCTATATCCATAGTGCTGGTGAGTTAAAGACCAAACCAACTCAGCATTCTGTGCAAAAGCTACGTGAAATCGGCATCATGCCTACTGTTTTGTTATGCCGCGCAGATCGTCCAATTCCTGAGGATGAGCGCGCTAAGATTTCTTTATTTTCGAATGTTCGTGAAGAAGCGGTAATTTCTGTGTGGGATGTGGATACGATCTACAAGATTCCAGAAATGCTCCATGCTCAAGGCATGGATGATTTGATTTGTCGTGAGTTGCAAATTAATGCCAAACCAGCCGACCTTTCTGTATGGGCGAAGTTGGTATACGAGCTAGCCAACCCGAAGCATGAAGTTACCATCGGAATGGTTGGTAAGTATGTGGAGTTAACAGAGTCTTATAAGTCTTTAATTGAAGCCCTGCGCCATGCAGGCATTCACACTCACACCAAGGTGAATATTAACTATATTGACTCGGAAGTAATTGAAAAAGACGGTATAGATTGCCTAACTAAATTAGATGCCATTTTAGTTCCTGGTGGTTTTGGTAAGCGCGGCACTGAAGGGAAGATCGCAGCGATTCGTTATGCTCGCGAAAACAATGTTCCTTACCTTGGTATTTGTTTGGGCATGCAATTAGCGGTCATTGAATTTGCGCGCCATGTGGCCAACATTTCAAAGGCGAATAGTACTGAGTTTGATCCACAAGCTGAAAATCCAGTGGTTGCCTTGATTACAGAATGGATGGATCGCGAAGGGCATGTTGAAAAACGTAATAATGATTCCGATCTTGGCGGCACAATGCGTTTAGGATCACAACGATGCCCGGTTAAGGCCGGCACCTTAGCGCACCGCATCTACGGTGCCGAAGTGAATGAACGACATCGTCATCGCTATGAAGTTAACAATACCTACGTTCCAAAGCTAGAGGAATCTGGCTTAATTATTTCCGCAAGAACACCAAATGAAGCCTTGCCTGAAATGATGGAACTTCCAGAATCAATGCATCCGTGGTTTTTCGGTGTTCAATTTCACCCAGAGTTCACTTCAACCCCGCGCGATGGACATCCTTTGTTCTCTGCGTTTATCAAAGCGGCTCTTGAACATCAAAGCGTTTCCCTCAAGCAGCCTGCTTAGGTCAATTTATGAATAAATTTAAATTATGCGGATTTGATGTTGGTCTAAATCAACCGTTTTTTTTGATTGCTGGCACCTGTGTCATTGAGTCTGAACAATCAGCCATTGATGTCGCCAGTCAGTTGAAAGAAATTACCAGCACCTTAAACATCCCATTTATTTACAAATCCTCCTTTGATAAAGCAAATCGCTCATCTGGTAACTCATTTCGTGGCTTAGGTATGGAAAAAGGCCTTGAAATTTTGGCGAAGGTAAAGCAAGTGGTTGGCGTACCAGTACTAACTGATGTGCATGATATTAGCGAGATTAGTGCTGTATCGAAAGTGGTTGATGTGCTGCAGACGCCAGCATTTTTATGTCGACAAACCGATTTCATTCGTGCGTGTGCCCAAAGTGGCAAACCCGTTAATTTCAAAAAAGGGCAATTTTTGTCCCCTCAGGAAATGCTCAACGTGATTGATAAAGCCAGAATGGCTGCTGCAGAAGCAAATCGTTCTGACCAATTTATGGTCTGTGAGCGCGGCGCTTCTTTTGGCTATAACAACCTTGTTTCAGATATGCGGAGCCTTGAAATCCTGCGCGCCTCTAAGGCACCTGTTGTATTTGATGCGACACATTCCGTTCAGCTTCCAGGTGGCCAGGGAAGCTCCAGCGGTGGCCAACGAGAGTTTGTACCTGTTTTATCAAGAGCAGCTGTTGCAGTTGGTATCAGCGGTTTATTTATGGAAACCCACCCAGATCCTTCAAAAGCCTTGTCTGATGGGCCGAATGCTGTTCCATTAAATCGAATGAAAGAATTACTTGAGTCACTGCTTGCAATCGATAGGGTTGTTAAGAAAAGTGGTTCATTCTTAGAAGATAGTTTTAAATAATTAAGTGTTTCAGTATTAATAAACCCCATTACATATCGTTTTAAGGAGAAGGTGCATGAGCGCCATTGTTGACATTATTGGTAGAGAAGTTTTAGATTCACGCGGTAACCCAACTGTAGAGTGCGATGTTTTACTTGAGTCTGGAGTGATGGGTCGTGCAGCAGTTCCATCCGGCGCATCTACAGGCTCACGTGAGGCTATTGAATTGCGCGATGGCGATAAGTCGCGCTACTTAGGCAAGGGCGTTTTAAAGGCAGTTCAAAATATTAATATTGAAATTGCTGAATCGGTATTAGGTCTTGATGCGAGTGAGCAGGCTTTCTTAGATCACACGCTGATTGAATTAGATGGCACCCACAATAAAGCACGCCTTGGTGCCAATGCTACGCTTGCAGTCTCTATGGCTGTTGCAAGAGCTGCTGCTGAAGAGGCCGGCTTGCCGCTATATCGATATTTTGGCGGGTCTGGCGGTATGCAGTTGCCTGTGCCTATGATGAATATCGTAAATGGTGGCGCGCATGCTAACAATAGTCTAGATATCCAGGAATTTATGGTGATGCCTGTTGGTGCCGAAACATTCCGAGATGCATTGCGCTGTGGCGCTGAAATCTTTCATGAATTGAAAAAAATCTTGGGTGCACAAGGTATGCCAACATCTGTGGGTGATGAGGGTGGATTTGCGCCAAACTTTAAGAGCAATCAAGAGTGCCTTCAAACTATCTTGAAGGCAATTGAAGGGGCTGGATACCAAGCCGGTGAAGATGTCCTATTGGCCTTAGACTGCGCAGCTAGTGAATTCTATAAGGATGGCAAATATCACCTATCAGGTGAAGGCTTGCAACTAAACTCCAGCGAATTTTCAGACTATTTAGGTCAATTGGCGGACCAATTTCCAATCGTATCGATTGAGGATGGTATGCATGAGAGCGACTGGGATGGATGGGCTGATATCACTAACAAGTTAGGCAAAAAGATTCAATTGGTTGGCGACGATCTTTTTGTAACCAACACTCGCATACTAAAAGAGGGTATCGAAAAGGGAATTGCTAACTCCATTCTGATCAAAATTAATCAAATTGGAACATTAACTGAAACTTTTGCAGCAATTGAAATGGCAAAGCGGGCCAATTACACGGCCGTTATTTCCCATCGTTCCGGTGAAACAGAAGACAGCACTATTGCTGATATTGCTGTTGGCACCAATGCTGGCCAGATTAAAACCGGTTCACTGTCTAGATCTGATCGAATTGCAAAATACAACCAACTACTACGCATCGAAGAGGACTTGGGTGATGTAGCTACTTATCCAGGTAAATCGGTTTTTTATAATCTCAAACGTTAAATTATCCTAATCACCGATTAAATTATGCGGATAGTTATCTACTCAATGCTGGTCCTATTGATTGCTATTCAATACCCGCTATGGTTAGGTAAAGGTGGATGGATTAAGGTCTACGAGATGGAAAAACAGGTAGAGCTCCAAGAGGCTAAAAATAGTCTCTTGGCTCTTCGTAATGCGAAATTGGCTGGTGATGTAAAGGATCTGAAGGATGGCACACGTGCCATTGAAGAGCGCGCTAGGGTTGAGCATGGCTTAATCAAAGAGGGTGAATTCTTCGTTCAAATTCTACCTAGCGATAAACCTTCTACCGGTTACTCTAACGATGGCTTAAAGCAATCCAGTTCTAAGCAATAGTCAATCGCTCAATGACCCCGCGAAGGTGGTCTAGTTGCATCACTGAGTAAGTCAGTTTTAAAAACTTGCTGGCAATCAACCGCATCAAACCGATAAGGTTTGGCACAAAAATCACAGGTAGTTTCAACGAGCCCTTGCTCAGCTAAGATACTTTGCACTTCCTCCTCGCCTAGCATTCGCAATATATCAGCGACTTTTGAACGTGAACAACGACAGGAAAAACGAATTGGCCTAGGGGGGAAGCTACGAACACCATTTTCTGCAGACTCCTCTAAGAAAAGTCTGCGCAAAATAGTGGAGGGTGGAAGAGTTAACAATTCTTCATCAGTGATAGTTTCTCCAAGGGTCTGTATTCTTGACCATCCTTCGGCAGCCACCTGAGGATCAAGATGCGCATGGCCTCCAGAGTCAGGGAGTCGCTGCAATAACAAGCCTCCAATATGGGTTTCATTTGAGCTTAGCCAAATACGAGTATCTAACTGCTCAGAATTTTTCATATACAGAGCAATTGCTTCTGCAGCACTTGATACGGGCTTAATTCCTGTTCCACGATGTTCCTGCAAGGCAACGATCCCTTGATATGGGGCTTGCCCTGGCTCTCTATCTGCGGGGTCCAAGGTGATCACCAATCTGCCCGTATGATTTGCATCCAAAAGTTCACCTAAGCTAGCTTCTGGTGCAATATCATCAGGGTCAACTGACAACTTGACTGTAGCGCGCATGGATAAGTCGGAACGACATTCAACCACTAATAGCTGGATTGGGCCGCTACTTTGAGCTTGAATAATTAAGGTTCCATCGAACTTTAAACTGGCTGTAAGGAGGGTGGCAGCGCCAACAAAATCCCCTAAAATTTTACGTACCGGTGCCGGGTCATTGCGGCGCTCTAGAACGGCTTGCCAAGCTGTACCAATGGAGACTATTTCACCCCTAACGGGGGCCCCGTCGCACATAAATACAAGTAATTCATTCATAGAGCAAAGTATCCACGTTTTTTGATTTTCCCGTCAATTTCTCCAACCTGAGATAATGAAACTTATGCATATTCGTACTCGTTTCGCCCCAAGTCCCACGGGCTTTATTCATTTGGGAAATCTTCGCAGCGCCCTATATCCTTGGGCATTTGCACGCCACAATCAGGGAGACTTCATTTTACGGATTGAGGATACTGATTTGGAGCGCTCATCTCAAGAAGCTGTAGATGTCATTATCGAAGGTATGGCCTGGCTTGGTTTAGATTTGGATGAAGGCCCTATCTATCAAATGCAGCGAATTGATCGCTACCGTGAGGTAGTCAAACAAATGTTGGACGCTGGCTTAGCCTATCCCTGTTACATGAGCGAGGAAGATCTTAATAAACTCCGCGATCAGCAAATGGCCGATAAGGAAAAGCCGCGATACAACGGCATGTGGCGACCTGAAGCAGGAAAAACGCTCCCACCTATACCGGATGGAGTGCTGCCTGTTATTCGCTTTAAAAACCCAATTGGCGGTTCAGTCATCTGGGAAGATGCCGTCAAAGGCAAAATTGAAATCAGCAATGATGAGTTAGATGATCTGGTAATTGCTCGTCCTGATGGCACGCCTACCTATAACTTTTGCGTAGTAGTTGATGACCTGGATATGAATATTACCCACGTGATTCGAGGCGACGATCACGTTAACAACACGCCTAGACAAATTAACATCATGAAAGCATTGGGTGGAGAGCCTCCTGTGTATGCCCATCTACCAACTGTTTTAAATGATGCTGGCGAAAAGATGAGTAAGCGCAATGGGGCGATGAGTGTGCGTGATTACCAAAAGGCAGGTTATTTACCAGAAGCGATTCTGAACTATCTTGCACGCCTGGGTTGGTCACATGGAGATGCTGAAGTATTTTCGAAGGAGCAATTTGTTCAGTGGTTTGATTTAGATAGTCTAGGCAGATCACCTGCGCAACATAATCCCGAAAAATTGCTTTGGCTAAATCATCAATACATCCAGAATTCCGATCCCATTCAGTTAGCAGAGCTTACCAAGCCTTTTGCACATGAACTTGGAATTGATACTGAAAATGGCCCTGATTTTGTTCAGGTGGTTAGTCTATTGAAAGATCGTGCGAATACATTGATTGAAATTGCTGATGGTGCAAAGCTTTTCTATTCGCCAGCGCCTCAGCATACGGCTGAGCAAATTGCTCAAAATATTCCAGCGTCCATTGTTCCGGCATTAAAAGATCTTATTCAAACCTTAAAAACTACAGAGCATAATAAAGAGGCCTATAGCGCTGCATTTAAGCAGATTCTGACACAGCATCAAATCAAAATGCCTGCCTTGGCAATGCCTGTTCGCTACGCTTTATTTGCCACCACCCAGACCCCAGCTATCGATTCTGTCTTGGTAGTTTTAGGCAAGGATGAGGCTGTGAATAGGCTTTCTAAGGTGATCTATTAGTCAATTTGCGCACTTGCACAAAAATAGGCTAAAATCTTGGATTGTTTTGAGTGTCTTGTAGTTTTATAGCGAGATTTCGGGGGTATAGCTCAGCTGGGAGAGCGCTTGCATGGCATGCAAGAGGTCAGCGGTTCGATCCCGCTTATCTCCACCAAGCATTTAAAATAGCAGTAATTTGTAGTAGTCCAGGTCCCCATCGTCTAGAGGCCTAGGACATCACCCTTTCACGGTGAGTACGGGGGTTCGAATCCCCCTGGGGACGCCAGATTTTTTGGTTAGTGTTAAATAGTTGTTCTAGTAGTAATTTGGAGCGGTAGTTCAGTTGGTTAGAATATCGGCCTGTCACGCCGAGGGTCGCGGGTTCGAGTCCCGTCCGCTCCGCCAAATAAATGACGAAAAGCCCGAGCAATCGGGCTTTTTTAATGTCAATAGCTCTTATGCAAAGCAGTTGCTAATATAAGATAAGCAAAATATGTCAAAGCCAAGCCCAGCCGCCCAGATGAGAACTTCTACGCAATCTTTGGCTGGCAATAAGAGGCAGGGCAGCAGCTATGCTGAAACAACGCTTATTGAGGATGTAATTGAAGCCAACCAAATGGTTGGCGAGCACATAGAATCCTTAACAAGAAGATCGACCCTAATTCAGGAGTACCTTGCCGTATTGCATCCAGAAGTTAGCATTCGAGCGATACGCAGAATTTTGAGCAAGGATATTGAAAAAACATAAGTTGATAGAGGCGCCAAATGAAGCACCAAACAAAAAAGCCCCGATTGAGGGGCTTTTTTGTTTTGACTTACTACGAATTTATTTCTTCTTCGGCGTAGTAATAGATGCTGCCATAGCATCAAAGTAAACCACCTTCACTTGCTCACCAACGGCGACATCTGCCAATAGAGCAGGATTCTTGACCGTGACTGTCGTGATGTTACCGCTTGGTCCTTTAACAGAAACTAATTTTTTATCGCGATCTACGCCAACAATGTCAGCAATGATGGTCGTTGTATTTGCAATAACTTCAGAAGGTTTTTCGTTTGCCTTCGAGTTTGTAACGGTATTGGTTTCAACTTTGCTGCGAATGCCGGTACTCTTCGTCTTAATTAACTCTATAGCAACTGCAGTCTCATAGGTCACATTGACACGATCACCCTTTTTAATTTGAGCAAAATTGGTGATCTCTGGACCAGCTACAAACTTTGATTCACCTTCTTTATTCTTAAAGGTAATAGTGCGAGTCTTGGCATCAACCTTTAGAACTTCACCCTCATAAAGCTGATAGCGATTATCGGTTACCGCAGCATCAATCACCATTGGCTTGGTGCCGGCAGAATCAGCTGGTTTTGGCTGGGCCATCAGCAAGCCAGAACTTACAGCCAAGATGGTGACAACGAAGGCGATTTTACTTAGTTTGATATTCATTATTTCCTTTGTAATTAAAACTTCTATATCAAATATTAGCCCACTTTTGGCATTCTTTTGATATTCATTAGCGGTTTTTTCCCAAGTCGGGGCGTATGACCACATCTCAGCCCCTTTGTTATGATCAGGTTCATGAGTGGGTAGACCAAAGGGATTCAAATGCCTAAATTTGCAGCAAATTTATCTATGCTTTTTACTGAAGTACCTTTTCTGGAGCGCTTTAAAAATGCCTCAAGGTGTGGCTTTAAGGCGGTTGAATTTCAGTCCCCTTATCCATTTTCTGCCAATACAATCAAACAAGAGCTTGATCAGCAACAACTCGAAGTTGTGTTGCATAACCTACCGGCTGGGGATTGGGATGCCGGCGAGAGGGGGATTGCCTGCTTACCCGATCGCACAGAAGAGTTTCGAATAGGTGTGGCTAAAGCAATTGAATATGCTCAGATACTTGGAGCCCCTCAAGTTAACTGTTTGGCAGGTATAGCCCCAGCCAGCGTAGATTCAGCCAAAGTACATGCCACCTTTATTTCTAACCTGGAATATGCATCAACCGAATTAAAGAAAGAAAATATTCGTCTGTTAATAGAGCCAATTAATATCTTTGATATTCCAGGCTTCTATTTATCTAGGACACAACAAGCACTTGAAATTCTGAAGGAAGTTAATTCGGATAATTTATTTATCCAATATGACGTCTATCATGCCCAAAGAATGGAAGGTGATCTTGCTAATACATTAGAAAAAAATCTATCAAAAATTGGACACCTCCAGATAGCAGATAATCCAGGTCGTAATGAGCCAGGAACTGGCGAGATTAACTACCGCAATCTTTTTAAGATGATTGACGCGATCGGTTACAAAGGATGGATTGGGTGCGAATATAAGCCTTTGAATAAGACTGAGTCAGGCTTAGCCTGGATTCAAGATTTGCAATCTTAATCAGTTAGCTATAGAAATAAGGATCTCAATTTATGTCCTCAACTTTATTAGTCTATTTGCACGGCTTTAGATCTTCTCCCAGATCCAGCAAAGCCGTAATGACCGGCAATGCAGTAAAGGCGCTATCTAGTGAAGATACACTATTTGAGTGGTTTTGCCCGCAATTGTTAGCATCACCAAAAATAAGTATTGATATGGTCACTCAATATATCAATCAATCAAATGCAGATCGCATAGTCATTATCGGATCATCTTTAGGTGGCTTCTATGCTAATTATCTGGCTGAGAAATATGCCTGTAAGGCAGTAGTGCTTAATCCAGCAGTTAGGGCAGCTCGCGAGCTAGCGCCTCATATTGGCATGCTTACCGCTTACGACAGTGATGAACCCTTTGATTTTCGACCAGAATATATAGATGAGCTAAAAGCGTTGCAGGTAGAAAAGATTACCTCTCCTAATCGCTACTTCCTCATTGCGGCTAAAGGGGATGAACTCCTAGACTGGCGTGAGATGGTGGAATTTTATGTAGGGGCAAATCAACTAGTCCTTGAGGGCAGTGACCATGGCATCTCAGAGTATGGAGACCTGCTGCCCAAAGTTTTAGAATTTATATCCGGCTAGGCGATTGATTGGCGAGCACAACTTCTGTAAGATGGAATTCACAATCTAGGCCTTCAGGGGCTGATTGAGAAAGGAGAGTTTGTGCTGAGTATCCTAAAGCTAGACGCAGGTGGAATCCCCCAGGGATGGGTTAATGCTGAAGAGGCCACAAAACACTACGCCGATAACAGCGTTCTCTGGACTCTTGGCGATCCTGTTTTTAAAATGCGTGGCGGGATTTCTAGAATCAGTGGGCAACAATCCATCATTGAACTCCACTCAATTATTGCCATCAACGGCACATCCAAAATTAATCTTTTTGATGTAGTTCCTGCAATTACTAAGCACAAACTATTCAAACGTGATCGTGGTCTTTGTGCATACTGCGGAGATGCCATCCATGAAAGTCAAGCCGAGGCGGAGCATATTATTCCCAATAGTCGCGGTGGCAAATACAGTTGGATGAACTTAGTAATCTCTTGTCGTCCATGTAACCAGCGAAAGGGTAATCGAACTCCCGAGATGGCAGGTATGGGCTTGCTATATACACCGTACCAACCCAGCCTCTATGAAGATATGATTTTGAAAGGTCGCCATATTTTGGCAGACCAAATGGACTTCTTAGCAGCCAATCTTCCAAAAAACAGCCGCTTACTAGAGGCTTCTACTGGCATTCAACGTTGACGTGGTTTAGATTCAATTCACGCCATATGAAACCCATATGGATAGTAGTAGTTGCCCTGGTCGTATCTTTATTAGGGCACCTCATTCTTTATTTTGGGATCCCGTTCCTATCATTCAATCCATCGCCACAAATTGCGGATGATCTGATTATTAAAACTGAATTGCGGACTGAGCCTCCTAAGAAGATTCAGATGGCTAAAGCACTTAAGAAAAAGCCTGCTCCCTCAACTCAAAGCCAATCCGCTTTAGAGGATCCCAATGGAACAACATCAGGCATAGGGCAGGGAGGCACCTCAGAGCAGAAGGGCGCTGCTTTTAGGCTACCTGAGTCCAGCATCATCTACTACGATTCATATGTTGATGGGAAGCCATTTCAAACCGGAGAAATTGATTGGATAACAGACGGAACTAGTTATCGGCTTTACATCAATATTCCATATGCTTTCGTTGGCCCATTTGTATTCGAATCTAGAGGCACGGTTGACGCTTATGGCCTTGCACCCTCTATATATTGGTCCCAAAGGGGAACTCGTGTACCTCGTTATTCACGCTTTGATAGAAACGAAAAGGGTGGAGGGCAAATGTATTTTTCAGAAAAACCGGAATTCACCCCAGAAATTATTCCGGGCACACAGGACCGTTTTAGCTTAATGTTTCAGCTTGCCTCACTACTGAATGGAGACAATAAAATTGATGAGGCAGGCAGTATTAGAGCTATTCCTGTAGTCGATTACAACACTCTAGAAATGTGGCAATTTAAGAGCTATGGAGAAGCGGTTACAGAGGATGTTCCAAACCTTGGTAAGTCAACCATCCGACACTATGCACTAATGCAACGCGAGAATGATCCCTATAAACGTCAAGTCGATATTTGGCTAGCAAAAGACTTAGAGTGGCTGCCAGGGCGCATAAGATCACAAGAATCTAATGGCAGGATTCTGGAATTAGTATTTAAACAAAAAGCTCTAATTAAGTAGATCCAGTCGCAGTTCCATCAATGCGATCTTTATCAATAAGGGAGCTCAGCATATTGAACAGGGCTGCTGCTGACATTGAAGCAGCAAAGATACCTGTAAAGGCAATCACAATCGGCAGAATGCGCCAATTCTTTTCTAACTCAAAAGATCCAAATCCAACGGTTACATACATTTCACCAGCGAAATAGAATGCCTCAGGGTTACTAACAAAAATATTGAGGGGAATTAGGGCATAGGTCCACATAATGATGTCAGCGAAATGCCCAATGATGACCAAAATAATTGATACAAAATATGAGATAACTGCCGCCAATCGGAATGCGTGAAAGAAATCCCTTTTCATATGCTTTTTACTGCTTAACCAGTCCACAAGCCTATGAAAGCAAATCACCACCAGCATGATGTAAATCCCATGAAATACCAGCATCGCACTAGCAAAGGCAATAATCCAGTAAAGCTGAGTATTTCCAATATCAGCATTCACCTGACTAATAAGCTGCCCAAGAGACGGAAGGTAACTCAATATTTCCATTTATCTCGTTTCGGACCTTGGGTTGTAGGACTTAGATTTCTTATTTGACATAATAATGATTATACGCAATTCATATTAGGATGACTTAGGGGTTGCTGTGTTTAAGGGGCCTGGATATGACTGCTTATATAGCTTTAACCAACGTGATCTCAACCCTTCACTAATGACTGGTTTGTTGTAGATATCAGCAATATCAATTGCGCTTAAACCAAGGTCATTTCGCAATTGAAGATTGGCACCTTTATCTAATAGAAGTTTTACTAAATATTCATTGCCAGATTGAACTGCCATCATCAACGGCGTTGTACCGCCCAAATTCAGTGAATCAACCATAGCGCCATTGGAAATCAAGAATTGAGCAACCTCTATTTGGCCCTTTGAGGCCGCATAATGCAACGGCGTCCATCCAATATGGTCAAGTTGAGCACGATTTTTGAGCACTAGCGTTTTAACCAATGGCAAATCTCCGTTAATGGAAGCAATCATTAGCGGTGTTTCGCCCTGTTTATTGGATAAATCGACATCCATACCCTTTGTTGCCAGCAAAACCTCTATCACTGCGTAGGATTTGTCCTTAATCGCTAAAACAAGCAAAGGATTGCCATTGGCATCAACCAGATTAGGGCTAAAACCTTGATTTAGGCGGGATTTAACCTCCTTTGCGTCATCAAACTTGACGGCTTGAACCAAATCAGAGATTTGGCTAGGTGTTTGACCAAAAGCCAGAGCGTTGCCAAAGAATATCAGCGCTAAAGCAATCAAACCCTTAGTAAAGTTAAACTTCAAGATATATCTCTATCTATCTGAAAACATTTAAAAAAATTACTAGATGTAGTTAGCCCAAGCTCTTCTAAAGCAATTCCCTTGAGGTTTGCAATGTACTCGCCAACCTGTGCAACCCAGGCAGGTTCATTGGTCTTACCTCTATAAGGAATTGGGGCCAAATAAGGCGAGTCTGTTTCAATCAGCATCCTATCTATTGGCACCCTTTTACAGGTTTCCTGCAATTCTTTGGCGCTTTTGAAGGTCACAATGCCCGAAAAAGAGATATAAAAACCAAGATCCATGGCGGCCTTGGCTACTTCATAACTCTCCGTAAAACAGTGCATGACTCCACCTATTTGATCCGCCCCCTCTTCTTTTAGGATACGTATCGTATCCTCAGATGCGGACCTCGTATGAATGATGAGAGGCTTTTTAGCTGATTTAGCGGCACGAATATGGGTTCTGAAGCGCTCCCGTTGCCACTCCATAGATTCGTAACTTCTATCACCCATTCTGTAATAGTCCAGACCCGTCTCACCAATGGCGACTATTTTGGGATGTTTTGCAGCAGTTTCTACTAAAAAATCAAAGCTAGGTTCAGGCGTGTCTTCGTAATCAGGATGCACGCCTACAGATGCATAAAGGTGAGGATGATCTTGTGCAAGCTTGAGAACGTTTGGGAAGTCCGGTAAGTCAACGGAGACACATAAGGCATGGTCAACTTTGGCAGACTTCATGTTTGCCAACACTTCAGGAAGGCGCGCTTGAAATTCAGGGAAATCGAGGTGGCAATGTGAATCAATGAACATAACCGCCTATTTTAGTCTTTCTTATCCCTCAAATATCTGCTGATATTGTGATAGCAAGGCTTCCAGTTGAACCCTAGTTGCCAAAGGATGGTTTTCATGGCGCCGATATTGAACCAAGGTTTTCCAAAACTGCAATAGTTTTGGAATGCGGGCTTGTTGGGATAGCCCTTGAAAAGTAGCAATATGTTTTGGATAGTATCTTGGGGCTCCACCCTGGACAACAGCTTGCAAGTCAGAGGACCAGCGCTGCATAGTGGCCAATAGAAAAGGAAATTGAGCTTTGTGAATTTTCTCTGAGGTCTCCAGCCACTGAATACGGCCTCCTTGAGACATTGACTGCAGCAATAGACGAGATGCTTGAATGGCAATACTGAGTTCGTCTTTTTCGTCCTTGTTATGTCTGGCAATTAACGAATCCAATACTGCGTATGGCGCCCCGCCTTGTTCATCATAGAGAGATTCAATATCTGCCTCGTTAAATTTAGCCCCAGATATATTTACAATTTGTGAATGCAGCCATTCAACGCCGGTAGTCCTATCGGGCCTCCCTGCAGAAAGTAGCCGACAGCGAGATCTAATCGTGGGGAGAACCCGATCGAGACGATCTGCAAGCAATATAAAAATAGTTTGAGGGGGTGGCTCTTCTAATGACTTAAGCAAGGTATTAGCGGAATCATTTCTAAGGGTCTCTAGCGGGTAAATCAAAATAACTCGATTACCTCCACGATGCGATCCAATAGAAAGGCCTTCAATCGCATTACGGGTCTCGTCAATAGAGATATTTTTCTTTTCCTTCTTTTCGCTAGCTTCCCCATCAGACTCTTCTCTAGTAGCTTTTCCTTTTTTAGGAACATCTTCGCTTTCATAGTCTGCATGAGGCAAAAGACTACGATGAGTTTCAGGTACAAGGGCGGTGAAGTCAGGATGATTTGCGGTGTCAAACCAATGACATGCTTCACATTGATTGCAAGGCTTGGATTGGATTTTATTAGGGCTTTCACAAAGCAAAGCCTTTGCTAACTCAACTGCAAATTCAAACTTACCAATGCCTGCCTGCCCATGAATTAGGACGGCATTTGGAAAATTCTGTAAGTCTAGGCTTTGCCACAAGGGATTAAGCCATGGTGCTATTTGATTTTTCTCGGATTGATAAACTTGATTCATTTAGATATTGATCTCAAGCCCTTTTAAGAGATTCCAGATTGCCTCTTGAGTCTGAGTTGCGTCAATCAAATAAAAACGCTGCTGGTCTTCTTTGGCTCTCCTTAGATATTCTTGACGTACACGCTCAAAAAATTCTAAGTCCATCTGCTCAAATTTATCAGGCGCTCGTACCTTAGATCTTCTTGCCTCGGCTACAGAACCGGGCAAATCAAATAATATGGTTAGATCAGGCTGCAAAAGCACGCCATTTTTTCTCTCTTGAACCCACAGTTCTAATTCATTAAGCTTGCTCAAACTTAACCCGCGCCCTCCTCCTTGATAGGCAAAGCTCGCATCGGTGAATCGATCTGATATCACAACTTTTCCCGCCTGAAGGGCTGGTTCGATTACCTGAGCAATATGTTCACGGCGAGCGGCAAACATTAACAAGGCCTCAGTTTCCAGATGCATTGGCGCATCTAATAGAAGTTTTCTAAGCTGTTCACCTAAAGGAGTTCCCCCCGGCTCTCTTGTCATCACCACTTCTCGATTAGGGTGGCGCTCCTGTAATAGTTTTCCAAAAGCCTCAATGTGCGTACTTTTACCAGCACCATCAATGCCTTCAAAACTTACAAAGTAACCAGGATAATTTAAGCTCATGAAAATGTTTATTTTTGTTGATCAACTTTAGAGGGCAATTTTCGTTGGTAACGATCTACCGCCTTTTCATGCTCGCCTAAGGTGCTTGAAAAATGACTACTGCCATCACCCTTAGCAACAAAATACAGTGCACTGGTTTTCGCAGGATGCAGGGCGGCCAAAATGGACTCACGGCTTGGCATGGCTATCGGCGTAGGAGGCAACCCTTTATGCATGTAGGTATTGTAAGGATTGTCTCTTCGAAGATCTGCTTTCCGCAGATTTCCATCAAAACGTGGGCCAATTCCATAGATGACCGTGGGATCGGTCTGGAGCGGCATGCCTTTTTGCAATCTGTTTAGAAAAACGGCAGCAACCTTCCCCCGGTCTTCGGATCGCCCAGTCTCCTTTTCAATAATGGAGGCTAATATAAGCAGCTCGTATGGCGATTTCAGGGGTAAATTAGGATCGCGCCTCTCCCATTCCTGGTTAAGGGCCTTTTGCATGGCGGAAGATGCGCGACGGTAAACATTGATATCCAGATCGTCAGGATCAAAAATATAGGTATCAGGCAAAAAGACTCCCTCCAAACTTGGATAACTCAAGTTCAATGCCCGTAAAAGGTCATTTGAATTCATCCCCTTGGTTTGATGGGTCATTGCAGGATGCGAGTCGATAGAATCTCTTAACTGCCAAATAGTCATACCGGGAATAATGGCAATACTTTCCCTTACTCGATCGCCTCGTGCAATCTGAAACAGCACTTTTCCAAGGCTGGCGCCTGTTGGTAAAAGATAGGTTCCTGGCTTGAGTTTGCCACCAACAAAAATTGCCCTAGCGGATAATTGAAAAAAGATGGGGTACGACTGAATGCCCTGTTGATAGGCCTGTTCAGCAATGCTCGCTAGGCTTGACTGAGGCTTAATTTGAATTTTGTATGCTGGAGCACCCGAAACATTAGGCTCTTTTGGTACGGCAGGAAGTAGGAAGATGCAGGCATAGATAAAGCTCAAGAGAGCAATAAAGGCAATGAAATAGCTCCCCATTCCAGGGGATTTCGATTTTTTACGGACAAATAGGTTTCTGTTCTGAATTTTTCTGCTCATCACGCTATGATAAAAGGGTCATGACAATCTACGCTCAAAATAACCCTACCCAAGACAGTGCAAGTTTTCCAGGTTTGACCTCCTTACCTCAGTGGGGCTTGATTCTTGTCTCAGGAGAAGATGCTGAATCTTTTCTGCAAAATCAACTGACGAATTCAGTAATAGGCCTATCCCCTACACTTACATCCAATATTGCTGATGGAAATCAAGGGGCGAGGCTTATTGGCTATTGCAATGCCAAAGGCCGTTTGCTTGCCAGCGCATGGATTGCCTCTTATCAATTATCCGAATCCTTGGGCCATTCTTTTGCCTTATTTTTATCAAAGGATATAGCAGCCTCTTTTGCAAAGCGGCTTTCAATGTTTGTATTGCGTTCTAAAGTGAGCGTTAAGGACGCATCAGATCAGTGGATTATTTCTGGCTATTACGGCGATCCCAAAGATCTTTCAACATTTGCGATGAATGCGCAAGAGTTTGGACTACGTCTCCCCAACGTTCTGATAGAGGGAAATGCTCAATCTAGAGTGTTAATTGCGCAAGATGCCAAAAACAAGGTCAACACATTTAGTGAAAAAGATTTTTTACGCTGGAATACTCTAGAAGTGCTTAGTGCGATCCCTAGAATTGTTTTGGCAACGCAAGAGCAATTTGTACCCCAAATGATTAACTTTGAATCTGTCGCCGGAGTTGATTTTAAGAAAGGATGCTATCCAGGCCAAGAAATTGTGGCGCGCAGTCAGTATCGAGGTGCGATTAAACGACGCCTGCAATTAGCTCATCTCGATGGGTCATTTGATCCCATTTCCTGTGCGCCTGGGGTTGAGTTATTTCACCAAGATGACCCTACCCAACCAGCAGGCATGGTTGTTTTATCTGCCCCAAACCCTCAAAAAGCCAATTGGGTAGATTTTCAGATTGAATGTAAATTAGAGGCGCTAGAGCTTGGTCAAATTCATCTTGGTAGTAGCGAAGGACCTGTGTTAAAAATAGATGCATTGCCATACCCATTGATAGAAATTTGATCGCTTATGTGTCTTATTTTGTTTGCCTGGAAATCACATCCTGACTACCCTCTGGTAGTGGCCGCAAATCGCGATGAGTTTTATGAGCGTGACACTGAAGGTATGGCATGGTGGCCTGAACACCCACACGTGCTTGCTGGTCGTGATCGCGCAGATGTATTAGGCAGCCCTGGCACTTGGTTGGGATTTACCAAAACAGGACGTTTCGCAGCGCTCACCAATGTCAGAGCACCAAGCGAAAAAAATCCCGATGCCCGAACACGTGGCGAGCTTTCTCTAATGTACCTGACCAATGTCGACCGGCCAAGAGAATTTATTGAAGGCAACTCAAAACGATTTCAGCAATACAACGGTTTTAACTTACTAATGGCGGATTTAAGCGATCCTGAGAATGCGGAAATGCACTGGGTCAGTAATCGCATGATGATGGGTCAAAATATTCGACCTCGTAAAGTATTCCCTGAGCAAGCCTTAGCCCCAGGCGTTTATGGGCTCTCAAATGCCATGCTTGATACACCATGGCCAAAGGTAAATCATCGGGTTGCCGCCTTCGCACAAACTTTAGCCATGGATCATGGTCAATTAAAGAACGCAGATCAATATCTCAAACTCTTGGCAGATACCCATGTAGCTAGTGACCACGAGCTACCCAATACGGGAGTTAATCGAGATTGGGAAAAAGCGCTTTCTTCCGCATTTATCAAGACGCCATCCTATGGGACACGCTCAAGTACGCTTCTCAGAATACGAAAAGATGGTCACTTTGAAATGGTAGAGCGCAGGTTCGATGCAAACGGCACTGTGGGGCACGATGTTGTTACTGGAGCTCTTAGCGTAGCTCCTGGTTCAAATCTCTCGGTATAGTCTATACCGATCGTTGATCGTCATTGATCACGCGTTCACCATCGGCACCGCGTGTTGCTAAACGCTTGATGTATTTAAAGGTCCCAGTAGCCATACAGCAGACCTCACCCTGATCGTTATATAACTTAGCCTCGCAAAAAGCCATCGTTGCAGTACGACGCACCGTATCCGCTTTAACGCGCAGAATCCCATTTGCTGCTTGCATGAAATTATTTTTAAGCTCAATTGTCACCACACTACGATCGGCGGGATCGCCAGATCTAGCCGCAACAGCCATAGCAACATCCATGAGGGTTAAGAGAACGCCGCCATGAGCCACTTCCCAAGTATTGGTATGTTCAGGTTTTAGAGCCAATAAAATCTCGCCTTTACCCATTTCTGCACTAAGGCAACGAACACCCAATAGCTTTAAGAATGGAACATTCAATTCCTCGCCAAGATTGGCAAGTTGTGTTTCGGGATTAATCTGGACATGTTTATTCATAGGATCATTTTAGTGTCTTAAACACGGAATGGGAATTCCACCTAGAATAGCTTTATATGGCTTTTACCCTTACTGGCGGCGATGTCTGCCAGCCTACATTACCCACCCCCATTCCCAACCCTTATTGGGTTGCATTTTCGTCGACTGCCGCAAAGCTCATTGATATTCCACTGAATACATTGGGGTTGCCGGTAGATCCTTCCTGGCTAGACTTATTAGCTGGAAATCAACTGAATACCTCTGAGCAGACATTTACAAATCCAATTGCAACCGCTTACAGCGGCCATCAGTTTGGTGTCTGGGCTGGTCAATTAGGCGATGGTAGAGCGATTCTTTTGGGAGATATTTCAGGCCAAGAATTGCAACTCAAAGGCGCCGGTAAAACGCATTACTCTCGAATGGGAGATGGTCGAGCCGTATTACGCTCCTCTATAAGAGAGTTCTTGTGCAGTGAAGCAATGTATCGCCTAGGTATACCTACTACTAGAGCATTATCTGTAGTGGGATCCAAGATGCCGGTTCTCAGAGAAACCTTAGAGACTGCAGCGGTTTGCTCACGCCTGGCACCAAGCTTTATACGCATTGGTCATTTTGAGCACTACAGCTCTCTTCAAAATATTACTAAGCTCAAAGAGTTGGCAGATCTTCTTATTCAGGAACATTACCCCAATTGCTCTTCGGCAAAAGAGCCCTACCTTGAATTATTCAAAAATATTTCTGAGCGAAATGCCACATTGGTTGCTCAGTGGCAAGCCGTTGGCTTTTGCCATGGCGTTCTCAATAGCGACAATATTAGCGCCCTAGGACTAACCATTGACTATGGCCCATTCGGTTTTTTAGATCATTTCCAAATTGATCACATCTGCAATCACAGTGATCACGGGGGAAGATATGCGTATCATCGCCAGCCGCAAATAATGCATTGGAATATGGCTTGTCTAGCGAGCGCCCTGCTTCCTCTATTAGAAATGCAGCTCGACGAAAACGAATCTCAAGCAATACTGCGATCCGCTCTAGAGGAATTTCCTATTAAGTATGCGCAGACATGGCAAAAAATATTTAGAGCTAAGCTTGGACTTCAACTCAGCCTAGAAGATGACATACCACTCTTAGAGACCTTATTACAAGCCATGCATGACTCTAGAATTGATTTCACATCTTTCTTTAGAGGCTTAAGTAAAGTTGGCTTGAATACGAAACTTGAGGATATTTCAGTGCGCAACGATTTTATAGATCGTGCCGCTATTGATCAGTGGTTTGAAACTTATTTAACCAGAATAAAGCTAGAAAATATCAATGATGAAGAGCGTAGTGCTCTGATGAACCAAGTAAATCCTAAATTTATCCTACGGAATCATTTGGCACAAAATGCTATTGAGAAGGCTCAAACTGATGACTTTTCTGAAATTGAAAAGCTGATGAAGATCCTATCATTGCCATATGAAGAGCAACCAGAACATGAGGATTATGCAAAGCCTCCCCATCCTGGTGTAAATCCAGTTGAAGTCAGCTGCTCATCCTAAGTTAACCAATCCCCCCTTATTGAATTTTCCCTATGAAAAAAACAGACCAAGAATATAAAGAATCTTTAAGTGAGATTGAATATAGAGTGACCCGTGAAGCAGCAACGGAGCGGCCCTTTTCTGGAAAATATTGGGACCATTGGGATCAAGGTCAATACAAATGTGTCTGCTGTGGAACCCCGCTTTTTTTATCACAGACTAAATTTGATGCTGGATGTGGCTGGCCTAGTTATAACGCCCCAGAAAAAGATGCCTCCATTAAAGAAGTTAAAGATACTACTCATGGCATGATTCGTACTGAAGTTCGATGCGCAAACTGTGATGCCCACTTGGGACATGTTTTTGAGGATGGTCCTGCACCGACTGGCCTTCGTTACTGCATTAATTCTGCATCCTTAAGTTTTGAACCAAGCAATAATGCTGAAGTTAATACTAAAGGCCAATAATTCAATAGCTTGATAATCCCCATATGAAATTTCTATTTGATCTCTTTCCAATCATTCTTTTTTTTATTGCTTTTAAGTTTGCCGACATCTATACGGCAACAATCGTAGCCATGGTTGCCACCATTGGACAGATTCTTTGGGTGTACTACCGTCATCGCAAAATTGATGCCATGCAATGGGTAAGCTTAGTCATGATCTTGGTTTTTGGTAGTCTCACGATTTTTCTTCATGACAAAACATTCATTCAACTGAAGCCCACAGCCCTTTACTGGCTTTTCTCTGCCGTACTCTTTATTAGCTCCGAATTTTTTAAGAAGAATTGGATACAAGTATTGATGGGCAAACAAGTGACCCTAAAAGCAGAGAATGGCCATTCAGTGTGGATGACATTAAATCGCGCATGGTCAGCTTTCTTCTTATTGATGGGCGCCCTCAATCTCTACATCGCCTTTGAATACTCAGAAGAAACCTGGGTCAATTTCAAACTATTTGGCAGCACTGGACTACTTGTTGTATTTGTTATTCTTCAAGGTATTTGGTTAAGTCGGCACATGGAACATCCCGAAGAATGAATGTAAATCAAAAGCGGATTGCCCTTTTTGAAGAGGATCTCCAAAAGGCATTTGAACTTAAACATCTTATGATTGAGGATGAGAGTCATCTTCATGCCGGACACGCAGGTGCTGCAACAGGCGGCGGTCACTTTAAAGTAACTATCGTAGCCCCTGAATTTGCAGGACTCAATCTGGTAGCTCGTCATCGGGCCATTTATAAGGCCTTAAATCAGCACTTTCCACATGAAATTCACGCCCTAACGATCCTAGCCCACACTCCCGACGAATTTTGGTCCTGATAGTGTTTTAATATAGGTCGCTCAAGCCATTATTTAATTAACTCATTTAAAAATTTACAACCCCATGTTTACAGTACGTCAATTCATTTCCATCAGCTTATTAGGCGGCACTCTTATTTCTGGCGCCATTTATGCTCAGAATGCAGCCATCGTTAATGGCAAGGCAATACCAAAGGCCCAATTAGATAAATTGGTACAACAATCCAAACAAGGTGATAGCCAGCAGGTTCGTGATCAAGCACGTGAAATGCTAGTGACCCGTGAGTTAATTTTGCAAGAAGCTGATAAGCGGGGCGTAATTCAAAAAGAGTCTGTTCGAGACCAGCTCGAACAATCGCGTATGGGCGTATTGATTGCAGCTGTGTTTGAAGATTATGTCGAAAAAGAAGGTGTTGCTGAGTCAGACCTTAAGACAGCTTACGACTCTGTCAAAACACAATACACTGGCAAGGAATACCATGTTGAGCATATCTTGGTTGAGAAGGAGTCCGATGCTAAAGCGATTATTACTCAAATCAAGGGTGGCGCAAATTTTGAAGAGATTGCAAAAGCTAAATCAAAAGATCCAGGCTCTGCGGCCAATGGAGGCGACTTAGGCTACGTATCCGATAAAGCTCTGGTACCGGAGTTTTCTAAGGCAATGGTACAGCTTAAAAACGGTCAAATTACTGACAAGCCTGTGAAGTCTCAATTTGGCTGGCACATCATCAAAATGATTGATGCTCGTGATGTAAAGCCGCCAAGTATGGATGAAATTAAAGATCAGCTTAAACAAATGATTATGTCTGATCAAAACTGGCAAAAAGCCAAGTTTTCAGAAATGATGCAGAAGTTCCGCGCGAAAGCGAAAATTCAATAAAATTTATCTAATGCCTAGCGGGATAGCGACGAGGTCTTAACTTCTGAATCGCCATACCCGCTAATCCGCATGCAAATGCGGAGACAACAAATACATCTCTCGGTTGCGAGCTCTCCCAGATCCAGCCAGCAAATAATCCACCCAAGGTACCCCCAAACCCGTACGATACAGTTGCCATCAATGCTTGGCCACGTGCCTGCAGCGGTCCCGTAAACCAACGCTGTAGTAGTTTGGTAGCAGCACTATGGTGAGCTGCAAATGTGCCAGCATGCATCACTTGAGCAATGATCAGGATTGAAGTTATTGGTAAGAAAGCCATCAAAGCAAAACGAATAACCCCTATCCCGAAAGATGCTTGAAGAACAACTTCTGGATCTACCCTGCTGAGGACTTTGCTTTGGTAGTAGAAAAATATGACCTCGGCAAAAACGCCTAAGGCCCAGAACAATCCAATCTGTAGTTTGTCGTAACCTAAATTCGCAAGATATAGAGAGTAAAAAACATAGAGCGCAGCATGGGCAAACTGCATAAAAAAACCAGACAATAAAAACCAACGTACATCTGGATTAAGTAGAACCACCCAAAACTCACCCTTAACCATCTTGCGACGCTCCATGCGGGGCTCATGCAGGAAGAAGGTAATCAGGGCTAATGCAAGTAAGACAAAAGTGCCGACGATGGGATACATCTCAATGCTTGTGCGTTGAAAAAGCTCACCTGCAAATAGCACCATCGCAATAAAGCCAATAGACCCCCACAAACGCAAACGACCATAACGCTTATCAAATGAATTGTCTTTAAATAATGCATGGACGGTCGCTGATTCACCTAAGGGCATCAGACTACTTAAAATCGTATGCAACACAAACATCCAAATGAAGAAGCCGATATAACTATGTAAAAAATAAACGGCACTAAAAATAATAGCGGCAAGGCATGCGCAAAAACGAATGATGCCGATTCGATTAGAAAGATAGTCAGAAAGCCAGCCCCAGGAAAATGGCCCCACAATGCGGGTGATTTGCAGCATCGACATTAATATCGCTATTTCAATTACTGAAAATCCACGGTCTAAGAAAAATAAGCTGGCATAGGGTGAAACTAAGCCGACATAGGCAAAGTACAAAAAGAAAAAGGACCCGAAGGCCCATCGAACCAGTGGTGTCATCTCTATGTTCAGGGCTAATCTGTTTTAGAGCCAGGTCGCGCAGAAGGTATCGGCGGGACCGACAAGGCAACATCCCCACACTGTGCACGATGACGTAAGGCATGATCCATGAGAACTAAAGCGAGCATTGCTTCTGCAATTGGCGTAGCACGGATACCAACACAAGGATCATGGCGACCCTTGGTTTGCACAGTAATTGGCTTGCCGTCGATGTCAATAGAATGCTTTGGACTATGAATACTCGATGTGGGTTTAATGGCAATCGATACACGCAAATCCTGCCCGCTACTAATTCCACCCAAGGTACCGCCTGCATTATTAGTCACAAAACCATCTGGATATAACTCGTCGCCATGCTCGCTACCGAGCTGGGCAACAGATTTGAAGCCCGCACCAATTTCAACACCCTTTACAGCGTTAATGCCCATCATGGCATGCGCTATATCTGCATCTAACTTATCAAATAGCGGCTCACCAAGACCAATAGGTACATTACGGGCTCTCACTTCAATGCGAGCACCACAAGAATCACCAGACTTACGTAATTCATCCATGTAAGCCTCTAACTGAGGAATTATTTGTGCATTGGCCGCAAAAAATGGGTTTTGCTCTACTTCTTTGAGGTCCTGAAAAGGAATCTCGATCTCACCCAACTGGCTCATGTAACCGTAGAACTCCGTTCCAAACTGGAGTTTGAGCCATTTCTTAGCGATCGCAGCAGCAGCTACAACTGGGGCCGTAAGGCGCGCAGAGGAGCGACCTCCGCCACGTGGATCCCGCAAGCCATATTTATGGTGATACGCATAATCCGCATGACCAGGCCTAAATGTGTGCAGGATATCCCCGTAGTCTTGACTGCGATGATCGGTATTGCGAATCAGTAATCCAATAGGCGCACCCGTGGTCTTACCCTCAAAAACACCAGACAATATCTCCACCTTATCTTCCTCTTTACGCTGGGTAACATGACGAGAAGTTCCAGGCTTGCGACGATCTAGGTCAATCTGTAAATCTGCTTCTTCGAGAGTCAAGCCCGGAGGGCAGCCATCAACTACGGCACCGATTGCTGGTCCGTGAGATTCACCAAAAGTGGTAACAGTAAAAAGGAGGCCTAAAGTATTTCCTGACATACCAACATTATGTCATTTGTCAGGTATTTCAGGCTAGAAGCGCTTAATTGGCCGTTTTTTCGGTATCTTCAGGCCAATCTCGTATGTAAGCCTTAAGCATAGTGTTTTCAAAGTCTTGAGCTTCAACAACCGACTTCGCAACGTCGTAGAAAGAAATCACGCCCATGAGCATTTTTTGATCAAGCACTGGAAGGTAGCGTGCATGATCTACCAACATCATCCTGCGAACCTCATCAATTTCGGTCTCCATATTGCAAGTTAAAGGCTTTGGATTCATCACGGATTGAACATGCAGACCATCTAATTTGCCGTGATGCTGAGCCAATGCCGAGATCACCTCGCGGAATGTCAAGATACCAACAAGCTTGTCATACTCCATCACCACCAATGAGCCGATATCGTGTTCACTCATCACCAATACAGCAGTCTGCAATGCAGTATCGGGTGCTACGGTAAATAGAGTGCTGCCCTTTACCCGCAAAATATCACGAACTTTCATCTAGTCTCCGAAATTGATGATGCTATGGATTCAATATATTCCTAAGGCCTCATTGAATCAAGGGATAAGAAGCTGCTTTTAGTAACGAATAACCCTTATTACCCCACTTCTAATATCTGGCAGATTTGATACGAGGACCGCGCCAGCAAGGGTTATCCACCAGGTTAGGTAAATCCAAATCAGGGCAAGCGGAAAAATGGCGAACGCGCCATAAACGGTCTTATAGAAGGCGGTATTGGTTAGAAATATAGCAAAGCCAAATTTCATCAATTCAAATGTTAAGGCCGCAAAGAAGGCGCCAGTAAAAGCATCTGCCCATTGAATTTTGGAATAAGGCAGGATCTTATAGACAACGGAATAAACGATCATGGCTAATAGAATTGGGGCAACAGTCGCCAGAACTTTAAAGCCCACAGAAACTGCCTTAATCCATCCCTCAGAGGCGCTAAATAAGATCCCGCTTAGGTAAACGCCTAATCCAAGCAATATGGGGCCCAAAATAGTCGCCGCACCATAGATATAAATCTTTTTAAACAAGGGGCGTTTTTCTTGTACTTTAAAAATTTGATTGAAAGCCCCCTCAATCACTGCCAAAGTCATAATGGTAGTGATTACCAAACCAATCAAACCAACATAAGTTAAACCCCTAGCTTTGGAGGAAAACTGATCCAGGTAAACAAACATCTGCTGATTCAGTCCACCTGGCATATAGGTATCCAATAACCAGTAACGAAAGGCATTTTTAATCTGGATCACACTTGGTAAATAGCCAATGAGTATGGTTGCCAGCGTCATCATGGGCACTAGGGATAAAGTAGTGGTGAAGGCCAAGCTAGCAGCAATTTGCTTTAGATTTTGACCGCGATTACGGTCCCAGATCTCTTTACCAAGAGAGAGCCATAATTGGGGGTTACGAATAAGGCGCATCGCCGTATCATAAGAGAAGAATATGAGCCAACACGATATTTTAGTTTTGTACTACTCCCGGCATGGTGCAACAAGGGATTTGGCACGTCTCATCGCCGAGGGAATTGAGTCAGTTCCTGGCGTGAGCGCCAGACTCAGAACAGTACCGCTAGTCTCTACTGTATGCGAAGCAACAGAATCCCCCGTACCCGCTGATGGCGCCCCCTATGTTGAATATGCTGACCTACAGGAATGTATTGGCCTGGCCTTGGGTTCTCCTACCCGCTTTGGCAATATGGCTGCTCCAATGAAATATTTTTGGGATGGCAGCGGCTCTGATTGGATGAATGGTGCTCTTATTGGAAAACCAGCCTGCGTCTTCACCAGCACAGGAAGTATGCACGGTGGCCAAGAAAGCACACTTCTGACGATGATGATTCCCCTCCTCCATCACGGCATGTTGATTATGGGTTTACCTTTTAGCGAAGGGGACTTAATGACTACCACTTCCGGTGGAAGCCCATATGGCGTTACTCATCTTGCTCATGCTGATGGCAGCGCTCCGATTAGCGCTACAGAACAGCGTTTAGCAAAGGCACAAGGTAAACGTCTAGCCCAAACCGCATTACGCCTTATTCAATCTTCAGAGTCTAATAAATAAATATGCTGAAGAAGATACTGGAAAAGAATCCCTATCAATTATTAGCAACAGCTGCATTTGTGGATTTATTTATTCTATGCATTTGTTGGGAATGGTTCATCTCTCCTCTGCGACCGGGTGGGTCGTGGCTAATCTTAAAAGGAATCCCGCTGCTATTTGCTATTCCTGGCTTATGGAAAGGCAAGGTGTATACGATGCAGTGGGCTTCAATGCTCATTCTGCTTTACATTACAGAAGGGCTGGTCAGGATCTTAGAAACAGGCGCTAATTTTTGGATGGCTTTACTTGAAACGATTTTGGCAACTACAGGTTTTGTATGTCTATTGATTTATTTAAAGCCGATTAAGCAAGAAGCAAAGGCCAAAAAGAAATTGCAGGAAGAATCATGAGTCAAATTTTTTTAGATGAAATCGGGAAAATTTTAAGTCCGCAATACATCCTGATAAATAATGAAGATACAGCACCCTACCTCACTGATTGGCGTAAACGCTATACAGGTAAAGCTTTAGCAGTACTTCTACCCGCCAATACCTCTGAGGTAGCGGCAATTGTAAAACTCTGCGCCAAGACCAATACGGCAGTCGTTCCCCAAGGAGGTCACACCGGTTTTTGTGGGGGTGCCACTCCTGATAGCAGTGGCAAACAAATAGTGCTCAATCTCAAGCGTATGAATCAAATCCGCGAAATTGATGCGGCAAATCAAACGATCAGCCTAGAGGCTGGTTGCATTTTGCAATCTATTCAAGAAAAAGCGGCAGATCTCAGTTTTTTATTTCCCTTGAGTTTAGGTGCTGAAGGTAGCTGCATGATTGGAGGAAATCTAGCAACGAATGCAGGCGGAACTAATGTCTTACGATATGGAAATACTCGCGACTTATGTCTTGGTTTAGAAGTAGTTACTGCTCAGGGTGAGATTTGGAATGGGATGAAGGGGCTGCGCAAAGACAATACCGGTTATGACTTGCGGGATTTATTTATTGGTTCAGAAGGCACTTTGGGAATCATTACTGCAGCGGTCATGAAGCTGTATCCACTGCCGATTTCTCAATGGACAACTTTAGTAGCTACTCAAGACATTGCCTCCACTATCGCCTTATTAAATTTATTTCAAAAGCGGGCAACCTCCCTGCTCACTGGTTTTGAAATGATGACCCAAGAATCATTGGCCCTCAATGAAAAGCATTTTCCAAATATGGCTAACCCTCTGAAAGAAAATCCTCCCTTTACCATTCTGATTGAGCTTTCGGATCATGAAAGTGAGGAGCACGTTAAGCAACTTCTTGAATCTATTCTGGAAGAAGCCTTTGAGGCAGGACTTATTTCGGACGCTGTCATTGCCAGCAATTTGAGTCAAGCTAATAGCTTTTGGCAGATGCGCGAACACATCACCCTTGCTCAGGCCCAAGAAGGCGCGAACCTCAAACATGACATCACCATTCCCCTATCCTCTTTAGATCGGTTTATCCGCGAAACGGATGCCCTAATGAGGGCAAAGTATCCCGGCGTTCGCATCATTAATTTCGGTCACTTAGGGGACGGCAATCTTCACTACAACATTGCCCCTCCAGAAGGCTCTGATTTCAAAGCGTTTAATTTGGCCAATGAAAAACCGGTTCATGAGCTCGTATATAGCCAGGTTGAGCTCTGCAATGGATCGATTTCAGCTGAACATGGGGTGGGACAGCTCAAACTGGATGGCTTAAGGGCTCATAAGGGCGAAGTAGCCCATGACCTCATGAAAGCCCTTAAGAAGGCCTTAGATCCCCAAAATATCCTCAATCCTCATAAAGTCGTGTCAATTTAGGCCCAAATTTACAAATTTGATAAATTTTTTGTAAATCCTGTCATCTCGAGCTAAATCTTGGGCGTTGTATGCTCATGGAGGTGACAAATATGTCAACAAGACTTAAACGTTGGGCCCGCGCAATTCAAGAAATTGACCTGTCAAAACGGGGAGATCCGGAAGTGGCTATTGGCTATCTCGATAGCAAATACCGCGATATTGCATGGCGTTACATCAGAATTTTAGGCTTTGAGCGTACCATCAGCTTCATGGCCAGCAACAATTTTCACCCAGAGTAATTTCTACCGAAAAACCTAAATAATTGATTTATTTAGGTTTTTTTGATTCTCCCCCTCTAAATACCCAGGTTGCCAGCAAAATAGCTGCCAGGGTTGAACAGCACCCAGAAAAGAGAAATGCTTTTGTAGGGCCCTCTGACTCATAAAGATAGCCAAAAACAATTGAAGCTGGCAATAGCATCAAGCCTGAAGCTAAATTGAACCACCCAAAAGCTGTGCCCATCAGTCCAGCGGGCGCAAGATCCGCTACTAAAGCCTTTTCGACGCCCTCAGTAGCCGCCTTAAAAAGCCCATACAAGCCAAATAGCCCATAAAGCATAGTCATTGTTAAGTCTACATAACCCATGGCTGAATAAAAAAAAGCAAAAACTACCCAAGAAATAAAAATAAAATATTTACGGCTAAATCTGTCTGAGAGAGCAGATAGCGGGGTTCCAAATAATGTAGTGATGAGGGAAATGGATGCCCAAAGCAATGGAATCTGTTCTTGGGGAACGCCTATTTCACGAGCCCTTAATAACAAAAACATATCAGATGAGTTACTTAAGGCAAAAAGCGAAACCACTAAAAGATAGCGCTTAAATTCGATGGGCATTAACTTTAAATTCCAGCTAAAGCTGGTATTTGTAACAATTTCTTTAGCTGGAGGTTCTTTGAGGTTTAAAGCTAGAACAACAGTGATGACCGCAGGTATTGCCGCCCATAGAAAGATATCCCTCAAAGGTATCCCTACCGAAAGCAAAAAGAATGCCAGCAGTGGGCCAACTACAGCGCCCGCATTATCCATAGAGCGATGCAGACCAAAAGTGATTCCTCTTAAGCCAGCAGGGACACTTTCCGCCAACAAGGCGTCTCTTGGAGAGCTTCTCAGCCCTTTGCCAAGTCTATCGGTAAAACGAATACATAAGACCCATAACCATGAACTTGCAAAAGCAATTAATGGACGGCCTATGCCTGCCAATAAATAACCATACACAATCCAGGGCTTGGTCTTCTTAGTTCTATCAACAATTACACCGGATACAAGTTTAAAAATACTAGATGTAGCCTCCGCTACACCCTCAATAATGCCCAAGGCCCTAGGTCCAGCCATCAGAACAGAGGCGAGATACAAGGGCATGAGTGGATAAAGCATTTCACTGGCTGAATCATTAACAAAGCTAATGAGGCCAATAAGCCAAACTGTCCGAGGAAGCGAGAAAAGGGTTTTAAACATGTATGTTCAATGTAGCACCTTTCATATTGGTCAAAAAAACCCTCCCAATTTGTCACAATCGCTTGAAAGCGCAAACAAGTAATCGTAGGATGAAAGACTAGTCACATAAATTGATTAACTTAACCTCCTGGAGAGCGATATGAGTCAAAAAAAATTAGTTAAAGATTTGATGAAGAAGTTAGATAAGTTAGAGTCTGATCGCGAAAAGCTGATTGATAAGCTAGCCAAGGCCCTTGATAAGCTGGAAAAGAAAGTTGAGAAAAAGGCAGCTACAAAAAAACCAACGGTTAAAAAAACAACTGCAAAGAAAGTAGCCACTAAGAAAACTCCAGTCAAAAAAGCAGCCGCTAAGAAAACAGCTGCAAAGAAAGTAGCAACTCCACCAAACTCAATAGAAAACTCCTAATACCTGATGGGTAAAAAGTCAAAATCAAATAGTCATGATGATGGTTATGATGCAAAGCTGAGACTTTTGCAGATTGAACTCGTAAAACTTCAACGTCAGATCATCTCTAGTGGATCTCGACTCCTGGTAATCCTTGAAGGTCGAGATACCGCTGGAAAAGATGGAACCATTAAAGCAATAGCTGAACATCTGAGTCCTCGAGAAAGTCGGGTTGTAGCCTTGAGTAAACCTTCGGAACGTGAAGAAGGCGAATGGTATTTTCAGCGCTATGTAGTAGAGCTTCCCTCCTCCGGCGAAATCGTTATATTCAATAGAAGTTGGTATAACCGGGCTGGCGTTGAAAAGGTCATGGGCTTTTGCACAGATACTCAATACAAGCAATTCATGGATTCAGTAAATGAGTTTGAAAGCTTAATTATTAAGTCTGGAACTCAACTAATTAAATACTATTTAGATATTGATAAAGAAGAGCAAGCAGAACGACTAAAGTCTCGAGAAACCGATCCGTTAAAGCAATGGAAAATTAGCCCCATAGATGAGCAAGCTCAAAAGAAATGGAAGGACTATAGTTCAGCAAGAAATGCAATGCTCAAGAAAACCAGTTCAGCGCTTGCCCCCTGGACTGTAATCAATGCTAATGATAAAAAACTAACGCACTTAAATTTAATTAGAGATCTCTTGTCTAGAGTAAGTTACCCAGATAAAGATAAGCAATTACTTATGTTTGATCCAAAGGTGGTTATGCCATGCCCTCCTTTAGGAAAAAAAGCGCCTAGATTGGCACCCTAGTACTTAACTTACTTAAAGAAGTTGCTAGCCTCCTCAATGACGAGCTCAGGCATCTCTTCAGGAATATAGTGACCGCACGGCACACTGGTTCCAGAGAGGTTCTTGGCGACCTTCTGCCAGTCCTCAATGGGCTTAAAACACTTATTGACTAAGCCATGCTCGCCCCAAAGCACCCTCAAGGGCATTTCTAATTGTTTATTGGCTTCCCGGTCAGCGCGGTCATGAACTAGATCAATTGTGGCTGCAGCTCGGTAGTCCTCGCACATCGCGTGCATGCTCAAAGGATTGTTAGCTCCGGCAAGATACTCATTCCATCGGTCAGGGCTGAAAATCCCCGTACCCGCATGTCTTCCCATATGATTTTTAAGCCAAAACTCTGGATTAGCACCAATGAGTGTTTCTGGAATGGGTTCCGGCTGAATTAAAAAGAACCAATGCCAATAGCCTTTTGCAAAATCCATGCTGGTTTGCTCATACATGCTTAATATCGGAGAGATATCTAATACCATCAATCGCATGACGCTATCAGGAAAATCTACAGCGAGTCGATGCGAAACTCGACCCCCGCGGTCATGACCAAGCAAGAAGAAATGATCATACCCAAGAGACTTCATCAGAGCATGTTGATCAGCTGCCATCGCCCTCTTGGAATAAGTTGAATGATCACTTTTTCCATGTGGCTTTGACGACTCTCCATAACCACGAAGATCTGAAGCAACAACCGTGTAGTGTTTAGCAAGTGCGGGTGCTACTTTGTGCCATATGGCCTTCGTTTGCGGAAAGCCATGCAATAAAAGTAAAGGAGGTCCAGAGCCACCAATCTGACAGGCAATCTCAATGGGGCCATCATCTGAAGCAATGCTTACTGTCTTTTGCTCAAATTCAGGAAAAGTAACTGACATGATTCATTCCAAAAGGATATATAGGACAATCGCTATCTAGATGCCATCAGTTGAATTTGGGCAACAGTAACGTAACCCCTATTCTCAGAATCAAGGTAGCTAAAGTGCTCGTAGACACGAGGCATGCATCCCTTGGCTTCTTCTTTGGTTAGCTTGCCATCATGGTTCTTATCGCAGCTTGCAAAACGATCCGCAATCTCTTTATTGCGAACTGAATTATCTGCTTGCGCCATCGTGCAAAGAACTAGTCCGGCAATACTAGAAAGAATCAATTTGGCATACATAAGAACTATTGGGCGCTAGTTGACGATGGGTTAGCAGACGTTTCTAGAGCTACGCGAACTGCCTTTTGCGCCATAGCAATAAAGGAATCGACTGAACCAGAAGAGGTTCTAAAAGATTCACCTTGAATAGTGACAAGACCCATGCCTAGCACTTCATTTGTCCTGCTATCCGTAATCTTATTTTCCACTACTAGGGCTGGTGTTTTTGCGTTAACACCACCAGCAAAAGCTGCTGCATTGGCAGCTAATCCAATTGGCGTGAAATTCCATGGCTTCAGATAATCATTTGAGCTTTCAGCGCCTGTTATTCCAGCAGACACTCTTACAACGCCTGGGCCTGGTTGAGTAACGATTTTGATATTTCCACGGGCATTAATTGCTTCAACCATAGAGGCCTGTAACGCTGCCTTTGCTTTTGCAATAGATTCAGCACTCACCTCTTTTGTTGCACTCTGATTCAGATAGATGGGCTCCAAAATAACAGCCGTATAGGTCGAAGGATTAATACCCTCTTTACGATAACGCCAAATACGAGTATCCGATGCGCTGGTATATGTTGGAACAAGCAGAGAATAGTTTGGTAAAAATCCTGATCTTGGCATAGCTTCTGAGGCTAATTTTGGTG
Source organism: Betaproteobacteria bacterium (assembly GCA_947378095.1). Classification (GTDB taxonomy): domain Bacteria; phylum Pseudomonadota; class Gammaproteobacteria; order Burkholderiales; family Burkholderiaceae; genus Polynucleobacter. The sequence continues at coordinate 33,959 of CANCIL010000008.1, forward strand.
TATTACTACAGGCAAGCAGCACCAAAGCAAAACTCACGATTGCTGCATAGAGGCTAATTTTTTTCATTTTTATTCCTGGTAAAGGTAATTGAGCTGTAATCTTTATCTACGGCACATCATATAGCGGAATGATGACAAACGTTACTAGTAAGTTGTTGATTAATCTACAGGGCAAGGCAATGCAGTACCAGTCTTTTTGTGTAATTGTGGCTTGCACTCTAAGGAGGGTTTGACAGGTGCCTGTGGGGCGCTTGTAGTTAGGACAGTTTCTGCAGATCTATTTGGGACATTCTCCAACTTGCTGGCTGTCAAACCAAGTGAAGCATAAAACCCTTTTTCGGTGCCTGGACAAGGCATTAGGGATCCAGTTTTAGGATTGATGATGGGCTTGCATTGTGGATCTGCTTCTAGCCTTGCCTCTATTTTTGCTGTTGAACAGCCAACAAGGGGTAAAGAGCCCAACAAAATAACGATTGCTAGAAATAAAGGATGGGCCATTTGCCCATTCTATGAGGACCTTGGATATCAATACGCTACAAATGCCACAGAATGGTGCCAATTCAAGAAAGGAAATCAGCAAGAAATTGGCCTGCCCAGCACGATTCGAACGTGCGACCTACGCCTTAGAAGGGCGTTGCTCTATCCAGCTGAGCTATGGGCAGATCTAAGTAAATCAATATGTTACGGGCTTTTTGAGATAGAAAGAACTCGGTTTGGTCCCCTTTTGGTCCCCGAGGAAGAGAATGGCATCCATACAGAAGCGAAATGGCTCATACCGAGCCCGTGTTAAACGAGTTGGCGAAACTACCCTATCCAAGACTTTCAATAATCGTAGTGACGCATTGCAATGGGCTAAACATACTGAAGCCCAGATAAGCTTAGGGCTTTATATGGAGCCAGACACGCCTCCAAAGCCTAGCCATGAGGTACTTTTTGAGGTGGCAGCCACGCACTACATCAAAACTCACTCCATTCATAAGAGGATTGTTCGCTGCGAAACCTCTCGTTTGCAAATCCTAATTAAACGCTGGGGAAGTTTGCCTATCTCTAAAGTGGATAAATCTAGCGTTATCGCTCTGCGAGATGACTTATTGAAGATGGGTCGCTCTGGCGAAACTATCAACCACTACTTCAATACTATTTCTAAGCTGTTTCAGATGCTCAATGACGAATGGGAGATAAAAATTGCAAATCCTATTAAAGGTATTAGAAGGATGCCAGCATCACAAGGCAGAACTAAAAGAGTGAATCTAGAACTGGAATCTTTACTTTTATCTGGTTGTGACCATTTATCACTCCCCCTACTTCACTCGATTATTCAATTTGCTATTCAAACTGGCATGAGGCGAGGTGAAATTATGGGGCTTACTTGGGATGATATTGACTTACCTAATCGCAAAGCATACCTTCACCAAACAAAGAATGGTGAACCTCGCCAGGTGCCTCTTACCAGACAAGCAATGGCTGTTTTAGAAACCCTTTCTAGACATGAGGAAAAAGTATTTCCTATGGGAATGGACGCTCTGCGGAGTCAATTTAAGCGTTTAAAGGACTATACAAAAACTCAATGGAATGGAGTGGGAATAAACCCATTTGACGACCTGAGATTTCATGATCTACGACACGAGGCTCTGAGCCGCCTCTCAGATTTAGGTCTAAATGTTATTGAGCTCTCCCATATCAGCGGGCACCGAACTTTAGGGATGCTTAAAAGGTATACCCACCCTTCGCACGTGGCAATTCTAAAAAGGCTTGACTCTCAAGTATTTGCAAACAGCACTACAGTTCTGTAGAATAAATACCAAGAGTACAAATACAGCCCTAACCAAGCTGGCATCGGAGGAAGTAAGCCCCAAAGGTGTTCAGAGTAGCAGAGGACAATGCTACTAATTAAGGGTTTCCCTAAGGGAAATAAGGCGGGAGCAGAATAAATCCAAGTTGCTCCGAGGATCTATGGCTTGCATAAGCAGAAATGCTGTGCAGGCCTTTTTTACGACCATATAGCCTGTGCAGCGTTTCAAAAGTCGGAGAGACTAAATGAAAAAACGTGCTACAAATCCAGCAGAACTATATGACCCAAGGGACGACATGCTCCAAGAGCTTGCCGATACGATCCAATCATTACTTAAGGAAAACACACTCTTAAGAGACAAAATCTCTGTAGGCCAATTTGACGCAACGGAAGTTGAAAGAATTGATCTTGCCCAGAGATTGGAGGAACTGAGAAAAGCAAACGAGCTTCTAGAGATTAATAATCGCTCACTAACTCATAGCAGAAATTGGTTTCAAAACCAGGCCGCCCAAATAATAGGCAGTCGTAATTATTGGGAAAAACAAGCCAAGAAACTGCAGAGGTTAACAAATCAAGGAGGTCAAAATGTTTAAGCTTGATCTTCGAGGGCGCCTTCTATATCTAAATGGTAAGAGCCAAACCCTATCGCTAGCAGAAGCACATAATTTTAGACAAATTCCTACAGAGCTGTATGCAAAGAACAGAATAGATCCATCCAAAACTCACTTAAATGATCACATTATTCCGTTGACAAACTCTCTAGAAAGGAGTGTTCTAGATTTTATTACCAGAGCTGGTATGGACATCAGGAAAGGCACCTTCAAGCGATCCGATAAAGGCTATGCAATTGAGTGGGTATTTTCCATAACGCCTGGATTTGTTTGTGACTTTAAGTATTTATATATACGATGTCTAGATTGGTTAATGGAAAGCTTCCCAAGCTGTCCTATCGCTCATGCAGTAATCCACTATGACGAAGATGATCCCCACATGCATGTCATTATGGTTCCCATTGTTGGGAAAAATCTTCCAGCTAGCAAAGTTTTAGGTTTTAAAGGTTGTAGCCGAGAGCGATCTTATGATCTCTACGAGAAAGTTGGCTTAGATTTTGGGCTTGCATACCCTATGTATCTAAAAGGAGCTGCCAAGAAAGCTGCCAGCGATAAAGCCATCCAGGAACTCGAGAAGCGTCTCTATCGAGACAAACTGGGAGTGTTATGGCAACCCTTTGAAGCAGCAGTTAAATCACGACCTGAACCGTTTTTAGAAGCCCTTGGCATTTTAAATGGCGCACATCGATATTGACGGAAATTAGGATCGATTTACACAATAACATCCTGTGTTGCTGTTGCGAAGTGATGTGAAAACCTACCGATAATGTTTGAAGATATGTCGGTAGGTCCAAGGACATGAATGTTTAGCATGCTACTTAACCCTACCCTTCCATGGACAAGCGAAATAGTTTATTGGATAACACCCTTTGAGTGGTGTCTATGCAAAACAACTCCAACATAAAGGAGAGTTAATCATGCTGAAGATAAGTTAGCGTCATGTAATTTTGTAGCAGATGGTTCACTTAATAGCCATCTACTACTCACCATAACGGGTACAAACTAGGTACACCGATATACCCATATGTATGCTGTTATTTTGAATCATCTACAGGGTAACGATCAAAACTGTACAAATATATCTGGATATCCCCAAACAGCGTATTACCGATTCTTTGGAATCATTCCTAACTCTATGGCTACCTTCTCCAGAAATTTGATCCTAGCGGTCGCTTCTACAGACCTCTGACG